>JADLBW010000080.1 GCA_020847515.1 Pirellulales bacterium | reverse complement strand
GCGCGCCTCGCCGGTCAACCCGCGCCGTCACTGCTCCCCAGGGCGTGAACGGTTACTGTGGGTCTAGTGGGTCTCGTGGGTCTGTATATCCCCAGCGCTAGCGCACTTTCAGTATTTATTAAAAAGTACAAGAGGGTATAGAGTCCCACGAGACCCACGAGACCCACCTAAACGGCTATCGCCAGGGACCATTGGTAACTCCCCTGCCGCGGCTTGCTGCTGCGGCGTAGCATCAGCCGCCGGTCGTCCAAGTCGAAAACACGGTCGCGGCGTTCGGTCAGCACTTTCCCCAGCGTTACGATCTGGCTTTGCGCTGAGCCGGTCCCTAACGAGAGACTGCCGTCTTCCGCGGCGACCGGCCAGAGTTGTTTTACCGTCGTGGACGTTTGGCCGAACTTCGTCCACCATGCCCCCAAGAAGCCGCGCCACTCGGCGCCCTCGGCGTCGGAATCGGCATAGAAGTCCTGCAGATTCTCCAGGAAGCCGGGAACGCCCGCCACCTCCAGAATGCCGCCCATCGTCTCGGCCCAGTCCTCATACATGCCGAGCTGAACGGCCGCCGCGGGACGGCCCGCGACGATCCAAGCGCGGATTAGCGTGAGCGCTGCCCAGACCAGTCGCCCGCGGTTCTCGGCGGCCCACTGGCGCAGCTTAGGATGCCGGAAGCCCGAACGTAGGTGCGGCTGGTCCGTGCGGGAGTCTAGCCGGACGCGAACCGTCCGGCGGGCAATTTCATTTGATACGGCGGGATTGTTGCCGGTCGCCAGCCAAATGCACCGGACTGGCAGCCGGGCCACGTCGGACACGCCTAGTATCCGGTCCTCCCACGCCGTGGCCGTCAAAGCGCCGGCCAACGCGGCGGAGTCCAGCCGGTGCTTGAGGTTGTCGGCGAACATATACGGCGATCCGACGCGCAGCTTCGATGTGATCAGTTTCCGCCATTCTTCATCGTCTCGGGGCGCGACCATGGCCGGAATGGGCCGCCCTATCGCCGGAAGGGCCAGCATGTCCGCCAGCAGGGTAGCCCCCGTCCCCGGCGTCGGCTTCTCAAGCAGGTGGAGCGGAGTCGGGCCGGCGATCAGGTCGCGGGCAAACGGCAAGAGCAGCAGCGCCACGGCGTGCGCCCGCTCAGCGTCGCCTATACAAGGGAAATCGCCCAGCAACTCATCGACAACCAGCGATCGTGCCGCCGCCACGTCGTCAGACGTCGGCCGCTCTGGCACGTCGGGTATCGCCAGCTCGGCGGTCGCTCCATAATATGTCCGGCTTGCGGGGTTGTAGCCGGCGGTTGTCTGGAGCGATCCATCGGGCGCGAACGTGGGCGTTTCGGTGATCCGATCTAAAATCGGCAGCGGCTGGTCGGGGGTCGCTAGGACGGTCCTCTACGACGTCTCGCGGCGGCGCCACGAACACTTGCCGAGTCTTCTCGTACTTAATCCATTTGGCCGCGCCGGCCAGATGATGCCGCATCTGGCTGGCGTTCAGCCGCTTAATCAGCAGGTCATTGCGGTCGCCTCGCTCAATCCGTGACGCGGCGTCCGCGTAACGAAACAGGAACTCCGGCTGGTTGGCCAGTTGAAGCGCCCGCCATGCCCGCGGCGTGATGATGGCCAGGTCTCGGACTGACGTATCTATCATTCTCATCGCGGCGCCACGCTCGGCCTTGGCCTCGGCGTCTCGCAGGCGGGCAATAATGTCGCTGTCGCTCCAGGACACGGGAAACGGCTGCGAGACCTCGTAGGCGCGGATCGTCGCTATGGCAACGTCATCGGCCAGGTCGTGCTCCACGGCACGGCAGGCGACGCAAAGCAGCCGCTTAGAACCGTCGTTCTCCGTCGGCTTGGCGACGTGGCGGAGCATATCGTTTAGCGCCGCCGCGTCGACGTTGCCGCCCAGTGTCGGCACCACAGACGCCTTGGCGCCAATATACTCCCGCCAGACCGCCGCCAACTCCGCGCGGCGATCCTCGACAGTAGCCGGCGTGCCGTCGACTCGCTGACCGGTCACAACGAAAAATCTGCCGTGGTCGTACATCTCGACGTCGCCGGCCGCGCTCTTGGAACCCCTGCCGGGCAGTTCAGCAAAACATAGCAGCTTGACGCCCGTGCCGGTCGGGCTGACCTCCGTATAGGTGGCGAGCCTCGCGACAATAGACCGCGCCAGCGGCGTCAGTTCGCCATCGCGACGGCAATCATCCAAGTCGACGCCGGCCAGGCCATCGCCCAGAACGACGCCGACGCCATCGCATTCCGCGTCGATCGCCTCGGCGAACGTTGTCCAGGTCGCCGGGTTGGTGCTGCTGGCGTTGCCGCAAGTGCGGACGTTGATCGGCAGCTTGCCCCAGCGCCCGTTGCGGTTGGTCCAGCGCCAGCCGACCCAGCGGGTCAGGTCCTTCAGCGCGTCAGGGATGGAATCGGAGTCGACCGGCCGAACGGCTGGCTTGTCGGAGGACATCAGGATTGCTTGCTTAGTCATTGGTCTGTATTTGGTCACTTGGTCACAAATGAAACGGCCGCGGCCGGGGTCGTGACCAGCTCCCCCAGCCGCGGCCAAACGAAAAGGTCTTAGGCGGTCGCCGCGATGAACTCGTCGAAGACGTCGGCGGCGCCAGCGACGAAACCAGCGACCAGTTCGTCGTCGCCCGCCTCGGCCCACTCTTCGCGGAACGGTGCCGGGATCGTGCTAAGGATGCCCGACAGCGCGTCAATCAACGGCAGGTCGCCGTTGTCGTTCAGCAGCAGGTCGCGTTTGCGGGCCAACCGCTGCAGGTCACGATAATCAGCCTCGGCCTCGGCCCACCGGCGACCCAGTTCGCGGCCCGCGGCGTAGGCGGCGACGTCGCCGGTGACCTGCGTTTTCGATAGACGATCGACAATAGCGCTGTCCATGACAGACTCCAATGAGGGGAACGCTCGCCCAGAGTGGCGAGCGTAGTGAGAACGGCCAAGAGCGGCCCGGCGAAAACGCCGCAGGCTAGAGACTCAGGTCTCTATAAGGCAATACGGACATTCCGCCCATTTTTTGCGCCGCAAAATCAGACTTACCGGTCATGTTCGGCAAATATGTCATGGTCACGGCGTCCCAACCGTTGCAATCGGCATGCGTGGCTGCTGGCCGCCCCTCGTTCGGCGCCGGCCGCCGTCTTCAAATGGTCTTTTGAAAGAGATACGCGTTTGCCGGCCATGGTTTATAAATCGTCGCTGCTTTTCGGCGATCGTGTTAAGACGACGGACATTAACTCATCCGACGTAAAGAGCAGCCTTGAGTACTCTTGAGGGTTGATTTTGCCGCGGCGCATCGAAATCGAAGAGCAGCCATTCCACCAGAAAGCGTGTGCCGGCTTCTTTTCTTCTTTCGTCGGTTCACCATATCGATCCACTAGAGCACGCCTTAACAGCTCAAAGTCGCGCGTGTCGAAGTATGCCGCGATCTGGTAAAGCTTCCCGTCGACGAACTTATAAATGAGTAGGTCAACGTCCACGCCGCCGACGGTCAGCCGCTTCCCGTTGAATCGTTCAAAAGGGTATATGGGCGAACCATGGATTATTCCAGCGCCGCTATGCCAAGGCTCCGTTAAGAGCATGTCAATTGACTTGCCTGGAGCATCTTCGGACGTAAAGGGCGCCGGCTTGTGGTGACCCTGAATAGGCCGATGATACTTTTGCTTAAAGTCCGCAAGGCTCATACCAAGCTGGTCGCCCTTAAGGTCGTAGGGAATTTTGGATTGCTCGCCAAGATTGAGTTTCGCGGCCTGCTGCCGTTCGGATAGTTTCGCTAAGCCGCGAACCACTTGGTGCAATTGCTCCGTTGCCATGTCGTCCGATCCGCAGCATTGGACGACAGTATCCGGGACGTCCTCCAGATTGTAATTGCGGTTCGTGGGCGTATCGAAGTAGATGATGGCAGCGCTCTTGCCGCGGCGGAACAACTCGTTGGCCATTTGATCGACCGTCGCTTCAGCCAGCGAGAAGCCCGGTATGATGACAATCGCCCCACACTTCGGACACTTACCCCGCTTGCCGGCCAACGAATCATTGACCTTGAGCGTGGTGGAGCACTTACCGCACTGACCGCTGATCGGCATAGTCCCTGCCCGCCAGAAGAGTCTAGGGCAATTTTGAACGAGTCCGCCAGCGGCGTCCATATCTTGCGATGGGAATCTGCCTGAATGGCGGCTGCTGGGCGCCTCGCTTCACGCCGAGTGTGGGAAGGCGCTAGGGATTCCCACAGTTTCAAACCTTGATGTCCAACTCGGTTTGGCGCCGGTCGGTCGAACTGCTAACGTCTTCCGACGGTTATCCTCATCCCTGGAGCACAAACGAGATGAACTACTCCGCAGCCCTCAATGCCCTACGCGACCGCGGCCAATTGATCGGCGCCACGATCCGCTATAATCTCGCCCGCGGCCTGCCGCTGCTGACGGAAGCCGAACCGTGCTTCCGGCAGTTGCGGGAGTGGCTCCATGGTCGCGGAGAAACGTTTGGCGTCGGTGAACAGCTCCGCTGCTGGGAGCGCGAATCGACGTATGGGCCTGGTGAACTCGGCGCGGAACTCAGCCGCCGCGGCCGGGACCAGCTCGCCGCCGCGCTCGACGCGCTCGCCGCTGGCCAGCAGCCGCTGCCGCTGGCAATCCTCAATGCGTCCGATGCCGTCGACGCCCCGTTACGCTGGTTGTCGCTCCAGGTCATTCCGGCTGGCGAGTCGCTCAGCCTGATCGTGGCGATATCTGAGGCTGACGTCGCCGATGACCTGCCCGGCGACATCGTGACCGCCGGCCTGCTGCTCTACGCGCTGGCGGCGGTGACGGGTCGGGCCGTCGGGGAACTGATCGTTAATGTCGGCCTGCTGACGCTCGACGGCTCGGCGCCGGCTGAGAGTCGCGACGTACGGCCGCTGACGATCGTGCCGCCGTGCGGGGGTCTGGAGGGACTGTTGTCCCTGGAGTGGCGACACGTCCGGTCTGAGGCAGTCGCCTAGAAGAAACGCCGCCCGTCGGGAATCAATGGGCGGGTCTCAGCATCTCGATTGGCAAACTTCAAACGCCAGCAATGCGAAGTATCTTCGCCCGCGTTTTAGCCGGTAGCGAGGGCCAAACTTCCGCCAGCCGATTCAATTCGACGGCTGCGGCGCGCACTGTGCCGCTTTCTGTGCCGCTTTCCGTGTGACGGCCTACTTTTCCCCTAGAATGTGCAGGTTGTTCGAGTCTTGTGCCGCCCACTATTTAGAAGGTTTTACTGGTCAACAACTTGTGACACATGCCGGCGTTCGGCTGTGCGGCGCTTACTGAGCGGCGGCTGGCAAATGACTCGCGAGTGCTGACGGCGATGACGCGGGGCGTTGGCGTTCGCTTGCCGGCCTCTTTTAGCGGACGACGGCTTGGACGGCTTCGGTAGCGGCGCGGCCGGCGGGGACCTTGCAGGGACTTCGCCGCGAGGCTTTCCGGCAGAACTATTGCTTCCTGCGCCGCAAATGAACCCGTTGTAGATTTGGCTAGCGACTATCGGCTAGCGGCCAAAATCAGGCCTTTTCTCTCTGGCCGTCGGCCGCTAGCCGAAAGCCGACAGCCAGGCACGGTTCATCAGTCGCGCAGTTCTCAATAAAGCGCGCGGCGCCTTACCAGTGTTGGCCATTTACCAAGCCTTGGCGCTTAACCAGCGTTGGCCAACGTGTTGCGCTACTCCTGGTGAAGAATGCGGTTCCTTACGGCGTCGATCCATGCCTCATCCTTGGGAAACGACTCGTAACTCTTAAGATCCGCCAGCAGCGGCGAGTCGGGTTCGAGGTTCGACGCCTGCAACATGGCGTAGTCCTGCAACGACTCTGCGAATACCTCCCAGCGGATTGAATCGAGGGGGCCGTTCTCGCCTGGGTACACGACGAACGCGTCGCCGTAGGGCATCCACGGCCACGAGCCCGTCGAAGCGTCGGCGAAGGGATCGATCGGCGTGCCGGTGCAGAAGACAAACCAGTAGTTATGGCCCCAGTGCAGGAAGCCGCGGGCCTTGAGTTTGTAGAAGAGCCATCCTGCCATCCGCAGCTTGGTTAGCGGCGTGTCGAGGAACCGTTGCAGGTAGCGGCCGCGCGGACCGCAGCAGAAGTAGACCCAGGCCGGGCATTTGGCTTCGGCAAAGAGCGGCGCGGTAACAATGCTGGGGATGGGCATGTCGGTCAGCCCTTCGGTCGCGTAGCGGGGGTCGCTCATGGCGTCGATGACTTTCATCCACGGGGCCAATTCGCGGAGCATGGTTCGGGCCTGGCGATAGTCCGCCAATTGAACGTCGCCGTCGGGTTCATCGGCGCAGTGGAATAGCGACTGCTCGAACGCCCCCTCCTCCTCAAGCACCTGTTTGAACTGCGGAATGAACTGCTCAAGGAACTTTCGATACGCGTCGGACGTTGCAAGCTCGTCGGCCGGCCAGAGAAGCTTGCCGAAGCCGTCCCAGCGCTCGTAAATCCGTTGCGGGTGGCGGCCGCTGGTAGGCGCGGGCGTAAAGAAATGGGTCCACTCCAGATATTCGGCGCCATGCTTTTTCGCCAGCCGAATCCACCGGCGAACATCGGAAAAATCCATCTCGTAGCGCTGGTCGGCCAACCTCCGAACGCGCAGCAGTTGCGCCGGCCGCTCCAGGATTTCGTGCCGGGCGTTGAAGATGGGCGAATATACGACGTTGAGATTATGGTCGAGAAGGTTGGCGATCATCGCCTCGGCCAGCTCCCAGAATCGCTCGCTGAAGGGCTCGATCTTGTAGTATTCCCAGATTGAATCGATGGAAATCCAGTGCGTCGCGGGGAAGTTCTTGCGCGGCTGCAGCGTAAGGGCGCTAACGTCGACGTCGATGGGCAATTCAACGTTCTGGGGAGGTCCGCCTTTCCAGCCGGAGAAGCGGCACTCATCCTCGACGGTGAGCGTGGCGGTGAGACGTTGCTTGCCGGCTGGCGCATCGGCCGGTACGCGCAGCGTTATCCAGAATACGCCGTTGGCCTCCGGTCCCGACAAGCAGGTTGCTTCCGGATAAAGCGGATCGGGCACGAGCCCCGGCACGTGGCCGACCCCTTCTACTTCATCAAGCGGAACGTCGGTGTCCAACTGCCGCATCGGTACGAAGCCGACGCGGCGCACTTGGACCGTCCAGCCGTGCGGGGCCGCGACGGCGGCGCGCACGCGGATGCCGCAGTCCATGCCATGGCGGAAGCAGAGCTGAAACGACAGTCGCGCATTGCGGGCGGTTGAGAGTTGCAGGGGCTCGTTCGGGCGGGGCGCGGAATTCGGGTAGACCCGCTTCAGCGACGACTCGGACCAGAACATCACGCCGTCCTGCTCCAGCACGGGCGGCGCCTCGCTCGATGAGGCCGGTTCAGCGGCGTGGCTGCGGGCGGCTGCGCCGATCGCGGCGCTACCGGCGACGGCCTTAAGCAACTCTCGTCGATGCATCACAAACCTCGCGTAAACGGAGTGTTAAACCGGCGCCGCCTCGGCGGGCCGAGCATAACGGCGAGCGGATCGCGCTAGCGGGACAACCATTGCCAGGGGGACGAGCATCTTCATGAGCCGAGGTTCAGGTATTGGCTGAGCGGGTATCGCCGCTGGCGTCTTTGGAAATTGCCGCTGCCATTGGAGGAAGTCGGCGCCGTCGGTCTGGCCGTCGAGGTTTGCGTCCGCCGCCGCGTCGACGGCATAGGCCGTTTGCCAGACGGCCAGATCGTCGGCGTCGACGTCGTTGTCGCCGTCGAAATCCGTTGCCAGCGGAAGTGCATAATCGGCGACGACGCGGGCGATGCTCGTCGACGGAGTCAACAGGGCGTACTGGCGCCCTTTGATGGTTTCGGAGGTCCACTCAACAGGCTGGCCGTCGAGCGTGATATCCAAGAGGCGTCGTTCGCCCCAGGTCAACGGGAGCATGACGGTCAAATCAGGCCTGTCCGCTCCGGCGACGTAATCGAACGCCACGCTGTTACCCTCGTAGGCGACGCCGTTGAACTGCGTCGCGCTCCGCGCCTGGACGAAGTCGAGCAGCATCTCGGCCGACCACATGGGGATCCCTTCGTCCTGGCAGTATTGCCAGATAGCATGGGCCCACTGCGAGGTGATGTCGGAGCCCTCGTAGCGCACGGGATGGATATTGTTGACGAATGCCGAGTAATAGCCCCGCTGCTCGGCTGCCTCGAACATCCCTTCCATCGCGTCGACGGCCTGCTGGGCGCTGAAGCCGCGATCGGCGAACCACTCATCGGGCCACTGCGTCGCCGCCTGATAGATTCCCAGTAGCGCGCCGTCTTCGTCGATCAACTGCTGCGGCAGGCCACTGCCGGTGAAGTAGCCGTTGGCGGAGAGCGGGTCTACTGTGCCGCCGTTCAGATAGTGGTAGTAGTTCGTATCCAGCAGCGTTCCGTGGGCCGCTTCGATGCGGGCCATCTCGACCCATCCGGTCCAGTCGATCGTGTGGTTGCGCGCCGTCCGGGCGCCATGGCCGTACTTTGCCTCCAAGCTGCCGGTGACTCGGTCGTAAGCGTAATCCATGTAGGACTCGGCGCCCGCGCCCTCGGCGCCGTCGGCAAACATGTGGACGCCAACTTCATGACCCGCGGCCCTCCACGCAGCTTCCTGAGCAACGGACGTATTGGCCACGCCGAAGTCGCCCAGGTATACGCTGAATTTGCCGCCGTAGCTGGCGGCGTCGTCGAGAACGCCGTCTAGTTGCGATCCATAGTTGTCTTCGCCGTCGCCGGTGTTAACCATGACCGCTTTGTGCGCCCCCGGCAGATACCACATCCGCGGCAGCGGCGCTTCGACCGCCTCCTGCAAGACGTTGGCCAGTAGTCGCTGGAGTTCGTCCGCCTGTGGAATCGCCAGGCGAGCCGGATCGTAATAGCTGCGTCCGTCAGTGCGCGTGAACATGTCGTGCGGCCGGTATCCCGGAATGCCGTCGCCTTCCGTGTTCTGCCAATTGGGATTCCCCTGGCGCGTGAGCACGACGCTTTTGGCGGGATCGAAGGTGAACGCGATCGCCCGCCCCTCGCCGTAGCGGTGGGTCGTAATCGCCGGATTGGCGCTGGGCGTTGTTGCGTTGGCATACAGGTAGGCCAGGCCGCTGGCGCCGCGCAGCTCGTAATTTGCGGCCACGCCGTGGTACTGCAGGGCGCCGGGCGTTATGCCCCGTCCCGCCGACCCCTGCGGGTCGACGCCATAATATTGCAGCGTTCGTTCAGGCCGATTGCCGGCCCATTCGATGCCAAAGACGTCGCTCGGACCGCTATCTGGGCGGGCGCCCAGCAGGACCCCGCCGGCCTGGACATAGCTGCGCAACCGCTGCTCTTCGGGCGCCGTGAGACTCATCTCGGGCAGGATGACCGCTCGATAATCGGAGGGAAGCAAGGCGCCTCCATCGCTATTCCAGGCGGCCCGATCGAGAACGTCGAACTCTAACAGACCCTCGCCCCGCAGGATCTCGCTATAGTATGCGCCGAACGGGTTGGCGCTGGCGTCGTCGGTAAGCACAAGCAACGGCGCCGCCGCGGCGCATGAACGGCCTGCGAAGCAGCCGAGCGCGGCAAACAGCGACAGCGCCGCGCAGGCGATGAGTCGATTTTGGCAATGTATCGTGTGCATCATCGCTGGAGGCGCTCAAAGCGCGCCGGGTAAGTGCCGATCGAGCGCGACCTCACCATCCAGTCGCGTCGGCGAATCGATTACAACACGCCATACTCGTCGAAAACCTGCCGCAGCGTCCGCCCTTCCAGCAGGCCGCGCCGGGTGAGATTTTCCTTCGTGAGCTTCTCCTCGGCCAAGCGCAGCGTCTGGTCCTCAACGGATCGCGGAATCGCCACTACGCCGTCGAAGTCGGCAAATATCAGTTCGCCGGGCTGGACCAGAACGTCGCCGCATCGGACGGGGACGTCGTAGGCCATGACCCGGCCGCGCCCCTTGCTGTCCAGCGGGCGGATGCCGCCGTAAAACACGGGGTATCCCATGTCGATGATCTGCAGACAGTCGCGGATGAGCCCGTCGCACACGCATCCGGCTGAGCCGTTGCGCTTGGCCAGCGTACTCATGAGCTCGCCCCAGGGAGCGTTGGTCCAACTGGCGTCGCTCGAATGCACGGCCACGTCGCCGGGGCCGAGTGAATCGATCGCCTCGATTTCCAGGCCATACGGGTCGTCTTCGACGACGTAGTCGACCTCCATCCATCGAAACGTCCGGGCGCGCCCGACGATAACACAGTTCGCCGCATCGAGCGGGCGCAGCCGATGGTGCATCGCACGGTCGCGGCGGCCCAGATCGTCGAGAATATCGCAGACCGCTGGAACGCGCAGGTTTTCACGGATCCAAGCAAAACGAGCAAGGTCGTCGTCAGGAAGAGCCATATCGTGCAACCGGGCTTACGGGAAGCGGATACATTCGGACGGCCAGCGTCAACCGGCGTAGGCAATACACTCAACCTCGTATTTAACAAGATCGCCCAGGCAGCCTACCAGCGTCGTCCGGGCGGGGAACGGCTCGGAAAAAAACTCTCGGTAGATGCGATTGTGGGCGTCCCAGTCGTCCTGCCGCTGGAGATAGCAGCGCACCTGCACGACGCGGTCGAAGCCGAGCCCGGCCGCGTGAAGCACTCGGGCGAGGTTTTCATAGGTGCGACGAGCTTCATTTTCAAATGTGTCGTGAATGATCCGCCCGTTTTCATCGGCCGAGGCCATGCCCGACACAAAGACGAAGCCGCCCGCCCGTATGCCGGCTGAAAACGGCAGTGCGCTTGCGACCACTCCCGGACCACGGATGGGCTGAATGTCATGCGTCATGAACGCGTCGCCTGGCTGCTGGGTGTAGCCGATGTCTGTCAGCAGGATTCGACAGGGCGATCAGGGGCTTCTTGATTAACTAAGCCGCAGTCGCTGGTCGATCGTGCGGCTTCGGCATAGAGATCTGCGGGCGCAATCGCCGAACCAGTGCGCGCCGATAGCTCACAGGCGAGCGTCGTCTCCAAGGCTCGCAGGCCGTCATCCACGGTCGCCGACGCAGCATGCCCGCGCGCAATCGCCTCGGCGAACGCCGCGTATTGGCTGCTCCACTCAGGGGCCAGCGGCGGTGCGGCAAAGGACTTCTCTGCGCCGTCTAGCTCCACATGGCCGCGGCCGGCGGCGCAATCGAAATCGAGCCGCCCGGCAGGGCCGACGATTGTGACCGTCGAAGGGGGCAGCTCCGGCAACAACCACCCGATTCGCACAAGGACCGTCGACCGATCGGCGAGATTGATGCGGGATTCCCAAATGTTCGGTCCGCTGAACGCGGCAGACGTCTGTTTCGCTACGGCGCTAGCGCTCGTCCAGTGCGAAGGATTCCAAAGACTGACGTAGTCGATGACATGGGAGCCCTCGTGCGTCATGGCGGAGCTGGTTTTGATGAACCCGGTAATACGAGCGAGGTGCGCTGGATCGTCCGGGTTAAGCCGCTCGTCATATACTTCGACGCTGATCTGCAGCGGGCTGCCCAATTGGGCTGTCAGCCGGCTGATCTCGTTCACCCACTGACCATAGCGGAGCACAAATCCGACCTGGTAGACGCCGCGATGCTGCTCCACCGCCCGCTGCAAGCGCCGCCCGTCAGCAAGCGTTGTCGCTAAGGGCTTCTCGTCCAAAACTGCCAGTTTGCGCCCCAGGCACTCGATCGCCACCTCGGGACTGATTTCCGGCGGCAATGCCAGAACGACGGCGTCGAGTTCCGCTTCCCGGGCCAAGAGCTCGCGCCAATCCGTATAGTGGGCTGCACCGCCGGCGCGGCTCGCCAGCAATTCCGCCCGGCGTCGATTCAAATCGCACGTCGCGGCCAGGCGAAAATCCCCGCCGCCGAGGATGGCCGGCAAATGGCCATGTTCGGCCACTTCGCCGCAGCCGATCAAGCCTATCGAGTACATGCCGCGCCCCCCGTATCGCAATTGGCAGGGGTCTCCGACCGGCCGTCGAGGCCCGGGGCATCAGGCCAATGGGCCTGCAGCAGGCGCCTGATGGCCGGCAGCACGATTTCGAGAATCGCCGTTCCTTTCTTCGCCGTGGCCAGGGAGGGTTTTCCCCACACTCCGTTCGTTGTAATGCGATCGAACGGCACGGCGCGCACGGTCGGGCCGCCGCTCAACAGATCGAATCGCAACAGGTTTGAATCGGGCGGCGTTCCGCCGTCGGCAATCGCCGACTCGTTCACCAACTCGCCGCGCAGCGCCATGATGAGGCTGGTTTCGAACTCGCAAGCATGGCCCACCGCCGGATACGCTCCCTCGACCAGCGGGCGCAGCGCCTCGGAGGCCATGCGAAACCACGTGCCGAACACGGCGTCGACTTCCGGCAACAGCTTCGCAACCTGCTCGGCGATGACGCCGCCGATCGCCATATTTCCGCCATGGGCGTTCAGCACGAAGAACCGTCGAAATCCGTGCCGCGCCGCCGACTGGATAAGCTGCATGACGACTCGGGCGCAGGTTTCATGATCTAGCGTGAGCGTCCCCGGAAACGCCATGTGATGCTCACTGCAGGTCGCCGGCAACCCCGGTAAGAGGAGCAGCTTTCCGCCGCAGGCGGCGTCAAGCCGCTCGGCCAGCGCATCGGCGATGAGCTGATCGGCGCCCACCGGCAGATGCGGTCCATGCTGTTCAGTGGCACCCAGCGGCAACACGCATATCGTGCCGTGCGACAGCGCGCCCAGGCTCGGCGATGTGAGCTCGGTCCACTTCATGTGCCGCGAGACTCCATAGGAAGGTAGCCGACGAATCCCACGATCAACCAGCGATTCCGCAGGCGGTGTAACCGATAAACGCTTTGCGCCGCAATTTGATAACGGCCCCCGTCGCTTAGCGGCTCGTCGGCGGCGAATTGCTTCCAGACCACGGCCCGATCGCCGCTTATTTCCACCTTGGCAAATTGCTGCATGCGATAGAGAAGGTCGCGATGGGAAATCGCCGCCAGCGGCGTCGCCAAATAGCGCTCGGCCATCGCCAGCCAGTCATCGCGATAGGACTCCAAGGTTGGGTAACGCAACGTCCAATGGATCGGGTTCCACGAGCCGTGGGCGCTGATTCCCTCGAACCGGTCGCTGGCGAAGTCGTCGGCGCAGAGCGACCAGTCGGCCTGCACGAACGATTCGGAATCCCGGGCGATTAGCGCTTGCCAGAGCGCGTGCCGGTCTCTTTCGGCGGCGGCGTCGTAGGGGTTTCGCACGGGATCTTCGGCTCGCACTGGCATGTTGAATCAACGCTCAAACGGGTAATTCGACTTCCAAGGGGGCCGGCAACGCCGTGGTTGCCCGCGACAGTCGCATGGCTTCTGTTTGGCTAGACGCAGCCACGCTTCGAAGCCAGCAGTGGAAGAAGGCCGCCCCGCTGATGGCGGCGGCGGCGCTCAGCGCTGCAGCCGCCGGCCAGCGAAGCATGACCGACATAAAGAACGCGTACACCATCGTAAAACAAAACACGATCCCGCACATCGAAGCCGCCAGGTCCCAGTGAAACTCCCGTCGCTGCTGCTCCAGATCTATGGCCCCTGCGGCCGCCAGGTCGTTACGGATTCGGCGCCAGGCGCCGGGGGGACGAACCTTCAGATAGAACTTGCGGAGCGTTTCGTCCGATTCCGGCGGCGTCAGTAGGGCCACGACGACGCTCCCAACCAGGCCCACCCCTAGCAGCAACAGCGTCGGCTGCCAGATTCGCCCGTCTGCTTCCCAAGGAATCCAGAACCAGACAAGGCTCGCCAGCGGAACAGAAATCACCAGGCCGAACAGTTCACCCCATACATTGAACCGCGACCAGAACCACCGCAGCCAGGCCAAGGGCAGCGCCGGGGCGATCATTGCCGCGTTAATAAAGAACACCCACGGTCCGATATCGTCGATGCCTACCGCCAGGAACGCGCCCAAGACCATCATTACGACCATCGTCAGGCGGGCGACAAGGATGTATTGCCCTTCGGCGGCGTGCGGTCGAACGTGCCGCCGGTAAAAGTCGTTGACGACGAACGACGAACCCCATTGCAGGAGCGTGCCGACGGTCGACATATAACCGGCCAGCACGGCGGCGATCAAGATGCCGCCAAAGCCGGGGACTCGATCGGCGTAGCGGATGACCAATTGCGACCAGACGCTGATCGAGGGCGCCGTCTCGCCGCCGGGGAGCCTCATCGACGTGTGCCCGCCGGGATCGGAGGCCGGATAGAGGGCGATGGCCAGCATCGCCAGCGGCAACAGCGGAACCATCCGCACGACAAGCGTCAGTAAGCAGTTAAAGATCTGGCCCAGGACGGCATGCCGCTCGTCCTTCGCGGCCAGACAGCGTTGGGCCGTCCAGCCTTCCCCCGCGCAGGGACTGCCCGCCAGGAACAGACCGATGAGGCTCAGGGCGACGAGCGTCAGCGGCTGGACATACTGATTGCCGCCCGTCGACGGCGGCACGATCTGCCAAAAGTCCGCCGGCCGGTTCGCCATGGCCCGATCGAGCACTTCCCGATAACTGCCAAAGTCCGCCACGCCGAAGTACCACACGGCGCATGCCGCAAGGAAGAAGATGAAGAATTGCGGTACGTCGATATATGCGGCCCCTAGCAGGCCGCCCAACAGCGTGTAGCTCAGCGCGATGGCGCCGAAGACCAATACCACCTCCAGCGGCGTCCAGCCAATGAGCGGCGCCAGCATCTGCGAGAGCATGGCGGTGCCGTATCCCAAGAATACGGTCGCCCAACCGAGACAGGCGTAAAGCCCATAGAAGCCGCGGAACGCCGCCGCCATTCGTCCCGAATAGCGGAACTCGATCAATTCACCGGTGGTCACCAGCCCGCTGCGGCGCCACATTTTCGCCCAAAACACTCCCACTAGCGGCATCCAGATCGGCCAGGCAATCCAGGCGATCTGGTTTAAGTACATGAATCCGCCGACGAAGAACAGCCACACCCATCCGCCGCCGCAATCTGAGTACGTCGATACGTTGGCAAACCCGATGACCCACCACGGCAGGCTGCGTTCGCCAATGAGATAGCTCTCGGCGCTTTTGGTGGCCGCCCGCGAGAAGTACAACCCCAGGCCCACCATGGCGAGCGAATAGGCGGCGATGACGGCCCAGTCGAATCGCGACAGCGACAGGCTGACGGCAGCCAAGGCGTTCATAGGCGGCTCCGATCTGCCAGACGCTCGCGAAAATCGGCCAGCCCCAGCAGCGACAACGCATCGCGAAAAATCAAGCGCTCAATCTCCTCGGCCGGCAATGAAAATCGATCAATCTTGGCCTCGGCCAACGATCTCAGTCCGGCCATGGTCTCGTTCACCGTGGTGACCGGGTAATCGGTGCCGAAGAGGATTTTGTCCCATACGTTGTATTCGTGGACCAGCATCAGACTGTGAAACAACTGCCACGGGCGATAGACCAGCGCGCTGACGTCCGCATACAGATTGGCGTGCTTTCGAATGACGACGACCGTCTCGGCCTCGTACGGATGGCCCAGGTGCGCCAGAATCATCTTCACGTCGGGAAATCGCCGCGCGACCACGTCTAAGTGCCGAGGCAGCGTGCAATCGAGCGGGGCCTTGGCCACGAACGTCGTCCCCGTGTGCAGCAGCACCGGCAAATTGTGGCGGCCCGCGTACTTCCATAGCGGGTCCAGCCGCTCGTCCTGGGGATAGAAATTGGCGTACATCGGCAGCAGCTTGATGCCGCGCATTGCGTAACGCTCGCGTCCCTTTCGAAGCTCGTCTTCCCAGCCCGGTTGCGTCGGGTCGACTGACAGAAAGCCGATCATCGTCTGGGGCGCCTGGGCCACGTAGTCGGCTACCGCCGCGTCATCGACCCAGAGCCCGGATAGCCGCGCCTTGCCGCCGAATACAATGGTCACCACCTCCTGGTTGGCGGGCAAATTCTCGCAATACCGCTCTCGGGGCGTCAGCAGGCTCACGGCGCTGGCGCGCATGCGCCGCGCATCGGCGATGAACTCCTCCGAGAAGGCGCCCGGCGGCCAGCAATGGGCGTGAACGTCGACGATCACCGCGCCTCCTCCCTGTGGGGCAAGAGCGGCTGGGCGAGGGGGCGCTCGTCGAGTTTCAGCAGTCGGGCCGCGTTGCCCGCAAGAATCAGTTCGAGCTGCTGGTCCGTCAGTCCCGCCTCCAAGACGTTATCGATCCGTTCAGGCAATAGCCGCCAGCCCGCCGCGCCGAAATCGGAGCCAAATAGAATCTTTTCCGGTCCGGCCAGATCCAGCAGGCGCCGCAGGTCGCCCGCCCGCGGGCCGCAATAACACCCGTATAGATTGGGAATGTCGCGCATGAGCTGTGCCGCCGCGTCGACGTAGTCGGCCGACCCGGCGTGGCCCAGCACGATTGTGGTTTCCGGCGACCAGCGGGCCAGGTTCGCGACTTGATAGGTCGTTGAGTAAGGCGGCGTGCCGTCGTGCAGCAGCACCGGCACGCGATGCCGCGCGGCGATCTGCAAGACGTCGAGCATCGTATCTCGCAGCATGCTGGCGGCAAATGCCTGCAACCAGGGGTGAAACTTCACGCCGCGAAACCGCGGATTGGCCAGGCATCGTTCGAGCTCGTCCGCCGCCGCACGGCCCTGCTTGGGGTCGACTGTCGCAAAGGGGATCAGTCGGTCGGGGTACTGGTCGGCGCGCCGCAGGAGCGCATCGTTGTGAGCCGGACAGGGCTCGTAGAATCCCATGATCGTGAAGACGCAGGCCGCTTCGACCTCGAAGCGGTCGAGCGTGCGGACCATGTCGGCGGCGCTGTCGCACTTGACATGCAACCACCGCTCGTCCAGATGCGTATGGAAATCGATGATGCGCGTCACCGCAGCGGCTCCAAGTGGAAGATGCGGGTCGCATTGCCGTGAAAGATCGCTTCTTGCTCCGCGGTCGACAGTTCAAGCCGATCCAGCGTCCGCAGGGCGGCAGCGTAACGATTGCGAGGCTCGGCGCTGCCGAACAGCACGCGCTGGGCGCCGAATCGCTTGATGATTTCTTCGATTCCGTCCGACCACAGCAACGATGCATCCAGATGCAAGTTCGGTACGCTGCCGATGGCGTCGGCGATCTCAAACCACATGTCGGCGAATCCGCCAAATCCGGCGACGAACTGGATCGTAGGAAATCGCCGGGCCACCTCGACGACCGCCAACACGTCGGCAAACACGTAGGCGCCCGTGCGGAACACGATCGGCCAATCGTATTGCTGTGCACGTTCGTAGAACGGAACTGGCGCCGGCTCGGTCGGGAAGAAACCCTGCCGGAGGGGGTCGAGAAACATCCCGACGGCGCCCACCTCGCGACAACGATCAAGCTCCGCCAGGCCGCGGTCGCCCCACCACGGATTGGCGCTGACCAAGCCGCGAATGCGCGGGCCCGCGCTTAAAACGAGGTCGTTGCCGGCGCGGTTGTCTACGATCAATCCCGCACCTAGCGGCCGCGCGAGGGCCGTCGAAACGCCCGCCGCATCCATCCGGCGCAACAACTCGCTGGCGGTGAGCGAGAGGTACGTCTCCTCGCCCAGCATGGCGTGCGCATCGATAATCGAGGCGGCTCTAGACACGCGGCACGACTCCAAAGCCTATTCCGCGAGGCGGAATCACCCGCCCCTTGTCCAGCACTATCGGCGGCGTCACAGCCGACTCGCTATAAAACAGCGAACCCATGAGATCGCAGGCATACGTCTCGACCGGAAAGGCCGACAGGCTAGCCGCGAGACACGCATGGGGCGCTTGTCCCAGGTCAGTCTCCAGGTTCGAGCCAATGGCACACGCTTTACCGGCCGCCTGCGCCGCAGCCGCCATGGACAACGAGTGCGTGAACCCGCCGTTCTTGCCGGGATAGATCGACAGCACGTCGAATGCGTCGAGTTCCAGCGCCTCATTCAACTCGGCCGGCGAGAACACCGCCTCGTCGGCCATGATCGGCGTGCGGGTGCGCCGGCGAACTTCGGCCAGCATGTTTAAGCGATCGCGCGGCGTCGGCTGTTCGACCAGCGACAGCGCGAACGGCTCCAAGGCCTCAACGGCGCGCACCGCCTCGTCTGCGCTCGCGTAGGCGCCGTTGGCGTCGATCGTGAAAATCGGCTCGTCCCCCAGCTCTTCGCGCACCGCCCGCAGTCGCGCGACGTCGTCGATGCCGGGAACGCCGGTCTTAAACTTGAGCGTCCGTACGCCCGCGGCCCAGAACTCCTGCGCCAGCCGCACCGTCTCCTCGGCTGGGTAACAGCCGATGCTAACGCGGGTGGGTATCGCTTCGACCGGGCGACGATCAGCGATCAGGTCCGCGACGGCCTTCTCCTGCCGCCGCGCCCACAAATCCCATAGCGCGACGTCGACAGCGGCCTTCGCGAACGGGTTGCCGTACAGTTGGCGGTCGACGAGGGCCAACGCCTCGGCCGGATGGTCGAACGTCGATCCCGTCAAGAGCGGACCGATAAAGCGGTCGATCATCCATGTGGCCGTTTCGGCCGATTCGCCGCTCCAGATGGGAGCAGTCGTCGCTTCGCCGTAGCCGAACAAGCCGTCACGGCTCTCAATCGTGACGATGCAGTAACGCGAGGCCGAGTGCCGTCCGAGCGAAGAGACAATTGCCCCATCTTGGCGGACTGCGTGGTCGACGATGCGGCAATCGATGTGCTTGATAACGAGGCTCATGAGCTGCGTCCGTCTATCCGCTTTTGCGTTTCATTCGCGGCGGGTTAACTACCGTGCCCCCCATCGACGGATAGGCGAACAGCCGGCTTCGCACACGGGCCGCGATGCCCAAAAACGCCGAATCTTCGCCGAGTTCTGCCAGGCGGACGACGACGTTGCTTGCCAGCTCCGGCAGGGCGCACTGGGGCAGCGCCTCGCGGAGCATCGCCACCAGCGAATCGCCGGCCTCGACGAATCGGCCGCCTAAAATGACCCGCTCGGGATTAAGCAGGCTGATGGCGTTGCCAAGCGCGATGGCCAGCGCGCGAGCTGCTTGGGAGAGCACGTCGCGCGCGCGAGATTCTCCTTGGTGAGCGGCGGCGAGCATTTGAGCAAAATCATCGCCGGCTGTTTCGCCCCGGGGCGCGATGCTATCCAGTTCTGACGACGATGCGCCCCGCCATAGGGCCGCCAGTCGCGACGGCGCGAGGTGCGCTTCCAAACAACCGCGGCCGCCGCAGCCGCACCGCGGCCCATCGACCGAAACCCGCGTATGCCCGATTTCGCCCGCCGAACCGTCGCGACCCGAGAGGAGCCTCCCACCCTCGACAATGCCCCCGCCAATTCCCTCCAGCAGGGTGACGAACAGCACATGCTGCGCGCCCCGTCCCGCGCCGTAGGCCACCTCGCCGAGCGCTTGCCAGCCGTCGCCCCGTTCGATGACGGCCGCCAGGCCGGTCGCCTCGTTGAGCGCTTCGACCACTGGCATGTCCGACCAGCCCGGAACGTTGACCGCGCGAATCGAGCGGCCCGTCGCCACGTCGACGGTTCCAGGGTCGGCGGCTCCTACGCCCACCAGGCTTAATCCCACTTCGGGGGCGACGGCGATCGTCTGCTGCAAGGAACGCGTAATGCTGCGCAACCGAGTGGCGGCGTCTTCCGCTTCGGCCGCGTTCCAGCGGCGCTTCCAATGGACGGCGCCGGCCAGATCGACCAGCGCGGTGGTGACCTGGTCCTGGTCGTAGCGGACGCAGGCAACCCCCAGATGGCGTAAATCAAGCTCCAAGAGCGACCGCGGCCGGCCGCGCCCGCCGCCGATCGCGGGCGTGACCATGCTTTCGCGAATGACGCCTTCGTCGAGCAACCCGCCGCAAATATCCGAGAGTCGCGACAGCGGCAGGCCGGTGGCATGCTGCAAGTCAATCCGGGACCGAGGCCCTTCATGAAACAAGGCGGCGCACACCAGCGAACGGTTGTAGGCCCGCTTCGATCGGGCCGGGGGCCCTTGCTGCAGCCAGGACGCCGCCGAATGCCGAGCGCCGTTCGATTTGTTGCCTGACTGCTTTGGCATACGCGATCAATCGAGTTCCGCAATAAGGCTGACCGAAGCCCCTCCGCCGGAGGGCGCCCTACTTCAAGCAGCCCCAGCCGACGGGAGATTTGCGATGTGCTGACAAGCAATCGAGGCGCGCTTGCGCACCTCAATATATTGTTACAATATTCGACTTTAAGGCGTCACGCCACCCGGATAGCGCGGCAGAGCACCCCGCCGCCGCGAGGCCAATTGCTCCTAATGGCCCGCAATTGCGGCCGGTTTATCCTAACGGGCGTCCGGAGGGATGTAAGGAATAAATTTCCAATTTTGTAAAAAAAGTTGTTGACGACGCGTATGCACGTCGCTTAGCATGACGGCCATCTGGTCGAGCGACCGTTGCGATTTCTTCAACAGCCTTCGTTGAAGCGCCGCAGTACGAGGTCGCACCCGACGTGGTCGTCGCCGCGGGTCGACTGGGATCGGGCAGGCGCCGATGCCGGGGCGACTGCACCGCGTTGGCGCCGGCTCGCTCGCCGCGGCGACCTCGCTTACGCTTTTCCACTCATTTCAGCTAACTCGTTCGCTCAAGAACCAAATTGTTGCAGCGTTCCGCGTGGCGGAACGTATCACGAGGCGCTCATGTGCATGATGGCTACGATCTAGCAATCCTGTTGAGGACCTTCTCATGACTATGTCCGACCGTCGAGCAACCGTCCTGCTATCGGCCGTGGCCGTCTGCCTGTTCGGGGCAAGCGCCGCTCATGGTCAAAGCGTGACGATCGGTTTTGAACCCCCGACGTACGCCGCGGGCGATCTCATCGGCCAGAATGGCTGGGTTAAGAACGCCTACTACCCAAGTCTGAATGGAACCGTCAATGTTTCAGCGACTTCGCCGCTCGTGGGAAGTCAATCGCTGTCATACACGCAGACCGTGGCGGGCGGATTTTCCGACGTCAGTAAGGCGGACGCCATCTTGGCCCCGCCGGGGGTCACCGGCACCGACGTCACGCTGTCGTACGTGATTAAGGCAACCACCGGCAGCTTCGATGCGCCCAATGGCGGCATCTTTCTGGGCAATGGCGCGGCCGGCGGCGCTAGTCCTATTTTCGCGCGAATCAACGGCGGCGTTGTCGAGGTCGGTTCGGCCGGGGCGATTGTGCCCATCAATGAGTTCTTCTTCAGTCCTGGCGAGCGACTGAAGATGACGTACGAAATCGACTTCGATAATAGCACGATGAATTTCATCCTCGAGAATCTCGATTTCGGCGATCTTTTCACCCAAAGCTTTCCGTTCTTCGCTCCGTTCGGCAACCCGGACGGCCCCAACGGCGAATACACCGTCGACGTGGCCGCGTTTTTGCGCGGCGGCAACGTTCAGATCGACGACATCATGCTTACGCCCGGCGTCGGACCGCTGGTCACAGAATTCGAGTGGACGGCAACCGGGTCAGGCAATTGGAACCAGGCGAATAACTGGAGTCCTGCCGGCTTGCCAGGCACGATTCCCGGTCGGCAAACCGCCCTGCTAGGCAGCTCGATAACTGCTAACCAGACCATTTACAACAACGCCGTCCGCAATCTCAACTCCCTGGAGATCAATAACGCTAACGGCTACACGATCACCGGCGCCGGAAGCTTAGCGTTCCAGTCTGACTCCTCCGGCACGAGTACCATTCCCCCCACGCTGACGGTCGCTGCCGGCGCGCATCAAATTCAGATCCCCATCACGCTGGAGGACAACACGGCCATTACTGTCGCGGCCGGCGCCTCGCTCGATCTGAACAATCTGATCGACTTGAACGGCCATACGCTGACGACGTCGGGAAATGTTCGCATCAACCACAGCGCCATGGGCGGCGGCACGATCAATAGCGTCGGCGCGCTATCAGCAAGCGGCGTCGCATCCCTCGAGGGGAACTTGATCAGTTCAGGCGCTCTGTTAGTTGCGTGGAATGAAAACGGCGCCGACAGCTTCACCGTATCGGGCGATGCGGCCGTCAGCGGCGTGCTCGACGTCGTCTGGGATCCCGCTTCATTGCCGAGCGGTTCCGTTACGGTGCTTTCGGCTGGCGGGACGCTTGACGCCAGCAACCTGCGGCTCGCCGCGGGCGATGCCCGCGCGTTCGCCCTCGGCGTCGAAGGAAACAGCATTAACCTTACGTTCCTGGGGGTTGCCGTGCCTGAACCTGCTTCGCTTGCCATGCTGCTGTTGGGAATGGTCGCCGCACTGTTTCGTCGCCCGCGAGTCGTCGCCATCCGCTGCGCGGCTTCGGCTTCGCTGGCGGCGGTCGCGCTAAGTGCCGCCCACAATGCCTCGGCCGTCCAGTTCGACTTCGAGGCCCCAACGTTCACGGCCGGCAGTTCCATCATTGGGCAGGACGGCTGGGCAACCAACGCCTATGTCCTGGCCGATCCGTTCTTTGGAGGAGTTACCAACGGCGACGTGACGATCAGCGGCGTCAGCCCTCTGGCCGGCGCCCAATCGGTGCTTTACAACCAGACTTCCAAGCCCGCTGGCGCAGGCGGCACTGGCGCCAGCGACGTCGGCAAGGCCGGCGTCTTCACGGTGGCCAAGCACGGCACGCCGGCGATCGATCTGCAGGCGTCGTTTCTGTTGCAGGCCGACGCCAACGGAATTGGGAACGGCAGCGTCGGATTCTTTCTGGGGAAAGGGGCACGCAGCCCCATCCTGCTGTTGATTAGCGGCGCTAGCAGCGGCAGCGGCACGGGCGACATCTTGGTGGGCCACGACTTCGCCTTGCCCAGCGTCGGCGGCTTTACGGCCGGCAACGTGTACGAGTTCACCATCGGCGTGGACCTCGACGGTCAGAACTATGAAGCTTCCGGCCGCAATGTGACCTCCGGCACGGCAGCCGTGACGTTTACGGGGCCGGGACCGGGCGGACGGTTCCCGTTTTTCGGGGGCGCCTATCCCGACAACGGGGACGGCCTGACCTACACCTTCGACACGTCGCTGCTGCTGCGCAGCGGCGCGGGCCGTATTGATAACATCAGCGTGACCCCTATTCCCGAACCGGGGGCGCTGGCCCTCGCCGCGGCCGGCCTGGCCGCCGGGCTGGCATTCGGCAAGCGATCGGCCGCCATGAAGCGCTTGCTCACGATCGGTTCGCTGGTCACGTTCGCCGTCGCCCAAACGGCGTCAGCGGTAAGTTTCACGTTCGAGCCGCCTACCTATGCCGTCGGGCCGATCGCCGGACAGGATAGCTGGGTCGGCAACGCGTACATCCTGGCAGATCCGTTCTTTGGCGGCGTCGTCAATGGCACGGTCGAAGTATCATCCGCCACCCCGCTGGCCGGAACGCAATCGGTGCTTTACACCCAAACGTCTATACCCGCAGGCGCGGGCGCCACGGGCGGCAGCGACGTCGGCCGGCCCTATTCGGTGTTCGCCGTGGAAGACGGAACCGACGCAGTCGACCTTACCGCCTCGGTCCTGATGAGCACTAACTCCAACGGCGTTGGCAACGGCCAAATCGGGTTCTTCCTCGGCGAGGGCGGACGCAGCCCGATCTTCGCGCTGCTGAGCAATGCCAATAGCACGGCCGGCACGGGGGAAATCCTGGTCGGCCATGACTTCGCGCTGCCCAGCGTCGGCACGTACGTCGCCGGCAACACGTATGAACTCACGTTCGGGGTCGACCTCGACGGTCAGAACTATGAGGTCTTCGCCCGCAACGTAACGGCTGGCGGCACGGCGACCAAACTCGCGGGGCCTGGCCCCGATGGTCGTTTTCCCTTTTTCGGCGGCGCCTTTGGCGACGACGGCGACGGACAGACCTACACATTCGACACGTCGCTGCTGCTGCGGAGCGGAGTTGGCCGCGTCGACAATATCACCGCCGTGGGGGACGACTTCACTCAGGCCGTCTGGAATGCCGGCTCGGGCAGTTGGACGCAAAACACGTCTTGGATCCCCAATCTGATTCCGAACGTGCCGGGCGCGGGCGTCAACGCCCCGCGGGCGATCTTCGACGATCATATTCTCGAGCCGCAGACGATCTTCACCAATACTACGCAGACGGTGAACGGATTGAGCTTCGACAGCGCTCAGAAGTATGTCATCGGCGGAAGCGGCGCGATTGCCCTGCGAGCGAACTCCGTCGGCGGCGCCGTCGCTCCTACGATCAACGTGCTTAGCGGCGCGCATGAATTGCAGGCAGCCGTCAACGTGCTTGACAACGCCACCGTCACGGTCAGCCCCGGCGCGACGCTCGATTTCAACAATACCGTGAGCCTCGGCGGCAGAACGCTGACGACCGCGGGCGACGTCAACTTGAACATCGGCGTTACCGGCGGGGGAGCCATCGTCAACGGCGGCACGCTGGGTACCGCCGGGCCCACTCCCATCGCGGCGAACCTCACCAGCACGGGCGCCCTTCGCGTCGATTTGGGGCCGGCTAATACCGATGCGTTCAATATCACCGGCAACGCGACGCTTTCGGGCTTGATCGACGTGGTGCTGGAGCCTGGCTTTACGCCTTCTGGCTCGTATACCGTTCTGACCGCAACCGGCTCGCTCAATGCCGCCGGGCTGGCCCTCGATCCTAGCGACCTGGGGCAATTCTCTCTGAGCGTGGTAGGCAACAGCTTGCAGCTCACGGTCGGCGGCGGCGGAATTCCAGGGGACTTCAATAACGACGGCATAGTCAATGCGACTGATCTGAACAACTTCTGGAAACCGGCGTTCGGCAAGACCGCCGCGGGCGACGCCGACGACGACAACGATACCGACGGCCGCGATTTCTTGATCTGGCAGCGCAACTTCGGACAGGGCTCGGCGGCGCCGGCATCGGCGGCCGTGCCCGAGCCGCACTCGATCCTGCTGATTGTTACGACGCTGATATCAGCGGCGGCATTGTTTCGAGTAGACCGACAGTCGTTGCGTAAGTCGGCGTCTTAGGTTCGCTGAGCGTGGTGTGCGCCGCTCGCACGATCGCCTGGGGGGTTACTCGTGCGGGCGGCGCTGAATTGTCATCGGAGAGAGGATGTTGGTTAGACGGAGGCGACGGCGACGCCGTCCTGTTTGGATTCCCTTGGCTGCCGCATTGGCGCCGCTGTGGGCCCTAACGGCCGGCTGCGGCGACGGCGGACCTGAGCTTATTGCTGTCACCGGCGTCGTAACGATTGACGGCGCGCCCGCCAAGGAAGGGGGCGTCACGTTCCACAGCGTGGGTAATCCGAACGTGCAATTGGCGGCCTCGATCGGCCCCGACGGGAAGTATTCGATCATTTATCATCGCGAGCTGGGGGCGCCCGCCGGCAAGTATGCGGTCGCCGTCCTGGTCACTGAGACGAAGCAGCTTCCCGATGGCAGTTACACGGGCTTACCCAAGACTATCAGCAACCCGAAGTTCTTAGACCCGGCTACTTCTTCGCTCAAGGTAGAGGTCCGTAAAGACGCCCCGCCCGACGCGTACAACCTGGCGGTAACTCGATAAGTGAAATGCCAGCATGCCGCGGTGACCACGGCGGCATGGAGCTCGCCCCGCGCAGCCGGTCGTAGGAGCCAGCGGCCCACCGCGAGCTAGAGGAACAGGAGGATGTCGTGCTGCGATTGAGTTCGAAACGATCAGGCTTTACGCTTGTAGAACTGTTGGTGGTGATTGCCATTATCGGCGTGCTGGTCGCCTTGCTGCTTCCGGCGGTACAGGCGGCGCGCGAAGCGGCGCGACGTTCGCAGTGCACGAACAACCTGCGGCAAATCGGGCTGGGCGTGCACAATTACGAGTCCGCCAAGAAGGAGATCCCCTATAACCGTTACAGCGGCAATTACGGAGTCCCCGACTCCTTCTGGGGCGGACCGCAGGTCAACGGACCAGGCGCCCCGTGCCGCGCTTGGAGCTGGCTTGCTTCGATTCTGCCCTATCTCGAACAGGCGGCGATTTATCAGCAAGGCGGCATTCCCACTACGCCGCTAGGGAGCACCACGGCGATCAGCACCGTCATCCCGATGCTGGAGTGCCCCAGCGACGAGCTGCCGGACGTCAACCCTCTCGCCCGCGTCAACACTTGGTACGTCAAGGGAGTGAGGCTCGTCGGGCTGACTAATTACGACGGCGTGATGGGCGCCCAGTCCAACGTGCCCCCGTTCAGCAATGCCAACGCCGAGGGCGCCGATCGCGGCAACGAGCCCTGGTTCAACGGCAATGGCATCATGGCGATCTTCGCCTGGCAAGATCCGCTGGGCTTCCGCAACGTCGAAGATGGAACGAGCCGCACGCTCATGGCGGGCGAGCAAGCGTTTGAGATTTCGCGCGCCAATTGCGGCGTGGACGGCAAGTGCTACGGCTTGGGCTACACCTGGGCCCATAGCATTGAAGCGAGCGCGACCGCCTCTATCCCGCCAAACTATTCGGTCCCCGGGCAACCGAGCCTCGACCCAACGGCGGAACAGTTTCCTTACCGCACCCAATTTGGCTTCAACAGCATGCATCCCGGCGGCCTCAACTTTGTGTACGCCGACGGGTCCGTTCAGTTCATAGACGAGTCCATCGAGCTAGGCGTTTACCGTGCTCTGGCGACGATCAGAGGCGGCGAAACCCTGCAATAGCGTCCTCGGCTATGCACGAGGGCGAGGCGTTCGGCCCGCGCCGCGAGGTTGGTGCGCAGCGGTGCGCTGTTTGGGCCGCCAAGCCGCCTTCTTCCCCTGACCTGAGGTGATGATGCGTAACATAGTCTCGCCCGGCGTCCGACTTGGGCTGTCAGCGGCCGCATTTGCGATTGCGTCGGCCGTGGCCGGACTGCAGCATGCCGACGAACCGTGCTTCGAGTCGGCCAAGAATTGGTGGCCTCCGCTGCGCAACGTATGGACGGCGGTCGGCGTCAAGAACCATCCCTTCCGGTTCACGCTGCTCTATAACGGCACGATCGTCGCAGAACCCCATCCGCTGCGCAACATCAACGGACCGATTAAGACCTATCTCTTGCCGTACGTAGGACTGGGAACGCAGCTAACGTTCACCCCTTCGTTAGACGGCTCGATTCCCGGCCGGCCGGACCGACCGTATCAGCTCAGCGATTCGCCGGACGGCGGCGTCGGACTGCAGCAGTGGGACGACGACCATGCCGCCCCGGTGCTGATCACGCGCTGGCCCATCACGCATTACAGCGGCAACTCGGGCGTTGTGCTGCACGAAAAGGTATTCGCCCATACGCCCGGCGGTCAGGCGGTTCAAACCGGAAAGGAGCCGTTGTACCTGTGGATTCGCCTGGAGGTGGCCCACGTCGATCCCCTGGAGGCGACGCCTTCGGCCATCATGATGATCCACGTCGGCAACCCCGACATGATGCAGCGCAGCATGTGGCACGAAGACAACCTGACGGTTCATCCGCAGCAGGCGATTTATCCGCGCACGCTGGTTCGCGACGCCTACCAGCAAGACCAGTTCTCCTGCTGCCGACTGGTGGAGCCCGACGGCAAAATCCGCCTCATCGGCAAGATGGCCAGCGGGTCGGCAATGCTCGTGGAGCGCAGCGAAGGCAGCCGGGACTACTACTTGAAAGTAGAGATGCCGTCCGTAGCGGGCACGCACGTCGACTTGTTGCTGCCGATGATTCCCGGAGACGCCGACGCGGTGCGCGCTGAAGCCGACCTGGGTTTCGACGGGGCGCTGGCCGAGTCGGACCGCTACTGGTCGCAGCGCCCTTCAACCGCCGCGGTCGTCGACACTCCCGAGCCGCAAGTCAACCGGGCCGTGCGGCGGATGATTGAGCTGGCCCAGGTCATTTCCGAAACCAACCCTGAATCTGGCGAACGGTCGCTGCTGACGGGCTCGTGGAACTACGACACGCTCTGGCCGACGCCGACCTGCATGGCGGCGCACATGCTGTTGGATCAACTAGGCTACCACCAGTTTGTCGCGGACAACCTGGAGATCTTTCGCAACCACCAGGGCCAGACCAAGCCCCCCGGCGAAGCTTATTCGCTCCACCCAGGTTACTTCGGCGCTCCGCGGCAGCTCAGTTCGATCGACTGGTTGACCGATCACGGCTCCGTGCTCCACTCGGTGGCAGAGCATGCGCTGGTCACGGGCGACGAGCAGTTCATCGCGCACTGGATCGATCCGGTCTTGAAGGCGTGCGAGTTCCTACGCGACAGCCGCGCCAATGGTAATCACGACGGCGTCAAGGGCGTTCTGCCGCCGGCTGTTTCGACCGACACGGGCGTCCCGGCGCAAGCCATCTGGAATATCGCCTGGAACTACAAAGGGCTCGATTCGGCGGTGCGGCTGCTGAAGCGGATCGGGCATCCCGCGGCGGAAGAATATGAAACCGAAGCCCAGGAGTATAAGGAACGATTTGTCGAGGCCTACCGCCAGCACGCCGCCCAGGCGCCTACGTGGACCGACGCCGCCGGCGCTTCGCGCGTCGTAGTTCCCACGGAGCTCAATGGTCCGCCGCTGCGCAGCCACCCATTCTACTTGGACGCCGGTCCGCCGGTTCTCGTGTACGCGGGGCTGATGGGCGCCGACGATCCCCTCATCCAAGATTCGCTGGCGTTCTACCGCGAGGGGCCCAACACGAAGCTCTACGATCCTCGCGGCAATATGCACGAGCGGCCCGTCCTGACGCACGAAATCTCCAGTTGCGAGCCGTGCTACAGCTTCAACAACGTGTGCTCGTGGCAAGCCGGCGACCGAGCTCATTTCATCGAGGGGGTCTACGGCCTGCTGGCGGGCGGCATTTCGCAGCAGACCTTCAGCGGGTTTGAGCATCGCCACGGCATCTGTTCGCTGCCGGCGCCCGGCGCTTTGATGTTTTACTGCATGAAGCTGGCGGTCATCGACGATGCGATAAAGCCCGATGAGCTGCATTTATTGCGGCTGGTTCCGCTGGCTTGGGTCCGGGAGGATTACCGAACCCGCTTCGAGAACATGCCCACCGAGTATGGACCTGTCGACCTCGCCTTTCAGCTTGCGGACGACGGCCGAAGCTTGAACGTGTCGTTTGAGGGTCGCTGGAGAAGGCCGCCGGCACGGGTGGCGCTGCACGCTCCGCCGGTTCCCGGCCTGAGCAAAATAACCGTCAATGGGCAGGATCACGCGGCCGGCGAGGTGATCGAGTTAAGCCCATAGCTTGCGCGGCCTAGTCGCCCCAACCACGCTTTTTGCCGAGGCAATCGTAGAACAACGTAGTCATGAAGTTACTGTCCGCCATCTGCTTGATCCTGCTGGCCGCCGTCCTTCCCACGGCTGAGGCTGCCGACGAACGCGCGGCAACATCGCCGGAGGTCTACGACTTTACCAAGTCGGAGTTACCTGCTGGCTGGGAAGTTGAGAGTTCCGACGGCGCCTCGGTAAAACCGGTCAACGGTCTGCTGGCGTTCGACTGCTCCGCCGATCGCCATGCCGTCGTCAGGCATCCGCTCGGCGCAGACGACGTATCGATAACGGCGCGGATTCATGATGCGGCGATGCTTTACGTCGTCTGGGCGGACGGCGATTTTGTGGGAGTCGGAAAAGTATCGCCGACGCCCTTTGCCCGATTTCAGACGGTCACTGCGGTACAGAACTCGCCGGTCGAGGTCGATCATACCGGCTGCCACGGTCCGGCGGCCCACTTGGTGCGCATTCAGCTTGGCGACGACTGCATTCGCTTTCAGTATGCCGACGGCGACGGTTCGCCCGATTGGCGATCGCTGCGCGCGATCGAGCGAGCTTCCGCGTACCACGGCGCGCCAGCATACATCGCCGTCGGCAAGAATTTGGGCGTCGACCGCCAGGCAGCGTCGCTGGTAAACACCGATTCGGTTGGTCGGGGCGCGCGGGGCTTGCTGGCGCGGGTCGAAGTCGCCGCAACGCCCGCCGCGGACCTGATGGTGAGCCCCGATGAGCGCCGCTGGCTGAGCGAACCGCGGCTCGACCCAGTTCAAGAGCTGCTCAATGACAGCGACCGCGACCCTACTTTTGAGGAAGTGGCCCGATACTACCCCGGACTGAAGTTTCAGCGCGAAGTCGTCGGCGTGCCGGGCCAACGCACCGATATCGGCGTCGATTGGCTCGGCAGGATCGACGCCAGTCCCTGGGAAGGGCCGGTGGCCTGGTTTGAAATCGGCGACTCATCCCTCCACTTCGCTGACGAGCCTGCAGAGGTATCCTCGCGCCGATTGTGCGACGGCTACGTGCCAATTGTCACGCTCCGCTCCCAGCGAGCGAACGTCAATTATGAGATGACCGTGTTCGGCTGGGCGGATCGCTTTAGCCCCACGGCTCAGCTTTACGCCTACGTTCGGCTGTCAGCCTGGGCGGGCGGCGAAACGGCGGCCCTGCCACAGCGGATCCGCTTGAACGGCAAGGAAAACAAGCCGGTTGAGTTCACTCCTCAGACGACGCCCAGCGGCCTGTTGACGCTTTGCTTGCGAATGAAGCACCCCGACCCTCAGACAGCCGAGGCCATCTCGGACCAGCAGTTCGAGTCGGCCCGCCGGCAAGCAGAGTCGGCATGGCGCGATCAGCTCGCCGAATGTGCGCCGTTCGAGTTGCCCGATCCCCGCGTCAACGAGGCCTATCGGGCCTGGCTTGCCTATTCCATGCTCAACGCCGATCGCATCGACGGTCGCTTGCATGTGCATGACGGCGCCGGCTTTTACGACCTGCAATTCGGCTACAGCGTGGCGCTGCATGCCATGGCGCTCGATCAATATCGGCTGCCGCATTACGTCGCCGACGTGCTGGCCACCCAAGTTCACTATCAAAAGCCGGACGGCCACTATATTCAAGAGTGCGGGCTCCCGGATCATGGCGGCTTCGTGCTTTCGCTGGCGAACCACTATCTGATAACGCGCGACGCCGACTGGCTCCAGCAGCATGCCGAGCCGCTCAAGCAGGCCTGCCAGTGGATCATCGAGCGGAGGGCCGAGGGGCCGCGCGAGGGCATGTGCCGCGGACTGATTAAATTCCGCCCCTACAACGACTACAACGATCCCGTATTCAACTACCAAGGCAATATCTACTGCTGCCAAGGCCTTGAGGCAGCCGCTATGGCCTTCAGCGAGGCCGGCGACGCCGAGGCGGCGGAACGCTATGGCGCGGAGGCGGCTCAATACCGGCGGGACATTCTCGATTCCATGGACGCCGCCGCATTCACCCGCGACGGCGTACGCATGATACCTATCGAGCCCGACACCCGCCGGCTTTTGAAGCTCACGAAGTACCGCGGCGGCGAATACTACGGCCTTGTGGCCAGCACGCTGTTCGAAAACGGCTTTTTCGCTACGGACGATCCCCGCGCCGCACTGTTTCGCAACATGCTGGAACAGCAGGGCGGACTGACGGCCGGCGTCTGTGAGTTTCAAGAAGGCATCGATCATGCCTACACGTGCGGCTACCTGATGGATCGACTCCGCGCGGGAGAGGTCCGCAAGACGCTGCTGGGCTTCTGGAGCGGCATGGCCTACGGAATGACCCGCCAGACGTACTCGCCCGTCGAGGTCACCCTCTACAAGACAGGCGCCAACCACTACACCCTGCCGCACACCTATTCCTGCACGCAGCAGTTGCGGCTGCTGCGGCAAATGCTGCTGCGAGAAGAGGGAGGCGGATTGATACTCGCCCAAGGAGTTCCCAGCGATTGGCTGGCGCCGGGGAAACGTATCGCGGTCACGGCCGCTCCAACCCTGTTGGGACCGGTGAGCTACTCGATAGAGACCGACAGTTCCAGCACAGTGCGCATCCGCCTCCAACCGCCCAAGCGAAAGACCGCTGAGCAAGTGCAAGTCCGCCTTCGCCATCCGCTGGGGCGAAAGATCGTCGCTTGCGAGGGGTCCGCGGAAGGGAACATCGCCTTCGATGCACATACGATTCTCGTCACTCGACCTACGCACGACATGGAGTTTACGGTTCGCTTTGCCGCAGAATAGCAACTGTCGCCGGTTTACCGCTTTTCGAAATGCACGGTGCTTCGCCCTGGCTCAATCATGACTTGTTTCGCTAGGCTGCTACGGTCGATTGCCTGCTGCTTGGTCGCCGCGGCGTGCGTCGCGGCAGCTTCATCGTCGCGGGCGCAGTCGCTCGGATCGACCTTGCCGCTGATGGCCTGGGATTACGTCGACGACGAGCCGACGCTGCAAAAGATGGCGGACTGCGGCATCAACATGGTCGCGTTCGTGCCGCCCTCAGCGCTTGATTCGTGTCAGCGGCTGGGGTTGAAGGCCATTGTGTACGAGCCAGGCGTAGGACCGGCGCGGTGGGACCAACCGTTCGATGGCGACCAGGCGGTGCAGGCGCTGCCCGATTTGATTCGCCGCGTAAATGACCATCCTGCGGTGTTCGGCTATCACCTCAAAGACGAGCCGGATCCCAGTCAGTTCGCCGACCTGGCTCGAGCGATCACCCTGGTCAAGCAACAAGCGCCGGGCAAATGGCCCTACGTCAATCTGCCCCCCGGCATGGACGCGGGCTACGACGGCTATCTCGATTTGTTCGTCAACGCCTGCCAGCCAACCATTCTCTCTTACGACAACTATCCGGTCGGTCAGGACGGAAACTTCTCCTACGGCTTCTGGGCCAACATCGCCCAGGTCCGCGCCGCAGGGCTGCGACATAAGCTTCCGTTTTGGACGATCGTGCTCAGTTCGGCCCATCTGACTTATGGCGAGCCCTCCGAAGCGGCCCTGCGGCTGCAGGCCTATGGTTCGTTGGTCTACGGGGCCCGCGGCGTCTGCTATTACAAGTTCATCAGCCGGGAGCTGCCGATCCTCGAAGCGCCCGATCTGGGCGATTGGCGCAATGGCCCGCTCGCTCAGTTTGGCGAAAAGACGCACGCCTGGCACTGGCTGCGAAATATGAACCGCCAGTTGCAGAACATCGCCCCGACGCTACTGAAGCTGCGGTCGGACGCGGTCTATCACGTCGGCGAAGTACCGCCGCAAAACCGCGGCGTCGGCGACGACACGCTGCTCAAGGGGCTGCTCGCCGGCGAGGCGTTTATCGTGGGGGATTTTACGCACGCCGACGGCTCGCGGTGGGTAATGATCGTCAACAAACACCTTACGCATTCCGTACCGTGTCGTCCCGACTTTCGCGAGAAGCCGGCCGCGGTCCAGTACGTCTCGCCGATCACCGGGGAGCTGAAGACGTTTCCCGATCCGTACTACTGTCTGCCGCCTGGACAGGGAGTGCTGCTGAAACTGACCCCTCAGCCAGCGGCGCCGCCCGACGAATGAGTCTTCATTTTCCGAACTTCCTGCATCGAGCATAACTCATGAAAGCCCTCTTCCCGCAGATGCACCTGGCGTTTCTCCTTGTCTCGTTAATTGCGATGAAGAGCGCCCGGGCAGCCGAGCCGGCGCGGCACGTCGCCCTGGGCGATGAACAAGAGCCGACCGTGTATTTGTGGCTCGAGTCGACGCTCAACCGCGTGTTTCCCGGTTCGTCGCCGGGGAGTGCAAATTACGAGCTTCTGGCAGCTCGCAATGGCACGGTCTCGTTCCAGGCGTGCGTGCGGAACGAACGCCCCTACCGCCTTGCCGTCGACGGGGCCATCGAAGGCGCAGACGACCTCAAGGGCCGCACGCGCCTCGTCGGCCTTGTGCCGATGCCCCACCATACTAACGGCACCGAGCGCAGTGAGCTCGACGGCGCGGGCCATCTACCCGGCCTCGCGCCCGACCCGCTCTATCCGGAGACAAATACGCTGATCGGACCGTATGAAAGCCGATCGTATTGGATTACCCTCCAGATCCCCGCCGACGCCAAGCCCGGGCGCCGACAGCTCGTCTTTCGCTTCTATCTGGGGGATCTCCGCCAGGAGTTTGAACTGCCCGTTACGCTCGACGTCAGCCAGTTCGTGATCCAACCGCGGCACGACTTCCCGGTTACCCACTGGTGGCGCGGCGAAGCGACGTGGGACTACTATAAGACCGGGATGTTCGAGGACGAGCGCTGGTGGAGGCTCACCCGCGATCAATTGCAGAACATGTACGATCACGGCTCCGACGTCGTCTATGTGCCCATGTTCTTCAATCGGCGGGAAACATTCAAACGGCCGTGCCAGCTCCTGGTCATCGACGAACCCCAAAGCGGGCAGTACCAGTTCGACTGGTCGCTCGTTCGGCGATTTGTCGGCATGTGCCGGGAAATCGGCTTCCAGAAGTTCGAATGGCCTCATATGTGGATTTACTGGGGCGTCGAAAACCCCATGCGCCTGTACAAAAAGGCCGACGACCAGTACGTCATGCTTTGGCCGCCGGAGACGAACGCCTTTTCCGACGTCTACATTAACTTTCTCAAGCAATTCCTGCCCGAGTTCCATGAGTTCCTGATCGAAGAAGATCTGCTCGCCGGCTCCTATTTCCATTTGTCGGATGAGCCTGGCGCCGGCCAACACGTGGAGAACTACAAACGCGCCCGAAAGATCCTCAAGGAACTGGCGCCCTGGATGAAGGTCATGGACGCCCTCAGCGACATCGAGTACGGCAAACAGGGCCTCACGGATATGCCGATACCGATCGTCAGCGCCGCCCAAGCCTACATCGACGCGCAGATACCGCATTGGGTGTATTACTGCTGCTCACCTACCGGTCGGTGGCTCAATCGGTTCATCGACACGCCGCTGCCGAAGATTCGCATGTCGGGCTGGCTGTTCTACAAGCTCCGGGCGCAGGGCTTCTTGCACTGGGGCTTCAACTACTGGCACGCGCTGGAGCAGGAGCGACTGATTGACCCGTTCACCGAAGCCGACGCTGATCTCTGGCCGGGCATTCCCTACGGCGACCCCTTTATGATCTATCCGGGCAAGGAGGGCCCTATCGATTCCCTTCGATGGGAGGTGTTCGCCGAATCGCTCCAAGATTACGCCATCCTGCAAACCGCGGGAATCGATCCTGATGACGCACTACTTGCCGACATCAAGACTTATGGCGACTTTCCCAAGAATGAAGAATGGATTCGTCAGAAATTGGACGAAATCCTAAGAAACCCGGCGCCGGCGGCCGCCAGGTAAACGGACCGGCGGCGACAATATCGACAGCGGCCCCGGCCTGATGCCGACGGCGGGCGACCACGCGCAGGCCTGCTCCTGCCAAGCGCGAATGTGGGACGCGTCCGATTGCGAGTTTTCCCGCTCGGCTGCAGGGCCGTTAGGCGACTGCCTGGCGGTTGAGGTACACTGGGCTCGTTAATCGCCGTCAATTGCCGCGCCGCGAAAGCTCTTTTCTTGGGAGCCGTCCTATGGACCGTCGTAGCCGCCGCCGCTTCTTGGCAGAAGTAGGAGAAGGAATGTTGGTCGGCGCCCTGGGAAGCGCCGTCTCCACGGACTTGGGCATTTCGTCGGCATGGGCCGGCGACCTCAGCGAGCGGTTGACGTTTGGGCCGCTCGAGCCACTAGCGTCGCTGATGCAGGAGGCCGCGCCGGAATCGCTGTTGCCGCAGTTGGCGACCATGCTGAAGGAGGGGACGGACCTTCGCACGATGGTCGCGGCTGCGGCGCTGGCCAACGCTCGCGCCTTCGGCGGCCAGGATTACACGGGCTACCACGCTTTTATGGCTTTGGCGCCGGCATATCAGATCGCCCAGATGCTGCCCGCCGAGCGCCAGCCGTTGCCGGTGTTCAAAGTTCTGTATCGCAACAGCAGCCGCATACAGCAGCAGGGCCTTGAGCATCGAGACGCGATGCACCCGGCATCGTTCGCGGCGACAAGCCAGCGCGGCGCCGAAGGCGAGCAGTTGCGTCAGGCCGTCCGCGCCGTTGACTGGGAAGGCGCCGAACGTCAGTTCGCCGCGCTGGCGACCGGCCCTGCCGACCAGGCTTTTGATCATCTGCAGTACGCCGTTCAAGATGAAGTGGACGTGCATCGCGTCGTGCTATCGTGGCGGGCGTGGGTCATGCTTGGCCTCGCCGGGGACGAGTATGCACATACGTTGCTGCGACAGTCGGTGCGGTACTGCCTGGATACTGAGCAGCAGCTTCGCGACAAGCACCGCCCGACGTCCGAGGTGCGGCAGGTGTTGCCCCGGTTGCTCGATGAATTCAAGTTGCTCGCCAAGGCCCCCGGCGATCGAGCGGCCGACGACGCCTGGGTGGAGGAGCTTGCTAGAACGATCTTCTCAGGCAGTCACGAACAGGCGGCAAGCGCGGCAGCGGCCGCGCTCGCCGAGGGAATGAATCCTACAGCCGTCGCCGAAGCGATTTGCATGGCGGCCAATTCGCTGGTCCTGCACGATCCCGGTCGGCGGCCGGAGTACAGTTCGCCCGGCAAGCCGCCTGGCTGCGTGCACGGCGACTCGGTGGGCGTCCATGCGTCCGACGCGGCAAACGCTTGGCGGAATATCGCGGCGATCAGCAATCCGCGCAACAAGGTCGCCAGCCTCATCGTCGCCGCTTACCACACCGCCGGCCAGCTTGCTTTGGTAACGGAGGCTCCGTATCCCTACTCGAATCTGCTCGAGCAGGTTGAGGGCCGTACCGCCGACGCGCTCCTCCAGGAGGCCGACGAAGCGATCCGGTCGAACGATCAGGCCCGGGCTTGTGCGGTCGTGCACCGCTATGGCGAGCTCGATTTGCCCGCGCAGCCGGTGTTCGACCTGTTCGCGAAGTATGCAGTGAGTGAGGACGGCGCCCTGCATGCCGAGAAGTACTATCGCACGGTCATGGAGGAATACGCCGCTGCGCGGCCGGCGCTGCGGTGGCGGCAGTTGGTGGCGCTGGCGCGTGTTACCGCCAGCGAATATGGCTTTCCCGCGCCTGGCTATCAGCAGGCGTGCGAGTTGCTGCGGCTATCATAACGGCGTCAAGTACGCGGCCGCTGTTACATATCGCTAAGCGGCGGCGAGCCGCACGCTGCGCCGCGTCGAGCGGCGAAGGCGATTCGGATATGGCCCAGCGGGCCAGCCTGCCCTATTGGCTCGCATCGAGGAACTCGTTGGCGACCTGATGCTCTGTCTGCAGGCCTTGGTCGCCTTGTCCTGCCATCCAGCCGTCCAGTCTCGCTCGCAACCGCTGGAGCGTAGCAGCCTGCTGCGCGTCTTGGGCGAGATTCTGCTGCTCGTAGGGGTCGGCCGACAGATCGTAAAGTTCCTCCGCCGGGCGATGCCGGTGCCGTTCGACGATGGCAGCCGCTGCAGGGTCGTGTTTCGCCTGCTCGACCCAGGACTGCCAGTAGCTACGGCCGTCGACGGCGGCGCCGGCGGTTATATGCGATGTGAAGACAGCGGCGGGATTTAGGTTGCGAATGTACTTCCACGAGCCAGTGCGCACAGAGCGCATCGGATACTGGTTCATGCGGCCGTCGCCGCTGTGGGTGGCGAAAACAAACTCTCTCCGCGGCAACGACCGCCCCGAGAAGGCGGGCGCCAGCGACCGGCCGTCGAGCTCCGCCGGCGGCTCGCCGCCCGCAACCTGTACGAGCGTCGGCAACACGTCCAGCAGCGTAACCAGTTCGTCATTCCGGCTGCCGGGTTCAATCACGCCTGGCCATACCGCCAGCAGCGGCACGTGGAGTCCCGCGTCGTACAAGTTCCATTTGCCAAACGGCCATTGGGCGCCATGATCGCTGAAGTGCAGAAAGAGCGTCTCCCGCCCCAGTACTCGGTAGGCCGATTCGTATACGCGACCCAAGTCGTCGTCCATCAGCTCAATAGCCGCATAGTAGCGGGCGCGATAAGCGCGGGTTTCGGCCGTGTCGACGTGCGTCGGAGGCAGTTTGAGCGCCGCGGCCGCGTGCGAATCGCGAGGTTCTGGCCAGGGCACATGAGGCCAATTCGTGCCCACCATGATGCAAAGCGGTCGATCGCTGCGTCGCTGTTCGAGCCAGTCAATCGCCGCATCGACGCAGCGGTCGTCGTGGAAGGTATCGTGGGCGACAAGATCAAAGCCGTAGTCCTTGCCCTGCCTGTAATGGGCGACTTTTCCGAACGCGACTACCTCATAGCCCTGCTGGTGCAAGTAGGCCGGCAGTTTCTTCACATCGGTCCGCGGCGGCTGATGATTAAACATCGAACCATTGCGCAGCGGCGACAGGCCGGTCAAAAGCGCCGCACGACTCGGCGCGCAACTGGGCGAAGCGGCGAAAGCGCGCGTGAAGCTTATGCCTTCGCTCAGCATGCGCGCCAGATGAGGCGTAGCGACATCGGTCGCGCCTCCGGCAGAGCAATCGGCGAAACTGTGATCGTCGGATATGAAGACCACGATATTGGGCCGGTCAGCGGCGCGCAAGGCGTCGCTAGCGAGCAGAATAATCCCGGCAACGATAATGCAACCGATGTGCTGCATGGCCTTGATGGTGACAGATCAAATCGCCTAATTGGGCGGCGGCTTGCGACGGTCGGCGTCCGCAGTATTTCGCGCAGTCGATTCGAGGCGCTCCGGTTCCAGACGCCCGCCCCATCTCGCCGAGCTAGCGCTAACCGCCAAACTCGCCCCACACTTCCGGCGCCGCGAATGACTCCGGCTGCGGCTGCGCCTTGGGGGGCACGGCCTGCTGCGCGAATTCAGAAAGCGCCTGGCGCAGCTCTCTCACCTTCTCGGGGTGCTGCCTGGCGAGGTTCGACTTCTCGAACGGATCGTCGCGAAGATTGTAAAGTTCGACGTTCTTCTGGCCGCGTCGGCCCGGACCCTCTCCTTCGCGGCGCTTTACAATCAGCTTCCAATCGCCTGCGCGAACCGCGCCCGCTTGAGGCGCGGTATTCAGCAGAATCACGTCGTGCGGAGACGGGGCGGCGGCGGTCAGGGTCGGCCAGATGTCTCGACCGTCCATCGGCAAATCGCCGGCGGGCGCGGCTCCGCAGAGCTGTTGCAGGGTGGGACGCCAGTCGACGATATGCATAGGTTCAGTCACGATCGTTCCCGCGGGGATGCTACCCGCCCAGGTCGCAAAGGCGGCGACGCGGACGCCGCCCTCGTACAGCCCGCCTTTGCCGCCGCGATAGTCGCCATTGTCGGTGATGCGGCCTGGCGCCGGTCCGCCATTGTCGCTAGAGAAGATGAAGAGCGTATCGTCGCGCAGGCCGGCCTCGTCGACGGCGTCCACAACGGCCCCAACCGCCTGGTCGACGGCGGTCAACATGGCCGCGTAGTTCCGTCGATCCCCCTTAAGGTGCGGATACGCCGCCGCGCCGCCCTCGGGCGGCTGATAGGGCGCGTGAACGCCGTTGAACGGCACATAGAGAAAGAAGGGCTGCTTGCCGGCACGATCGGCGATAAACCTCGCGGCATGTTCGCCGATGAGGGCCGTCGTGTAACCCTCGTCGCGGCAGATTTGGTCGTTTTCGTGCCAATCGAACCCGCCATCCCGTTCATGGGTGAAGTAGTCGAGCGCCCCGTTGTAGTGGCCGTACTGGCGAGTAAACCCTCGGCGGGTCGGTAGATACTCCGGCGCCACGTGCCCCAAGTGCCATTTGCCGAATATGCCGGTCGCGTAGCCAGCCACCTGCAAGTCATCGGCGAGCGTTCGCTCGTTGAGCGGCAATCCGAACTGCGCCCACGGCTTGACGACGCCGACTTGAAGTCCGTGGCGCATCGGGTAGCGGCCGGTCAGCAGAGCGGCCCGCGTGGGGCTGCACAGCGGCTGCACGTAAAAGGCGTCGAGCCTGGCTCCGGCGGCGGCAAGTCGATCGATGTGTTCCGTCTTGATTTCTTGCCCGCCCATGAAGCCGCAGTCCTCGCGACCCATATCATCGACGAGAAAATAGACAACGTTCGGCCGCGCCGGTTCAGCGAGCGCCGCCGGGGCGGCCGCTGCGCACAACATCAGAACGACGGGAATCCAGCGGATCGGTCTCATGGCTGCCTTTCAAGGATGGCTGATAGTTACGCTCGCTGACGCCGCGCGGCGTTGCCCGCAGCACCACATGTTCCTGGCTCGGTGAGCGCCAGCAACGATGCCGAGCGGCCATGCGAGGGAGAGCGGCAGACGGCTAGCGCTTTATTACAGCTTAATCTTAGGCTAACCGGCAACTCGCTAGCGTCCGCGTCCGGGCTTGGCAATCCGGCGCCGGCGCCCAGCGGCTGATCTGCGCGAGCCTGCTTCTTACCTTTGACAAAACACAAGTATACCGCACGCACTTTCCGATGCCGACAGCACGCGCGGCTGCGCGCTAGGCGAAGTTGATGCGTCGCGAACACCGGCAGGAGGCGGCAATTCGTTGGATCAACTTTTGCAGTTTTTTGAGCCACGCGAGGGAACGCGAATAGACGCGAAAAATCGAACGGATGCCAAGAATCACTTGGGGTTTCGCAGGCGCCCGATTTACCGTAGCAGCTTGGAAAGCTTCCCTTGCTTTCATCTCGCGTGCATTAACATGATTCGCGGGCAAAAGGCTGCAAACGGGCGAAGTTAGGGCCAGTCGGCTGGAAGATTCGACTTGGTGTCGCGAATAATCGACGCGATATCCATTCGGTCCTGAGCCGACAAATGCGAAAACTTGGCCGAGTCGTCTTCGCCGCGCAGCACGGCCGCCAGACGTTGCCACACGCACTGTCGAACCTCGTCGGGCAAGCTGTCGAAGCTGGTTGAATAGATCAGATAGCTACACGGATACTTGAAAAGCCGCCGTCGCAGATCGAACTGGCGGAAGGACCGCCCCGAGGCGTCTTTGGGGCCCAGATTTCCAAAGGCCTCGGCAAAGCCGGAGGTGCCGGCGATCGGATCGTGGATTTCTGCCTCTTCTACGAAGAGCAGCGCGTCGACCACGTCGTCGGCGGCCGACTGAATGCGACGAGCGGTGCTGTCGAGCGGGGCGTCGGCGGGCTGGCCCAGTGCGCGGTTCAGCTCCGCCTGGTAGTGCAGGGCGGCTCGGGCTTCGAAGTTCGCCTTGGTCAGCCGATTGTGCATCAGCGTCTGATGTTCCAGTACCATTAGGGCGACGATGTCGCTATGCGGCGCTAGGTATTGACCGACTTTGAAGCGGCTCTCCAGACCGGTCACATTCTGCGCCGCCGCCTGCTGCTCGTCGGTGGGCGACTTGCCCCCCCGCAGGATGAGATTGCCCAGGTGCTTTTGCCCGCCGTGGGTGCCGGTGACGTACCAGCCGCCCCACCGCTCGGCAATCGGCGTCCGGTAGTCGACCATGGCGCTGCCGGCCGATAAGATTGGCTCGCCGGACGGCCCTACGGAAACCGAGCGGGCCAGATGCCCCGGCACGCCCTCGGTTCTTGAGGAACTATGGCAGACCAGGCAGCTATCGGTCTGGCGAACAAGGCGGGGCACATCGGCCTGCCGTTGTTCTAAGGTGTAAAACACCGTCCCCAGTTTGGGGTCTGCGGCGGAGACCTCCAGCACCTCGCCGGCGCGGCAGAAGCCGACATAGACATCGTCGTTAAAGTAAATGGCCCGTGGCGTACGTGGAGAGATCCGCCGACGCTGCAAACTGGTTTTCGAGAAGACGAGCATTTGCGACTCCACCGGCACGTGGAGCGCTTCGAGCAGCGCTGGCAAGTATCCCCGCTCAGCGTCAAAGCTCAGCTCGCATTCGCCATCGTCGAGCTTGGCCTGCAGCCGTGAAACCCGATTGTCCGGCGTACTCTTGCTGTATTCGATCGGGGCGCGCTCAAAGTCGTCGTCGCCCACGCCACGGCTAGTGGCCAGCAGCGGTGAAACACACACCATCCAAGCAACCCAGCGGCCGCGGCGGCGCAGCACCATAAGTGGTCCTCCCACGAGGCGGTCACGCAAGCCAAGACGAGTCGATCGCAGCTCATGCGGGGGCGATTTCGCTTGGCCACGCTTCAACGATTCTGCCAGTATTCTGCCTGCGCTGAATACTACACGTAAACATATAGGATTGCAACGCCCGGGGGCGGCCTACCTCGTCTGCCAGCGGTTCGCCCTGTGCTTCCGGCGCGCGATCGCCGCAGCGCCATTGAAGCGCAAGCGAACGAATCGGTCACGCCGTCTCCCAGGCCGACGGCTATGACAGGCGCCAGGTCGATCGACGACGCCGTTGTTGCCGCTATTGGCGCCGTAGTTGCCGCAGCCTATGGCGTTCGCGGCTGCGGGTGATTCTATTCGTTAGTTGAAGCGGCTATCTTATCGCTCGGGGCACGCTGCGGCGCCGCGAGCTGAAATTCGATGAACGAACGAATCTGTGCGACGATCTGGGGCGGGGCCGCGACGGCGGCGCTGGCTCTGCTGATTGTGCTCGGATCCCGCCGGTTGGATCACTTCGACGCCGCACTGATCGGATACACGTTCGCGACGTTGTTCGCTACGTTTGGCATCGCCTACCGCTACGCCATGTGGCTGCAGCGGCCGCCGACCTGGCGGTATTGGGTGCGGGGCTGGCAATTGTTCCTGCAGCCGCGGCTCCTAGGGCGGAACCTGATCCAATTGGCCCGCCGCTTGGGGGTCATGTTCGCGCTCAATGCGTTCATCTGGCGGCGAGGAACATTGCGCGGCGCGGCCCACTGGTGCCTGATGTGGGGCTGCGTCGTCGCCGCAGCCATCACCTTTCCGCTGGTCTTCGGCTGGGTTCATTTTGAAACCGTGCCAGGCGACCTTAACGCATACCGGGCGTATCTATTCGGATTTCCGACGATGGCGTTTCCGATTCGCTCCTGGATCGGATTTGCCGTCTTCCACGGGCTGGTGTGGGCGTCGCTTCTGGTGATTATCGGCGTAATGCTCGCCATGAAGCGGCGGATGACCGACCATGGCGCCGCGGCCTTGCAGCAGTTCGGCGAAGACTATCTGCCGCTGATCGCCTTATTCGCCATTAGCGCGACGGGCCTGATGCTGACGGCCAGCTATACCTGGATGCGAGGCTACGCCTATGATTTCCTGGCGATCCTGCACGCCATCACGGTGATTCTGACGCTACTGTGGCTGCCGTTCGGTAAGTTCTTCCATATCTTTCAGCGTCCGGCTCAATTAGGCGTCAGCTTCTATAAGGATATCGGCGCTCGTTCGGAGCAAGTGGCTTGCCGCCGCTGCGGCGAGGCGTTTGCCTCGCGGATGCACGTGGAGGACCTGATCGAAGTGGAGCGCGCCTTGGGCTACGCCTACGAACTGGCAAACCAGCCGGCGGAACACTATCAGTGGATCTGTCCCCGCTGCCGTCGCTCGTTACTCGCCATTGCGCAAGCGAACCTGTGGACGGGCCTGCGAGGCGGCGAACCGCTCCTCCTCGACGCCGCCTTGACTGACGCGCCCCCGGCCACAGCCCCTTAATCGCAGCGGAAGCAACCATGGCGACGCTCCCAGCCGCCCCCCTGGAAACGATCGAGCAGTTCGGTCCTCATCTGAGCTATCCCGCCGGAGCGCGGCTTGATACGGCCGAAGAACCCGATCGCCAGGTAAAGACCCATTGCTGCTTCTGCGGCCAGCAGTGCGGCATCCAGTTGAAGATCAAAGACAACGTGGTCGTCGGGTTTGAACCGTGGGAAGATTTTCCGTTCAATCGGGGAATGCTGTGTCCCAAAGGCGTTCGACGCTATCTGCAGGGCGCTCATCCCGACCGGCTACTCACTGCTTACGAGCGCGACGCCGCTGCGCCGGGCGGATTTCGGCCGCTGAACTACCAGGCGGCCGTCGAGCGCGTTGCGTCGGAGATTAATCGCATTCAGTCCGCACACGGCGCCGACGCGTTCGCCGTCCTCAGCGGCGCCAGCCTGACCACCGAGAAGACGTACCTGATGGGCAAGTTCGCGCGGATGTGCCTGCGGACCGCCAATATCGACTACAACGGCCGCCTCTGCATGGTCAGCGCCGGGGCGGCGAACAAGAAGTCGTTCGGCATCGATCGCTCGGCAAATCCGTGGTCGGACATCCCGCAGGCCGAGGTGGTGCTGATCGCCGGCTCGAACGTCGCGGAATGCTCGCCGATCACCACCAACTATGTCTGGCAGGCGCGGGAGCGGGGCGCCAAGGTCATTGTCGTCGACCCGCGGATCACGCCGATCGCTCGCACCTGCGACCTTTTCCTGCCCGTCAAGCCGGGCCGCGACGTCGCGCTGTTCAACGGCATCTTGCACCTGATGATCGAGCAGGGCTGGATCGACCAGGAGTTCATCGATCGCTACACCGTCGGCTTTGAACGGGTGGCCGAACACGTCCGCCAGTGGACGCCACAGCGAACTGCGGAAGTGACCGGCGTTACGGAAAAAGCCATTCGCCAGGCGGCCCAGTGGTGGGGCCAGGCCAAAACGAGCTTCCTGCTGCATGCCCGGGGAATCGAACACCATTCGCATGGCGTGCAGAACGTGCTCAGTACGATAAACATCGTACTAGCCACCGGCCGACTGGGCCGCGAAGGGTGCGGCTATGGCACCATCACCGGGCAGGCGAATGGCCAGGGAGGTCGCGAACATGGCCAGAAGTGCGATCAACTACCCGGCTGGCGGGACATCGACAACCCCGAGCATCGAGCCTACATCGCAAAAATCTGGCAGATTTCGCCCGAAGAACTGCCGGGCAAAGGGGTCGACGCCTACGAGATTTTCCGCAAAATCGACCGCGGCGAAATCCGCGGCCTGCTCAGCATTTGCTTCAACCCCAAAGTGTCGCTGCCGGACAACAACTTCATCGGGCGCATGCTCGACAAGCTCGACTTCTACGTGGCGATCGACTTTTTCCTCAATGAGAGCGCGCGGCACGCCAACGTCGTGTTGCCGGGCTCGCTTCAGGAAGAGGACGAGGGGGTGGTAACCAGCGCGGAAGGACGGGTCATCAAGATTAACAAGTGCGTCGACCCGCCCGGCGATGCGCGCGAAGACTGGCGGATCATCCAAGACATCGCCCAGGCGCTGGGCCGGCAGCGCGGGTTCACCTTCGACAGTCCGCGCCAGATATTCGACGAATTGCGGCGGGCCTCAGCCGGCGGCGTCGCTGATTACTCGGGAATTACGTACGAAAAGGTCGAGCGGCAGATGGGCGTGTTCTGGCCCTGTCCCAGCGAGGATCATCCTGGCACGCCGCGGCTATTCGAGCCGGGTTCCTGGAATCCGGTCGCCCAAGGGAACGGGCCGTTTTATTTCGCTGACGGCAAGGCGCGTTTCAACGTGGCAACCTACGCCCCGCCCGCGGAAGACGTCGACGCCGATTACCCGCTGTTGCTTACCACGGGACGCGTCGTCAGCCACTTCCTTTCGGGGACCCAGACCCGACGGATCGGACCGCTGGTCGACCAGTACCCGGAACCGCGCGTCGAACTTCACCCGCAGTTAGCCGAGCAGCTTGGCATCGCGGACGGGGATTGGACGACGGTAGAGTCTCGCCGCGGCGCTTGCACCCTGCGAGCTCAGGTCGTGAGAACGATTCGGCCCGATACGGTTTTTGTGCCGTATCACTGGGCGGGCCTCAAGAGCATCAACCAGGTCACGATTGCGGCTCAAGACCCGATTTCCAAGATCCCGGAATACAAGGTATGCGCCGTGCGAGTGAGCAGAGCCTCCAGTCCGCCGGCGTATGCCGGCGTGTTTGAACCGCAGCAGTAAGCGACTTTCACTTCCTGAGGCAACGCAATGCTGAAAACGAGATCGGGCGCTTACTGCAACGGGGGAAGCCGCCTCGCCGAACCTGGCTCGCAGGTCGCAACAGGCTGCCGCCCCCCATTGCGTCGACTGGTCGTGCGATCTGCTCCCTTGTCCGTAACTGGCAGCCACGAGAACCGTTAGCCGACATGTCTGTGCCCGCGAATCACGAGTTCTTCATCGACCCAGGTCGTTGCATCGGCTGCCAGGCGTGCGTGCACGCCTGCAGCGAGTGCGACACGCATCGGGGGCATTCGATGATCCACTTGGAATACATCGACCGGGGACTGACGACGCAAACGACGCCCGTCGTGTGCATGCACTGCGATTCGCCCACGTGCGCCGAGGTGTGCCCCGCCGATGCGATCAAGCGGACCGCCGACGGCGTCGTTCAAACGGCTCGCAAACCGCGCTGCATCGCCTGCAACAATTGCGTGCTGGCCTGTCCCTTCGGCGTACCGAAGATGATGAGCCAGTTCGAGCTGATGATGAAGTGCGACATGTGCTACGACCGCACTTCGACCGGTAAGAAGCCGATGTGCGCGACCGTCTGTCCCAGCGGTGCGCTGTACTTCGGCACGCGGGAAGAAATTGAAGCGCTTCGCACCAGCGCCGTGCCGACCAACCGGTTTCGATTTGGCGGCCAGGTGATTCACACCAAGGTCAACATGATGGTTCCGGCCAACCGGAGCGTCGAATACGTCGACGTGGCCTCGGCTCTGAACGAAGCGCCCACGGGCCAGGACATCGAGCTTAACATCCTTACCGACCGCCGGCCGGCGGCGACGACTACATGAAATGAACGGCGATAACCCCGAGCTCCATACCGTACCGCCCGATCGGCGCTCGATGGACGCGCAACCGCGCTGGCGACGTGATTTTCCGATCGACTGGCCGCAGGACCATTACGTAGCGCGGCGAGATTTCACCAAATTTTTATGCCTGACGAGCTTGGCATTCGCCGTCGGCCAGTTCAGCAT
>JADLBW010000079.1 GCA_020847515.1 Pirellulales bacterium | reverse complement strand
GACATCTGCGTCTACTCGAACCGCAATCTCGTGATCGAGGAGCTCCCGTGAAGAATCTCACCCCGCGAGAAATCGTCGCCGAGCTCGATCGCCACATCGTCGGCCAGAAGAACGCCAAGCGAGCCGTTGCGGTCGCCGTGCGAAACCGCTGGCGGCGCCAGCAGCTCGACGACGAGCTGCGCAAGGAAGTCGCCCCCAAGAACATCCTCATGATCGGCCCGACCGGCGTGGGCAAGACCGAAATCGCCCGCCGCCTCGCCCGACTGACCGGCGCCCCGTTCATCAAGGTCGAAGCCACCAAGTACACCGAGGTCGGCTACTACGGCCGCGACGTCGAGAGCATGATCCGCGAGCTTGTGGAAAACGCCATCGGCCTGGTTCGCCAGCGGGAGCTGGCCGGCGTTGAAGACGAGGCCAGGCGACGCGTCAACGAGCGGTTACTCGACCTCTTGGCGCCGTCCCCCTCGTCGTTCGACGTCGGCGTCGAGTCGTCCGACTCGCCCGAACGCTACGAGCGCACCCGCGAGAAGATGCGGGCGATGCTCGCCGGCGGCGAACTCGAAAACCGCACCGTCGAAATCAAGATCGAGCAGAAGGTGCACGCCATGATGGTTCCCGGCATGGGCCCCGGCGGCGACCAGATGGACTTCGACTTCCAAGGAATGCTCGAGAAGATCCTCCCCAAGAACGTCGTGCGCCGCGAAATGACCGTCGCCGAGGCCCGCAGCGTGCTGTTCGAGCAGGAGACTGACGCCTTGATCAACCAGGAAAAGGTCCACGCCCAAGCCGTCGAGCTCGCCGAGGACACCGGCATCATCTTCATCGACGAGATGGACAAAGTCGTCGCCAGCGAAGGGGGCCGCGGCGCCGACGTCTCCCGCCAGGGCGTACAGCGCGACATGCTGCCGATCGTCGAAGGAACCACCGTCCAGACCCGCTACGGCTACGTCCGCACCGACCATATCCTGTTCATCGCCGCCGGGGCCTTCCATACGACCAAGCCGTCGGACCTGATGCCCGAGCTGCAGGGTCGGTTCCCGATTCGGGTGGAGCTCGAAGACCTCGGCAAGGGCGACTTCGTGCGCATCCTCTCGGAACCCCACAACTCGCTCACCCGCCAGTACACCGCCCTGATGAAGACCGAAGGAGTCGACGTGGCCTTCGGCGGCGACGCGATCGACGCGATCGCCGATTACGCCTTTCTGGTCAACCAATCGACGCAGAACATCGGCGCCCGGCGGCTCCACACCATCATGGAGCGGCTCCTGGAAGAGCTCTCCTTCGAGGCGCCCGAGATGAAGTCGGGCCGCGTCGAGATCAACGCCGCGTACGTCCGCGAGCGCCTCGACGCCATCGCCCAGGACGAAGACCTCAGCAAGTTCATCCTCTGATTGCGATCCCCTCCCTCGCAGGGAGGGGCTAGGAGAGGGATTGAACCAGTTTCCCACTCCGCCTCACTCCGCGACCAGCGCCCTCCGCACCTCCTTGATAATCTGTGCGGCCGCGGCGCCGACGGCCGACAAGCGAAATCGCCGTTGCGACTCGCCCGTCGCCTCACAATGGATTTCCAGCCGCTCAGCCGGCAAGCAATCAGCCACGCGGTCCGCCCACTCGACCAGCGTCACGCCGTCCGATTCAAAATACTCTTCCGGCCCCAGCTCCTGGAATTCGTCCTCGTCGCGCAAGCGATAGGCGTCGATGTGATAAATCGGCAGGCGCCCGCGGTATTCGTTCACCAGCACGAACGTCGGGCTGGTCGCTGCGTCGCGGGGCACGCCTTGCGCCGCGGCAATCGCCTGCACCAGGCGGGTCTTGCCGGCGCCCAGCGTGCCGATCAGTCCGACGACCGTCCCGGAGGGCAAGACGCCGGCCAGCGCTGCCCCCAGCCGATCGGTATCGGCTTCGCTGGCGGAATCGAACACGAACGAGGCAGCGGGCCAGGCGTCAGCCATCAATGTTGGTATCCTGTTGGAGCAAGCGGATTCAACGCGCCCGAGTCGCCGACTTGCCACAGCCCGGGCGTGCCAATGCACTGGCCGACGTCGGTCACAGAGATGCTCAGCGGCTGATCCCGCACGATTTGCTCCGCCGCGTCGGGGGGCGCCGTAAACAGCAATTCAAAATCCTCGCCGTCCCCCAGCGCATGTTCAAGCGGCGACTTCCCAGTTTGCCGCGCGAGCTGTTCGGCCGCCGCGGAAATCGGTATCGCCGCCAGTTCCAAGGCGATGCCGCAGCCGCTCGCCCCGGCGAGCCGCGAAGCGTCGAGCGCTAAACCGTCGCTAATATCGAGTCCTGCGTGCAGCTCGTACCGCTCAGCCAAAAGCACCGCCTCGCGGACGCGGGGCTCCACCGCCAAGTGGCGGCCCAGCAGGCTGCCCCCCAGTCGGCCCGTCACCAGCACGCGATCCCCAGGCAGCGCCCCGCTCCGCGTCAGCGGCCCCCGCGACGTAACGCGGCCGATCGCCGTGACGGAGATGACCAGCGACCCCTCCCAAGAGTTGGTGTCGCCGCCCACCAGCGCCACTTGAAACTGCTCGGCTAGCGCCAGCATGCCGCTGTAGATCTCCATCGCCAGCGCGCAGGGGTCGCCGCCGCCCGATACGGCCCGCGGCAGCACCACCGACGCTAGCGCCGCCACCGGCGTCGCGGCCATGGCCGCCAGATCGCTGAGATTGACTCCCAGCGCCTTATGGCCGATCAGGCGCGGCTCGGTTTCCGCCAGCACGAAGTCGACCTTGTCGGTGATCGTATCGGTTGTCAGCACGATGTCGCCGCCAGCCCGCCACGGCAGCACGGCCGCATCGTCGCCGATCCCGATGGCCGGCGGCGGCACAGGCGGAACGTGCCGCCGTAGCCAATCGACAAACCGCTGTTCCATAGACGCACCTTGGACTACGACGAACCCTGGGGCTGCCCCGCCGCTTCCCATCTTATGCAATTAACGCATATACACATCCGGCGTACGCCAACATCGCGCCGCCACGGACGAAGTAGCTTGCAAAGCCGCCGCCGTCCCACTACCGTGACGCCAATACGGCCGCACCAAAAGGTCCCGGCCATGCCGGGTGAGAGGGAGATCCCCGCCGTGCTAGTAGTATCTCGCAAACCGGGCGAACGTATACTCATCGGCGACAAGATCGTCATCACGGTGGTCAAAGTCGCCGGGGGCGCCGTTCGCTTAGGAGTCAACGCCCCGGCCGAATTGCCCGTCATGCGCGAGGAGCTCGCACTGGAGATCCGCGCCGCCGAAGAAGCCGCCGCCGGCGTCGACGGCGCCGACCATCGAGATCGATAGCCCAGGCCCCTGCCTGTCCGGCGGCCCTACCCGGCAAGCGCGGCTTGTCGTCGCTCGCGCTACTAGCGGTCCCTCAATCGCGGATCGAGCGCATCGCGCAATCCATCGCCCAGGAAGTTCAGCGCCAGCAGCGTCGCACCCAGCGCCGCGCTGGGCAGTGCAACCAGCCACCAGTACACCCGCACCGGCGTCAGCACGTCGATCCCCTCGCGGGCCAGCATCCCCCACGACACGTCGGGCGGTTCGACCCCGAGTCCCAAGAAGGACAGAAACGCCTCAAATAGCATCACCCGCGGGATCGTCAGCGTGAGGTACACCAGCACCACGCTCGCTACGTTCGGCAGCAGATGCCGCAAGATGATCCGCCGCCGCCCGGCGCCCAGGCTTCGGGCCGCCTCGACGAAGGCCTCGGTCTTCAGCGAAATCACCTGCCCGCGGACCACGCGGGCCATCGTCAGCCAGTAGATCGCGCCCACCACGAAGTAAAACACCGTCATCTTGCCGACGCCGTACTACGCCAGCCGCCGCGCGACTCGATCCTCGTCGAGCACCGTGATGACGAAGATCACCACGAAAATAAATGGTATCGAATACAGCACGTCGACCAGCCGCATCATGGCGTTGTCGAGCCGCCCCCCGAAATAGCCCGCCACGGCGCCGTACGTCACGCCGATCACCAGCGACACCAGCGTCGCCACCAGCCCCACCACCAACGACACCCGCGCGCCCCAGCAGATTCGCGCGAGTACGTCGCGCCCCAACACGTCGCGCCCGCACCAAGAATTGAGCTGCCACGGGCCGAACGCGGCATGCCGCACCCGCACCATCCAGCGGCCGACTGGCCCTAGCCGCGCGAAGCCGGCCCGCGTGTAGGGCGACTGGACCGTATCGTCGATCTCGGCCCGCTTGCGATAAAGGGCGTCGAAGGCCTCGTCGACCTTCTTGCTCAGCGGCATCAGCGCCGCGTCGCGCTCCGCCGCCCCAGCCGATCGTAAACGCGGCTCCGCCGCGGCGCGGCGAAGCTCCTCCTGGGCCCGCCCGTAGGCCGCTTCAAGCGCTGGCATCTCCCGCCGCAGGGCCGCCGCCCGCTCGCCCGTGCGCTCAATCGCCTCCTGATCGAGCGCGAAGTCGCGCAGCCACAGCGGCTGAGCCGTCGGCGCCGCATACTGCAATTCCGTCCGATCCCGATCCGGCGGCTGCAACGGCAACAGCGGCGTCAGCACGGCAATCGCCGCCACAACGCCGAGCGTCGCCAGCGCGACAATCGCCGCCGCATCCCGCCGAAGGCGCCGCCAGGCGTCCCAGGCCAGCGACGCGCCGGCGGCTTCAAGAGGGGCACTTCGCTCGATCATTCAGGGCGGTCGCGGCGTGCGGCAATGCGTAAATGCGCGAGCGTCCAGTATACGAAGCATGCGTGGTGGCGAGGAAGCGCATTGCAAACGCTAAACCATAGCCCGTCCTCCGTTTATTTGGAGCATTTGAGCGCCCCGGAGATTGCCGAGGCCCTCGAAATCAGCCAAACTGCGGTCTCTTCTCGTCACTTGCGCGTTCTGCAGAGCTTGCGCCGTATCCTCGTGGACCAGCGGGGAAGCTGCTGCCATGGCTTCACTCTTCAGTGCTACATGCGCCGACGGCGCCATCGACGCCGAATTGGAACAAGTCGTGGAATCCGTCCTGCAGCGGATTCAGTCCGGCGAATCTATCGAGCCCCAGTCGCTCGCGACCGCCTACCCCGCACATGCTGCCGAGTTGTGCGAATTGCTTCCCGCGATGGCCATGTTGGCCAGGATGGGTCAATCGAGCGGCAATGTCAGCGGCAGCCGCGCTTCGCAAACCGGGCGCCGCGCCGCCCTGCTGCCGGGGGACGTGCTGGGAGACTTTCGGCTGATTCGCGAAATCGGCCGCGGCGGAATGGGACTGGTGTTCGAGGCCCTGCAACTTTCGATGGGCCGCGCGGTCGCCTTGAAGGTGCTGCCGCTGGCCGCGATGCTCGAGGATAAGTCGCTTGAGCGATTTCACACCGAGGTCCGCGCGGCCGCCGCGCTGGATCATCCGCACATCGTCGCCGTCTATTCGGTCGGCGAAGACCGGGGCCTGCACTACTACGCCATGCAACTGGTCCGCGGCCAGACGCTGGCCCAAGCCATTGGCGAGCTGCACGCCGCACGCACCGATGGCGCCGATCCGTTGAAGTATCCCACAGCGCGGCTCCCGGCAGCCACGTCGTGCGAGCGCCAGCGCCGCCAGGCCGCCGACGAATCCTTCTCGGCGTGCGATCCGACGCAGCCCGACCAGCCGCCGGCGCCCTGCATTTCGTTTCGCAACACCGCCGACTTCCACCGCCGCGCCGCTCGGCTGGCCCTGCAAGCCGCCGATGCACTTCAGCACGCCCACGAACACGGCGTGCTGCATCGCGACGTCAAGCCCAGCAACCTGCTAATCGATCGCGAGGGAAAGCTGTTTGTCGCCGACTTCGGCCTGGCGCGCATGGGCGCCAGCGCCGGCATAACGCTGACTGGCGACATTATCGGCACGCTGCGCTATATGCCGCCGGAGCAGACCCTCGGCCGGCGGGCCGACGTCGATCACCGGGCCGACGTCTATTCGCTCGGCGCCACGCTGTACGAGTTATTGGCGCTCGAGCCGGCCTATGGGGACGACGATCGCGCGGCCCTACTGAGGCGCATCGCCTCGCAGGAGCCGCGGCGATTACGCTCGCTCGATCGCCGCATCCCGTGGGAACTCGAAGCCATTGTGCTGAAGGCGATGGCCCGCGAGCCGCAGCACCGCTACCAGTCGGCCCAAGCGCTGGCCGACGATCTACGGGCATTTTTGGCCTGCCGGCCGGTTCAGGCCCGGCGTCCCACCCTGCTCAGTCGCACTGCCAAATGGTCGCGCCGGCATCATGCTGCCGTAGCCGTGGGGGCCATCGCCCTGGCTGTGATCTCGGCCATGCTGGCGCTGGGCGTCATGGCGGTGAACCGCGCACGTCTCGCCACGCAAGCGGCGCTGGACGAAAAGTCGGCCCTGCTGTACGTGTCCGACATGCAGGACGCCTTCGAAGCCTGGAAGAAGGGCTGGACCAGCGACGTCGTCCAGATCATCCGTCGGCAGCGCCCCGCCCAGCGCGAGCCCGATCGCCGCGGCGTCGAGTGGCACATCCTTAACAGCCTCGTCCAGCCGCCTGAGTCCCGCGCGCTTGCCGGCCATAACGGGCCAGTCAAGGAGATCGCCATTTTTCCCAATGGTCGACGCCTGGCAAGCGTCGGCGAAGACGGCGCCCTGTGTCTCTGGAACGCAACGACCGGCCGCCTTGAGACCCGCCTAGAGTTGGGCGGCGGACCGCTGCAATCGGTCGCCATTTCGCCCGACGGCCGCTTCGTTGCCGCAGGAAGCCGGTCGATCTTTCTCTGTGATCTGCAAAACGGCTATGCCGTGCGCAATATCCACTCCGCCGCTGACAATGCCGAGTCGATGGCCTTCAGCCCCGACGGAAAGCATCTGGTTGTCGGCTTGCGCTACTCCGAAATCCGCCGGTTGGACCTTGCGGGCAACATTGTCGATCGCATGTCGTGCGGCTCGCGGGTCGAATCGCTCGAATTCCTGCCGCAGCGGATCGCTTCGCATCCGCGGCTATTGATCCCGTGCCGGGGCGTCGAGGTCCGCAACGAAAGACAAGACCATATCCAGATTACCAGCGGCGATCTGCAGCACGTCGAGGGGCTCATCGACTATCACGGCAAACGGGAACAAGTCAACATCGCCCGCGGCTCGCCCTGCGGCCGCTTAGTTGCGATCGCTACCGCACACAGAGGTACATTCCTGTATCACCTTCGCGGAAAGCGGATGGCGGCGGAATTGCCTCCCTACCGCGCCCGGCCGGCAGACCTGGCCTATTCGCCCGCCGGCGATCGGCTGGCGATAGTCTACTTGGATGGCACGGTCCAAATCTTCTCCTTGGAGGAAGATGGCGCGGCAGTCGCCGTCTGCGGGCGCGTTAAGGCGTTTCCTGCACACGCCGGTCGCGCGCTCAGCGCCAAATTCCTCAACTCGCACGTCCTGATCACAGCCGGGGACGATGGTCTGGTCCGAATTTGGAACCTGGCTGAGCGCAACGAAGGCGCCGCCGGCGGCGCCAGCGCCGGCGACCCCGGCCCCCGGTCGATCGCCTGGGACAGGCCGCCGCTTCGCGAACTGTGCAAGGGCATTGCGCTCTCGCCCGACGGCCGGCAACTGCTCTACATGGGCCTCCGTGAAGCCCTGGTTTACGAAGTCCGCACCGGCACGCAGCTCTTCAAGATCGGCGCTCGCAGTGGGCTCAGTGGCGGATCGAACTGGTCGCCCGATGGCCAGCGCATTGCGCATTGCTTTGCCAATCGATCCTTCGTTGAAATTGCCGCGGGCAGAAGGACGCTACTAGTCATTCCCCAGGATTCGCCCCCCAAAACGGCCGCCTTTTCACCGGCGGGCGATATCCTGGCCATCCTCGGCGGCCCCCAATTACAGCTCGTCAATGCATCCACCCCCGCCGCGTTCTGTCGACAAACGATGCCCGGCGAGGGGCTGGCGGCGGCCTTTTCCCGCGACGGAAAGCATCTCGTTTGGGCAGGTAGATCGAGCGAGATCATCTTCCTGGATCCACGTAGCGGCGCTGTAGAGCAGCGCTTGCCCGGGCGCAGCGATATCCGCTGCGTCGCCTTCAGCCCTGATAACGCGCAACTAGCCGTCGGCAGCGACGACGGCGCCATCCAAATCTGGCATGTCCCGACGGGCCGCCTGCAAGTTGAATTGTTGTCCGGACACGAAACGGAAGTCGAGGCCCTCGCCTTCTCGCCCGACGGCCGGACGTTGTTCTCCGCCGACAACGACGACGGCGTGCGGCTCTGGTCCATCGAACACGGACGCTGCTACGGCGCGCTGTTCGGTCCCTTCGATCCCGATCGGCAGGACTATCACCTCAGCGTCTCGGCCGACGGTCGCCATCTGGCCATCGCCAGCCGCGACCGGCTGGGCAGGCCCGAAGTCATGCTCTGGCCGTTGTGAATGCGATCGGCGCCGCCGGCCGGTCACGCGCATAGACGCCAAAAAAGGCCTCCGCGGCAGATTCTTCCACTTCTCCGCAAAAACCCCGCAAGATCGCCGCAGGCGCAACGGCGCGGGCTGTCTTTACGCCAATACGCGACAATTCGCGTTATTCGCGTGATTCGCGGGCCGTTGGCACCCTCCAAGATGCTCGCAGTACTCGGCCGGGCAACCAAGCACGCCGCCGGCGTTGTGCAACGTCCCTCTACAACTCCACCCGCGGGTCGAGGTACGCGTACGACAAGTCGACCAGGAAGTTCATCGCGTACAGCACCACCGTGTACAAGAGCACAACGCCCATCGACAGCGTCCAGTCGCGCTGCAGCGCCGCCTTCACAAAGTACACGCCGAGTCCCGGTATCGCGAAGATCTGCTCTACCACCAGCGAGCCGGTCAAAACCCCCGCCACCGCCGGGCCCAAAAACGACACTACCGGCAACAGCGCGTTCCGCAATCCATGCACCAGTACGACTCCCGTGCGGCTTACGCCCTTGGCCCGCGCTGTGCGGATGTAATCCTGCGACAAGGCCTCCAACAAGCTCGTGCGAGAAATACGCGCCACCTCCGCGGCGTACGGCGCCCCCAGACACAGCGCCGGCAGCACCAGTTGCGAAAAGCTTCCCCAGCCCGCCGCCGGCAGCACCGGGATGTAGAACACAAAGGCGAGGATCGCCAGGCTCGCCACGACGAAGCTCGGCAGCGCAATTCCTGCCGTCGCGATCAGCCGCAAGCCTACGTCCAGGGCGCCGCCCCGCATCGCCGCCGAGACGACCCCCGTGGCCAGCCCCAGCGTTAAGGCGAACGCCAGCGCCAGAATCCCCAGCGACGCCGACACCGGCAGCCCCTGCGCGATGACGTAGTTCACGCTGTAATCGCCCAGGTTCATGCAGTGCCCCAGGTCGCCGTGCACCAGCCGGCCCAGCTCCAACCCGTACTGCTCCAGCGGCGACTTGTCGAGATTGTAGCGCCGCTGGAGGTTTCGCTTGATCTCCGGCGGCACGACCCGCTCGCGATCGAACGGCCCCCCGGGCACGCTCCGCATCAGGACGAACGTGACGGTGAACACCGCCCATAGCGTCACCGCCAGCCACGCCAGGCGCCGCAGCGCGAAAACGATCATCGGCGGCCTCGCAGGAAGGGGTTGGGCGTCTGCTGCGCTCGATCAATCCACATCGCCTCCAGCGGGTGGTAATCCTGAATGTTGTTGTAGAACCCGCGGACGTACGGCTTGAGCATGCTCTTGCTGACGTAAAAATACATCGGCGCCAGCGGCAGCTCGTCCATCAGTATTCGTTCCGCCGAACGAAAGATCGAAAGCCGTTTCTCAGGATCGGCCTCGCGGGCCGCCTCCCCGATGAGCCGATCATACTCGGCCGAGCTGAAGCCGGTGCAGTTGTTCTCCCCGCCGCTGACGAACATGTCGAGGAACGTATTCGGGTCGGCGTAATCGCCGATCCACGACCGCCGGCTGACGTCGTAATCGAGCGCCCGCTGGCTATTGAGCTGCGTAGCGAACTCTTCATTCCGCGTTTTGACGCGGATGCCCAGCGCCCGTTGCCACTGCTTGCGAATCAATTGCGCGATCGCTGCATGCGTCTCGTGCGTGTTATACAGAATCTCCAGCACCGGAAACCCCCGGCCGTCCGGAAAACCCGCCTCCGCCAACAGCCGCCGCGCCTCGGCTACGTCCTGCGGCGCGCACTGCGGGGGGTCGTACCCCGGCAAGCCCGGCGGCACCAGGCTATACGCCGGACGCTCCCCGCACCCCAGCAATCGCCCAGTCAGCTCCGCGCGATCGATCGCCAGCGTCAGCGCCCGCCGCACCCGCACGTCGTCCAGCGGCTTGCGCGTCACGTTAAACAGATAGAAGTAGGTGGTGAGCATCGGCTGCGGATTGAGATCGTCCCGCGGCGGCCGCTCGGCGAGCAGCTCCCGCAGCGCCGCGGGCGGTACGTCGTAGATCCAGTCCACCTTGCCGGTAAGATACAGATTCAGCCCCGTCACGCTCGATTCTGTCGCCAGCACGTCGATCGACTTCAGGCGCACCTCGTCCGCGTTCCAGTAGCGCTCGTTCTTCACCAGTCGCGTCCGATCGCGGAGTTG
>JADLBW010000078.1 GCA_020847515.1 Pirellulales bacterium | reverse complement strand
TTATGGCCGAAGTTCAACAAAAACCGTTGCTGGCCGTCACCCTGGGCGACCCCGCGGGCATCGGTCCTGAAGTCGTCGTCAAGGCGTGGGGCGACCAGCGTGTCCACGATTGCTGCCGGCCGGTTGTCCTGGGGCATCCCGAAATCCTCCAGCGCGCCATCCAGCTCACCGGCTCCTCGGCTCGAGTACAAACGCTCGACTCGGTTTCTGCGATTACGCAGCTCGGCCTCGACCCGTCCGATCCGTTTCGCATTCCCTGCTTGCCCGTCGGCAGCGACGATGTGCTGGACGCGCCTCCCGCGACCGTCGACGCCCGTTCCGGCCAGGCGGCGTTCGACGCGGTCGTACTGGCGACTCGGCGGGCCGTCGCCGGACAGTTCGCAGGCCTCGTCACGTCGCCGCTCAGCAAAGCGGCCTTGCACGCGGCCGGACACTACTACCCAGGCCATACCGAGCTGCTGGCCGAGCTTTGCGGCGTCGACGAGTTCGCCATGATGCTCTACCTGCCCAAGGCCGAACTGCCCGACTCTCGCGCCGGCCTGGGCGTCGTCCACACCACCCTCCACTGCGCACTGCGAACCGTGTTCGGCCAACTGACGCCGGCGGCGATCGCCCTGAAGTGCCGCCTGGCCAACGCGGTGATGCGCGACGGCTTCGGCGTGAAGGAGCCGCGCATCGGCGTCTGCGCCCTTAACCCCCATGCCGGCGAGGAAGAGCTCTTCGGCAACGAGGAAACGACCATCATCGCCCCCGCCGTCGGCATGGCACGCGCCGACGGCGTCGCCGCCGTCGGCCCCCTTCCTGCTGACACGCTGATGGTGCGGGCCCGCGAGGGCGAGTTCGACGCCGTGGTCGCCATGTATCACGACCAGGGCCACATCGCGCTGAAGCTGCTGGGGATCCATCGCGCCGTCAACATCACGCTCGGCCTGCCGATCATTCGCACCAGCGTCGCTCACGGCACGGCCTTCGACCGCGCCTGGCAAGGCTCGGCCGAATCGAGCGGCATGGTCGCCGCCATCGTCGCCGCCGCCGAGCTGGCTCGCCGCAATTTCCGCTTCCTCTAAATGACCGGGCCGTTCGGGCGAGAACTCTCGCCCTGGCTCGCGGGGTTTACGACGTCCATCGGCCCGCCGCTCGCCTCTTCAGCGAGCGCGCACCGCCGTTGGCTCCGCCGCCACCGCCGCCGGCGCCCGCAACTGCTCGATCAATCGCCCTGTACCGTCCTGAAAGCCCGCGTCGCCCGGCGAGAACTCGAACAGCCGATCGTCCATCGCCGCGTCGAACCGCACGTCGATGAATTCGATGCACGACAACGGATCCCGCGCCGGAAAATGCGCCGCCATCGACGACGCAAGCTCCGCCTGGTCGCCGCCGCGGTACTCAATGAAGTACGGAAAGTAGTCGTCGCTGTCGATGTGCAGCAGTACATGGTGCGGCAGATGCGCCGGCCAGCCGCCGCTGGCCGCCGTTGGCCAGAGACGCCCCAGCGGCTCAGGTTGCCAGGCGCCGATCACCGCCAGCACGATCCGATCGCCCCGGCGCATCGTCCGCGGCGGAGCGAACGTGAAGCAGCGCCGAAGCTCCGCCACAAGCTGCGCCAGCCCGCCGCGGGCCAATAGTTCGATGGTTCCCGGCGACCGCCCCCCTGCCCCGCCGCCGCTCGCCACATTGAGCGCCAGCTCGCGCTTGATCCGTCCGACATCGACCCGCGAGATCTTGCGCGCGTCGGCGTATCTGCGATCCGTCCACAGCACGTCGCCGTCGAACACCTGCGTGACGTAAACCGTGTGGTCTTCGACCTTCGTCGTCAGGTCCCAACGGGTGCGGCGCCCGTTGCCGACGCTCCGCTGCCAATAGGAGCCCTCGGCCGATAGTCGCTGCGACTCCAAGCGCACTGACTGCCGCACGCTGGCCGCCACGTTGGGGCGGTTCTCGAGCGCTTCCAGGACAATCGCCACCAGGCGGTCGCCATCTCCGCCGGCTGCGCTTGCGAGCTGGACGCCGCCTGCCATCGCCGGAGTCGTGCCGGACCTGGTGGTCGAGGCGACCATTCCCGACCGGTCGCCGGCGCACGCATTCATCCCGCTGAGCAGCGGCGCTACGGCGCGCGCGCCGGCATAGCCGGCCCCAATGGCCAGGGCAGCGATAACCATTCGACCTGAGAAGCGGCGCAAGATGCTATTCCTCTGCCGGTTTTAGCGGATTTGCCAAAGATTCCGCCCGCAGGCCGCCGAACTTTTATCCACGGAAGCGCATCGCGCTAGCCGTCGGCTGATAGCTACCCGCGGCCCGCGCGGCGCCGATTGTAGTGAGCCGCAGCAAGTGCCGTCCACCGCAGTACGTGGAGCAGTGAGTACGTGAATCGATGAATAGGCGAGTCGGGACGTCGGCGACCATGTCACCTGGTGCGCCGCCGCAAATGGCTCGTTTCCTTGGGAGAAGCCTCGACGACGACTCCTCGCGGCGTAGCGACTCGCCGCGCATGGCCTTCCGCCAACGGGGGAAGATAGCGGCAACCGACTCCCATGCCACGACAAACCTACCCGTAAATTTGCCTACTCACCCGTCCACCACGCCGCCCACCAGCGGCGGCTCGTCGAGCCCAGGCCTTTCGGAGCTAGCACTTTTCCTTGCACGGCACAGCAGCGTGCCGCTCCCGTGCGAGCAAACTTTAGGGGGATTGCCATGAGAGTTCAGTGGATCAGTTTGACCTTCGCGGCTGCGGCCTGCGTAGGGTCGATCGGCTGCGTCGGCAGCAAGGTTGCTTACAACCTGCCGCCCGCCCAGCGGCTGCTCGAGCCAGGCCCGGGCGTTGGCGGCCCCGGCGCGGGAGTTATTCAACCCGCCGAAATGGTCCAGCCGGCCTCAGCCATGATGCCGCTTGGCCCAGGCGGCGGAATGTGCGGTCCCTGCGGCCCCGACGGCGCCGGACCCTTCGGGCCCGGCGCCCTGGTTGGCGCCGCCGGCGGCGCTACCTCGCAGATCGCCTTCCTCGGCGTCGAAGGGGGCGAAGTCGCCTGGGACACCGGCGGCTACGGTCAATTCGACTCGACCCCGCTGGTGATGCCGGGCCGCCAGAACTTCTCCCAAGGCGCAATCTACCGCCTGAAGCTCACCAACATCCCCGATCGCCCCGGCGTCGAGCTCTACCCGACGCTAGAGGTCGCGCCAGTCACGCCGCGTACCGACGCCTACCTCGCCCACACCCCGATCCCGGTACAGTTTACTGACGAGGACCTCGACCAGGTCCTCAGCGGCAACTTTGTCACCAAGGTCATCTACTTGCCGGATCCCGAGTTCCAGGACCTCGCCCTGGCGGGCGTCGAGACCCTCGTCAGCACGCGGCTTGACCCGGGCGTCGATCCCATCGCCGAGGCCGACCGCCGCGGCTCGATTCTCGCCATCCTGCGAATCGGCAACCTCGATCTACAACTCCCCGGCCAGTTCGCGTCGGTCGAGGGGGACGGCAACGTCCTGCCCGCCCAGTACGAAGACGGCGGCGCCTACGACGATCAGATCGTCGGTCCGATGGAAGAAGGCCAGTACGCCGAAGGTCCGTATATCGAGGGCGATGCCGGCGGCCAGCAGTACCTGGGCGAAGTCGCCGGCCCCGAGTATATGCCCGGCGGTTACGGCCCCGGCTGCTATCCCGGCGGAGTCGCCATGGGTCCCCAAGGAATGCCCACCGGGGCCTTCGCCCCGCAGGCCGCCCCCCCGAACCTCGTCTCCGGCGTTAACGGCCCTCAGTACGGCATGCCCTATGTCGGCACGCCCATCGGGCTGCCCGGTCCGCCCCACATTCCGCTGGGCCATCAAGCCGGTCTGACCGAGCACACGATGAAGAACCGCACCCGAGTCCTCATGCCGCCGCCGGTCGCCAAGATGAAGATGACCGTCAAGCAGCGTCCCGGCATGAACTATCCGCGGCCGGTCAATCACGTGAAGGTCAGCGAAGTCAACCGCGCACCGCTGAAGCTCATTGGCGGAACGCTCCCCGGCGCCGTCCCTTCGGCCCTCCGCGCCGGCGTCGGCAACGCCGCCGCCCGCCTGCGAGCCCATAAGAACGCCGGCGCCGACCAATGCTACGACCAGTGCCCGGTCGAGTAGCCGCCCTCACGGGGTCGGGAGCCTTTTGCGACTGGCGACTTGGTTGCCCCCAAAACGCTCCGGTCGCCAAGACTCCTGACCCCTTCCACGGCGGCAAGCTAACCGAGAAACAGGAAAACCATCGACATCCACATGACAACGGTTCGCTCACTCCGCCGCATTGCTCGCTCAATGCGGGTCGAAGGCAAACTGCGATGGGCAGTGCTGATCTGTCTGGCGCTCACTACGCCGGCCCTCGGGCAAGACAGACCAGTTCACTGGCGCCATGCCGGCGCCATGCCTCCGGGAGCGATTGGCCGCCAACGACTGCTGAGAGGCGGACCGTTGTCAGGGTATTGCCAACCGGTCGAGATTCGCGCCCCGCACGGGGCGCGAATCTCGCCCTCCACGGGCTCCGGCTTCGCCGACGGCCCGCTGGACAAATTGATGGTCGGCCTGCAAATCGGATCTGTTTATCGACTTAAAATCACCGAAATCCCGGCCAATCCGGGGGTCGAGGTGTTTCCCACGATCGAATTGATCGATCGGACGTATCCGCCGCCGGGCATGGCCCGCCGCTTTCCCGTCCCCGTGGAGCTGACGCTCGACGAACTGCTGATGGCCGCCGACGGGCGGTTCGTCACCCGCGTCATCTACATCGAGGACCCGCAGCTCGCCATTCCCGTCGTCGAGAAAACGCCCGCCGCTACCCGCTGGTTCGAGGCCCGCCCCGGAGAGGATCCGCTCGTCGCCGCCGACGCCCTCGGCCGGCCGATCGCCATTCTACGAATCGGCGGCCGCACGCCGGACGAAGGCGGACTCGATCCCCAGTTCAACTACGCCGCGCCGCCGGCGATCGTCTACGACGACGCCAGCCTGGGTACCCCCAGCGAGATGACGCCGCCTGCAGAGTTTCAATGGTAAGGGGCGGTTGCGAAGGACGTTGTTCGGTGATGGGGTCAGTCGTCAGTCGTCAGTGGTCAGTTGCAGGAGAACGATGATGAACGCCGCAACAGACAACGGACAACGAACAACTGACAGCAAACAACTGACAACGGACCATGGACCCTGCTGCGCCCCGGCGTGGTTCCGCTTTGGCGTCATCGCAGCCGCGGTGCTCCTGATGTGCTCTTGCCGCTCGTCGTCCGGACCGAAATACCGCGTGGCTACTCCCAACGGCGCGGTCATTCGCGGCCAGTCGCCTGACGCAGTTGGCTCGGCCCCGTCGAGCGCCGTCGCCCCGGCCGCCGCTCACCTGCCCAGGATCTTCGCGCCCCGCCGAATGGATCAGGCCGCCTGCCTGCCCGACGGTTCTCCAGCGGCGCCCTGTGCCGAAGCCGGCTGCGCCTGCTGCGACTATGGCCCCATCCGCGGCCCCAGCGACGAATATCTCTGCGACGGCGGCGACCACGGGCTGCCAGCCGCCGTTCTGAAAGATCGAACCCTCGCCGGGCTGGAGCAAGAAGACGCCGTCGCCCACTACGACACCGTCGACGGCCGCACGGTCATCACGCCCAGCAACAAGGTCTGCATCTACGCCCCGCGATTCGCCGCCGTCCGCAAAGTCGTCGACCTGCGGGCCTACGCCCGCTACGACGCAGCCGGCGGAACGACGCAACAACTCGCGCCCGTCCGCATCAACGAAAGCGAGGAAGTTACGACGACCGCCGCCTTGCTCGAGCCCGGCATTCACCGCGAACGGCAGCCGTCCAGCTTGCTCCGCGAACGCAACCAGGCGGGCGAACTCGACCGTGACCGCCGCGCAGCGGCGATCATCGGCGTCCTAGCTCCCTACGCCAACCTCGAAATCGTCCGCACCGGCCAGTACGTCGGCCAGGACCGCGTAGAGCTCGCCCGCTCGTCGTTAAATGCGATCACCTGGACCAGCAACCAGGCGGCCCAAGTGGTTTTCGACAATCGTCGCGCCCAGGCGGAAGTCAGCGTCCAGACTCCCGGCACGATCTACCACCTCCTCACTCCTAACAACCCACGGCTGCGGCTCGTCAAGCTCGCCTCCCGCGGCGAAGCCCTACCGGGCGAAGAAGTCGAGTTCACCCTCCGCTTCGACAACGTCGGCGACCGCGTCATCGGCAACGTGACGATCGTCGACAACCTCACCACGCGCCTCCAGTACGTCGCCGACAGCCAGAAGTCCTCGCTCAAGGCGAACTTCAGCACCAGGCCCAACGATGGCGATTCGCTGGTCCTCCGCTGGGAGATCCGCGAACCCGTCCAGCCCGGCCAGGGCGGCGTCCTGCAGTTCCGCGCTCGCGTCCGCTAATGCAACTTTTCTAAGAGACTGTCTTGAATCGCCCTCCTCTCGAAGGGAACCGATTGAATTTGCCGGCGAATCCGCCCTTCGCCTAACGGCTCTCCTGCCCTCGTTTGTCAACTCTCCGGCGAGTCCAGGCATTCCCATACGCGTGCTAGGCGCGGCCACGCCAATATCCCGGCCGAACCTTGCCATGCGCGACGCCGACAATGTGTATCTTCCCCGGTAGCTAGCGATAAACGACTGCCTAGGGATATCGCTTGAGCAGACAACGCCGCGCGCCGTGATCGGCAACCGCGTCATTGCTTGCCTACGATCCGCGCTCGAACATCCTCCCAAGGAATGGTTGCGGTCGTTCCGCTCTCATGGGCCGCGCTGCGACGGGCAATCTCCTTGCCCCACGCAGCCTCATTATCGTCGTCCACGTCCGGATCGAGGCTATCAATGAGCTGCGCGGCTAAGAACGCGCGATCGCTAGCCGAAAGCGTAAGTGGGGCATCGAGGATTTGGCGGCTGAAATTGTCCATCGGACGTCTGCCGCGAGCAACAGTTCAACGAATCGGCGCTAGCCGACTGCGTAGGTCATCCATTATATCAGACAAGCCTGCGGCGAACCCCAGTGCCGCTTTCATCCTCCTGGCGCTAGGATAGAATCCGTTCGCCCTCCCGCCGGCCCGCCCTCCAGCCGCCCCCGCCGCCCCTACCCTGCCGCCCCGCCCACAGCCGTGCCCTACGTCGCCTTTCTCTTCATCTGTCTCTGCTGGGGTACCAGCTTCATCCTCATGGACCGGGCGGCGCTCGCCTTCAGCCCCGTAGAAATCGGCATGGGACGCATGGCCTGCGGCGCGCTTACGATCGCCGTCTACTGCCTCGCCATGCGACGGTGGGCCCCTCTCACCCGCTCCGACCTGCTGAAGATCGCGCTGGTCGCCGCCCTCTCCAACGCCTTTCCCTACGTCGCCCAGCCGCTGGTGATGGAACTGGCCGGCGAACACGGCTTCTTCGGCATGATGGTCACGCTGGTGCCGATCGCAACCATCGTCGCCTCGGCCGTCATGCTCAACCAGTGGCCCTCGCCCCGACAGTGGCTGGGCGTATTGGGCGGACTCGCCTGCGCGGCGCTCATCGTCGCCGACGGCTCGGCCCGCGGCATGCACGCCTGGCTCCTCTTGCTGGCGATCAGCACGCAAGTGGCCTATGCCTTCGGCAATACCTTCATCAAGTGGCAGCTCAGCCACCTCCCCTCGGCCCCGCTGGCGACGTTGTTTCTGGGGCTCGGGGCCCTGACGCTGCTGCCCGTGGAGCTCGCCGTGCCTCTTCGCCCGCCGCTGAGCCCCCTCGACCCTTCCCCCCACCAGTGGGCACTGGGCGTGGCCTCGCTGGCGGTCCTTGGCGTCGGCAGCACGGGCATAGCGATCCTCGCCTTCGTCCACCTCATCCAGACCCAAGGCCCCCTGTTCGCCGGCATGGTCACCTACGTCGTGCCGGTGATCGCCCTGGCCTGGGGCCAACTCGACGGCGAACGCCTCACCGGCCGCCAACTGGCCGCCATCGCCGGCGTCCTGGCCATGGTCGCCCTGGTCCA
>JADLBW010000077.1 GCA_020847515.1 Pirellulales bacterium | reverse complement strand
TACGCCCACCAGGACGATGCTCAGCGGAGACCGCGACGAACGGCACTGTCCGACAGCGAGCGTCAGCCGAGTCGCCACGTCGTCGCGCTGTAGCGCCGCCGCATCATCGAGCGCGGGCGGCTCGGCGAGGTCTGATGCTCTTTGCGCGGCCCGCGGGAGGGGCGGCTGGCCGGGCGGCTGGCATACCGACGGCTCCGTCGCCGGCTGGGCGTAGAACTCCGCGAATGACGCCCGCAATTGACGAGCCAGTTGCAGTGCGCGGCTGCCGTCGACTTCGCTCTCAAGGGCGCCGGCCGCTTCACTGGCCAGATTGCGGCTCAGCGGGCCGGCGACGGCCTCGGCCAGCTCCGACATCTGCTGATGGGCCTGCAGCACGATATCAACGTAGCCGCCCGAATCAGCGACTTCGAGCGACAACACCCCGGCGAGTTGCCGCACCCGCGGTTCCAGAGCGGCGATCAGCTCGTTCAGGCGATCGCGATCAAGCTGGCAATAGGCTTCGCCGGCCTGGAGCAGATCAGGCAGCACGCTCAACCGCCGTTGTCCCACCAGTTGCGCCAGCAGCTCCGCCAGGTGCACTACCCGCACGAGGTGGGCCTGCTCAGCGCGGTTGTGGGCCCAATGGCGGACGTCGCGGTCCGCCGAAATCGCCATAATCAACAGCGGCGGGAGGTTCCAGTGCTCCAGCAGGGCGGCCGTAAGCTGCCGATGATCGACGCCGATGGCCGCTTGTTCGACCACGTTCAACTCGACCTGCGCGGCGATCACTTCGTTGAGCAGCGTCGCGTAAGGCCGGCCGAACTGACCGAGCAGCACCAGCACGCCGAGGTCCTGCAGCAAGCCGGCCAGAAAGGCGTCGTCGCCCGGTTTGCTGAACAATTGCTCGCTGATCTCGCGGGCCGCCACGGCCCGCACCAGCGCCGAACGCCAGAACCAATCGAGTTGCTCGCGCGCGGCGGCCACGAACAGGCTCTCCGGCAGACTGAAACCCAGCGCCAGCAGCTTGAGCGGCTTAATGCCCAGCAGCGCCAGGGCCTGGTTCAGATCGCTCACCTCGCGCGGCAGCCCAAAGATCGAGCTGTTGACGACCCGCAGAATCTTGACCGTCAGGGCAGGATCGCGCTCGATGCACGCTTTGAGGGCGCGCACGTCGACCTTCGGCGAGTCGGTGAGCTGCAGCACGTCGACGGCGACTGCCGGGAGCGTGTAGAGCGAACCGGCCCGGCGGATGATAAGGTCGATCGTGCTGCCCGATTCGGTCGGAGCGGCGGGTGTTTCCAGCGCGGGCATCGTGGACGGGCTATCCAAGGTGAGGATTCAGCGCAGGTCGACGGCGCGAGCAAAGCAAGTTTAGCTCAGAAGTACGGCGCTCCAGGACCCCGCATGCGCTGGGGGGTCTTTTGCGACTAGCCAGCCTTGCGGCTAACCAGCCGTTTCGCCGCCATGGACTCCCGACCACTGTAGACGCCCCCGGCGGGACGCTAATTTAACTCAACGGCCCAGCGCCGCTAGCACGATCGCTACGACCCTCCGACTCTGTCCGTCCGCGACTCGTCTAGGGGGCCTGCGCCGGCGTCGATACAATCGCGGCGATGAAACGCGAACTTATTGAGCGTTGCGCGGCCAATGCGCCATGGACTCATCGAATGCAGCCCCGGCCTTTGGCCGGCGGGCGCGTCCCCTGGGGATAGAAGTTGGCCCGATGGAAGGCGCCCCCCGGCCCAAGGCCGGGGCTGCAGAGGCTCTGTAGCGGCGCAACGGTCAATTGGAGATTCGTCGTCGCGACTGTGCTTGCCCTGGCGACATGCACCGTTTTGGACGGGCCGCTAACGCGACCCCTCCAGGCGGCGCCCCTCGCGGCAAGCGCCGGCGTCGAGGATCGGACTCCAGCCGATCCGCACGCCGTCGAAATCGTCCGTCAAGTCGCTCGGCGCCGCGGGGGACGGGCCGACGCCCTGGCGCAGATCATCCAACTTGCGGCGCCGCTGGACGAGGCCTCGGCCGCCGCCGTGCTCGACGAACTGGCCGAAGCTCATCTGGCGGCCGGGGACCTCAACCTGGCGGCCGAGACGCGGCAGATGCTCATTTTGCAGTATCCAACCGATCCGCGGGCCGCCGCGGCGGCGCGGTGGCTCGTGCAAACCTATTCCAGCAGCGAAGTCGCCCGCGCCCAGCGGAAACCCTCGGCAGGCGCCGACAATCTGCGACGACAACTCTCCGCTTCCATGCAAGCGGCGTTAAACGCCCAAGGGCCCGCGCCGGATGAAGCTCGCGCCGCCAGAACGGTGGGCTCGGACGATACAAGCGCTAAATACGCCGTGCAGTTGGCGGCACAGACGGCGACGGCGCAGCCGTCGTTGGCCCGCGATCCGGCGTTCGCTTTCGCCAGGTCGGTAGCCGCCCGCCGTGCAGGCCAACCCCAGGCGGCACAAGCACTGTTGACGCCGCTGAAACATCGGGCCCCCGGCGACCCCTGGGGCGATTGTGCACAGGCCGAGGCGTGGCTCCAGGACCGGCAGCGCAAATCGCCGCCGAAGCTGACGGTCCGGAGCACGTCGGCCGAGTCGCGGCCGCATCTCGACGGGGTCCTCGACGAACCCTGCTGGCAGGGAGACGATCGCGGCGAGCTGTGCCGCACGGCGATCGTGCGTTTTGCGTACGACCAGCAGTATTTGTACGTCGCCGTGCGCTGCGCGAAGCAGCCGGGCGCCGCGTATCCGCGCGACGAGCGGCAGCGGCCGCACGATGGGGACGTTGAGGCGTACGACCACGTGCGGCTGGCGATCGATCTGGATCGCGACTACGCGACGTGGTTCGAGCTAGCGATTGACAGCCGTGGCTGGACGGCAGACCGCTGCGCGGGCGACGCGACGTGGGATCCTTGCTGGTACGTGGCCTCTGCAGGCGGCGGGGACGCTGATTCTGCGGCGTGGACGGTGGAAGCCGCAATTCCGCTGGCAGAGCTAACAGCCGAGCCGCCGCAGACTACTGCCGCGTGGGCCTGCGCGGCGACGCGACTGCCGCCGGCAAGCGCCGGTGAACCCGCGCCGAAGCCGCAACCGCAACCGCAGGAATTTGGGCTCCTGCTGTTTGAATAGCGAAGCGATCCCAGGCCGGCATGGGCCGATCGGCGAAGGCGACTTCGCCGCCGATGGCGCGATCATGCCGCCTTCTGGTGGCGTGCGTATTCTGCAGCGGCGGCGACGGGAGGGTTTTGGAAGGCAGCCGCCAATCGCACGGCCCGCCAGATTCCAATCTACGGTCGCAATCCGGGCGGCACTCCCTCGGGAAACTGTTCGGCGATCACTCGCTCGATGTACTCGACGCGATTGGCCGGCTTGGGGTGGGTGCTCAAGAACTCCGGCGGGCCGCCGCCTCCGCCGGCCTCTTCGAGGATGCGCATCACGTCGATCATCGCCCGGGGATCGTAGCCTGCCAGCGCCGCCAAGCGTACGCCCCAGCGGTCGCTTTCGAGTTCCGCCTCGCGCCCGTAGCGGGTGCTGAGCACGGCGCCGACCATCTGTCCCATTTGGGCGCTGCTCATGTCTCCGCCGAGGACGCCCACCGCGCCGGCGATGCCTTGGAACAGCCCTTGCCTGGCCATTTGCTTGTTGCTGTGGCGCGACAGGACGTGACCGATCTCATGGCCTAGCACGCCGGCAAGTTGACCCTCCGTCTGAAAGCGACGAAACAGCCCTTCGGTGATGAACACCGGACCGCCGGGCAGGGGAAAGGCGTTGACCGTCTGCGGGTCGGCCAGCAGCGTGAACTGAAACGCATCGCGGTAGGGATTCTGCCGTCCATTGGCGGCCAGGTCCTTATCGAGACCAGCGAGCAGCCGCTGGCCGACCGCCTGCACGCGCTCTTGGGCGCCCCGGTCGCGGGACGGGCCGCCGTGCATATCGACCATTTCTCCCGCGGCTTGAAAGCCCAGCTTGATCTCGTCCGCCTCGTCGGTCAGGGCGACCCGCTCGCTCTCGCCGGTCACCTGGTTGACGTCGCCAGGCTGGCCGTAATAACTGACGACGGCAAACGCCACGAAGACCAGTGCCAGAATGAGGCGAGTCTTCAAGCCGCTGCCGGCCCTGCGACGGGTGCGGCCGAACAAACTCTGCGTCGAGGAATATCCGCGTTGATACTGTGGAAACGGGCCAGGCAAGCGCATGGACGGCGTCCTTGGGATTTAACGGCGGATCGAAAGCCGTGTAGTATATCAACACCTTCCAGGACATGGAGAACCCGCCCTGCGTTTGGCAGCGGGCCAGCTTAAGGTGGCCATATCGCTCCGCGAGATGGTCTTCCGCGCGCGGAGCGAGCGGCCCACGCTTTCATCAGGCGAACTGATCCGTTACAGCCTGCGTTGACTTTCCGCTTCCCGCCTATGGCTCGCACGCCGCGGATTGAAATCGTCTACTGCACGCAGTGCCGCTGGCTGTTGCGCGCCGCGTGGATGGCGCAAGAGCTGCTTACGACCTTCGGGGCGGAACTGGGCGAGGTGGCGCTCGTGCCTGGCACGGGGGGCGTCTTTCAGATCCGCGTCGACGACGAGCTGATTTGGGACCGTGCCGAGCAGGGTGGCTTTCCCGAGCTTAAGCTGCTGAAGCAACTGGTGCGGGATCGGGTAGCGCCGCAGAAGGATCTCGGCCATAGCGAACCCAAGGCCTGACGAACATCGTGCTGCCGCGGAAGACGCGCAGGGACGCCCGGCTCATTGCAGCGGCCTGGCCACTGGGCGTCCTTCGCGGGCCAGCGCAGGCAGATCTGCGTAGTAGGCGGCGGCTAGCCTTTGCCAGGCCTCTGGGTCATCGTCGATCCCAAGCTGCCGCGTGATTCGCCCCGGACGACCGTACCGGTCCGCCGCTGCCTGTTCGTAGAGCGCCCATGTTTCCCGCACCGCCTTGACGCCTACTACAGACCAGGCGGTCAAGCTCGCTATCAGAGCGGCGGCCAGAAGCAAAGTGGTGCGCATGGCAGATCCAGAGCAACAAACGGGGACGAAAACAGCGATCGGCCCCAGAAGGATGCATTCCAGAATATGGACGCCTTCAGCGTACCGAAAGTTCCTCGATTTCAATGTAACGAAGCTGTAACGCGTTGACCATTTTTCGAGACAGCGGCCGAGCCGCCGGCCTGTCGTAACGCCAGCGGGCCTGCACGGCTGAGGGCGCCGCCTCTTCGGAGCACGCCGCAGCAAAATGGTATGAATTCGACAGTGGCCCCGTGTCGGCCATGACGCCGAGTCGCGACCGACCGCGCGGCTCACTGCAGTTGATCTCGCTCAACAGCACTTCGCTCGCCGCGAGTCGATCTTGCTGGTCGATTATTCGTCGGGCTTGCGTCGCTTGCGCTGCCGTCCCTGGGGGGCGAACATCCGCTGCACGGCTAGCACGCCGGCGACCAGCCGGTCGACTTCCTCCGGCTGGTTGTAGAGATAGAAGCTGGCCCGCGTGCTGGCCGAGATGCCCAGAAGCGCGTGCAGGGGCTGGGTGCAATGATGGCCAGCGCGCACCGCCACGCCGAACTGGTCGTTGAGCACCTGCGCGAACTCATGGGCGTGGACTCGCTCGAACGCAAAACTTACCAGTCCCGTGCGGTGCTCTGGGGCGGGCCCCAGGATTCGCAAACCCTCGATTTGCGACAGGCAGTCGTAGGCATAGCGCGTCAGCTCCAGCTCATGGCGATGGATCGCATCGAGGCCGACCGCCTGCAAGTAGTCGATCGCCGCGCTCATGCCGATGGCCGGCACAATCGGGGGCGTGCCGGCCTCGAACTTGGCCGGCAGCGGGGCCGGCGTAAAGCCATCGAGCCTCACTTCGTTAATCATGCTGCCGCCGCCCAAGAACGGGGGCATCGCCTCTAAGAGCGCCTCCTTGCCGTAGAGCACGCCGACGCCGGAGGGGCCCAGCATCTTGTGGCCGCTGAACGCGAGAAAGTCGACGTCGAGCGACTGCACGTCGACCGGCAAGTGCGGCACGCTCTGCGCCCCGTCGACCAGCACCAGCGCGCCGGCGGCATGGGCCTTGGTCGCGATCTCGGCGACCGGGTTGATCGTCCCCAGGGTGTTCGACACCGCCGTCACCGCCACCAGCCTGGTGCGATCCGAGAGGAGCCGGTCGAAGGCCTCCATGTCAAGCTGGCCGTCGTCGGTGAGCGGCACATGCTTCAGCACGGCGCCGGTGCGGGCGGCCGCCTGCTGC
>JADLBW010000076.1 GCA_020847515.1 Pirellulales bacterium | reverse complement strand
GCCGTGACGCGCGACCTCGGACGCCAATGCTCGCGCGATGAAAGCGAAACCATTCAACTGGCGGTAGGGCGAGCGTCGCACGGTCGCTGACGGTGATTGACGAAGCACGGCGGCGCTCAGCAACGCTCAGCAATCCGGGTCCAGCACAAACATATTCGTCGCAACTCTTGAGACAGAACTCATAGGGAGTCACGTCATGGCGCAAATGCACTTATTTCTGCAGCGAGTCGGCTTTTGTCTGACGGCGTGTGCCGCCGCAGTTTTGGCTGGCGACGTTTACGGGCAATCGACCTGGAACCTCGATAACAACAATAACAGCCCTTGGCACGACGCGGGCAGTTGGACCGGCGAGATTCCCGATGCCGCCGATGCGTCGGTGGTCTTCAACATGCCGCTGACGAGCCTGATTCCGGCGCCAGGCACTTATACGATCAGCCTGGGCGGCACGACCACCACCGTCGGCCACGTTACCGCCAATCACGGGAGCGACGGCACGACCCACGCGATCGTCTCGGGGACGCTCGTTTTCCAGTCGACCTCCGGGCCTGCCACGGTGATCGAGAACGCAGGCGTCGACGATTCCTTGCGGAACCGCATTCGCTACAACCTGCCGGTGACGTTGCTATCGGATCTGGAATACACGCAGAACAACGATCCGCAGCTCAACACCTCCAGCGAGCTGGTCCAGCAGGTTACCGCCGCTTCGAACATTACCTTCACCAAGAAGGGCGACGCCAATCTGCAGTTCGCATTTGCTGGCGCCCTTGGGCCGACAGAGGGCTTCTTGGGCAATCTCGTGATCGAGAACGGAGGGGTTCGCTTGATTGTCGCCGGGACCGACACGGAGAACACTACCTTTCGCAACGCCGCGGGCGTAACCGTCCAGGCAGGCGGTCAGTATCAGTTGGGCAACGCGATGACCTATTCCCGCCTTGGCCCGGGCGCCGAGCTCAAGCTCAACGGCGTCGGCAAAGCTTCGGGCGCGATGAGCGCCGGAGCCTTGCGGTTCGAGAACTCGGATAACTTGAATATCCAGTGCACCTTCGACAGCCCCATCAACCTGCAGTCGATGGCCAGCGTCCATGTGGCTGCCGACGACTGCACCGGCATTCTTCCCCAAGAGATTCGCGGCGTCGGCGAACTTCGCAAGACGGGCCTCGGCCTGCTCCGCGTCACGGCCGCGAACGTCTACGCCGGCGGCACCGGCATTTACAATGGCGTCATGGAGGTCAGCAATACGTCCGGCTCGGGCCTGGGCACAGGCGACGTCATTGTCGACTCGGCCACGCTCGGCGGCGCCGGAACGATCGGCTCCGCGGGCGATGCTTCGAACGTCGCCCTCACCGACGCCATCCTTTCGCCGGGCACGCTGGCGGCGACCTTCCCGGGCGGTCTCGTCACCGGCCCCGGCGTCCTCACCGTCCACGGCGATGTTTCGTTCGACAGCATCTCGAGTCTCAACATCGACGTCACCGGCGCAACGGTCGGAGCGCAATACGACCAGCTAGTTGCCAGCGGTCTCTCGCTTGGCGGCGCCGCCTTGAACCTCTCGCTTGGCGCCTTCGTGCCGACGGGGTCGGAGAGCTTCACGATCGTCAACAACACCGGCGGCGCCGCGGTCAGCGGCGAGTTTGCGGGCCTGGTACAAGGCGCGCAGATCGACCTCGCCGGCGTGCCATTCTTCATCGATTACGCGGGCGGCGACGGCAATGACGTCGTCCTCGCGTCCACGGTCCCGGGCAATGAGGACGCTGACTTCGACCAAGACGGCGACGTCGACGGCGCCGACTTCCTCACCTGGCAGCAGAACCTCGGCGGCGCCGGCGGATTGGCGCAAGGCGACGCTAATGGCGACTCGGCGATTGATGGCGACGATCTCGCGGTTTGGCAGAGCCAATTCGGCCCTGCCGCGAGCGTCGGCGCGGTCGCCGCCGTACCCGAGCCGGCGGCGTTCGCCCTGCTGGCCTGCGGCCTCGCGGCGCTTACGACGACCTGGCGGCGACAGGCGGCCACGCAGGGTTGAGGGTCGAGCATCTTTACGCTTGCACGCGTCGGATTCCTGACGTCGGCGGGCTTTTTCGGACCAAGTAAGCCATGAATTCTCATTACGACGGAACAAGAGCGTTAATGGTCTCCGAGAGCCATCCAGGTCAGTCGATCGGCTCGCGGCTGCGCGGTTTCACCCTCGTCGAACTGTTGGTGGTCATCGCCATCATCGGCGTCTTGGTGGCGCTACTGCTTCCGGCCGTCCAGGCCGCCCGCGAAGCCTCGCGCCGTTCGCAATGCGCCAACAACATGCGCCAAATCGGTCTCGCCGCGCTCAACTACGAAACCGCGCGAAAGGAATTTCCCATCGGACGCCGCAAGGGAACGGACGCCAATGGAAATACCATCCGGCAGTGGGGGCACCTGTCGTACATCCTGCCCTATGTCGAGGCCGCCAATGCCTACAAGTTGGTCGACTACGACGTCGCGCCCGCCGACAGCGCCGTAAAGACGCAGAGCTTCCCATTCTTCATTTGCCCCACCGATCCGGAAGATCGGATGAATAACGACACGTGCATCGCCGGCGGACAGTGGCTGGACGCCGGCCGCACCAGCTATCACGGCAACGGCGGCAGCCTGCCGGGAGAGTCGTTCCATATTGGTCCTTCGTCCACGCCTCGCGTCGACTACGGTGAGAACAACAACGGCATCTACGTCACGAACGTGCCGATCAAGATGAAGCAGGTGATCGACGGAACCTCGCACACTGCCCTCTACGCCGAGAAGGTCAAGGGCGACGGCGACCGCAATCTCGTGGAGACCGCCAGCGATTGGTTCGACATCGGCGGAACGGGGCAAACCCGTGAGCAGGTATACAACGCTTGCGCGGCGCTCAACCCCGCCCCATACACCTCCAATGCGCAATACCCCTGCGGGGGACGAAACTGGTGTCACGGCGACTACGGAACGTCGCGCTACAACCATGTGATGCCGCCTAACTCGAAGAGTTGCAGCCAAGGAACGTCGACCGCGATTCCGGTGAACGACAACGGCGGCGCCACCACCGCGTCGAGTCTTCACAGCAACGGCGTGAACTTGACCATGGCCGACGGCAGCGTCCACTTCGCCGCCGACGCCGTCGACCCGCTGGTGTGGAACGCGGCAGGATCGCGCGACGGGGAAGAGACGGTAGCCGATCCCTTCTGATTGAGTCTTTACTGCAGGCGTTCAGCTCGTGATAGACGTCTTTGCCATCTGTGCGAAATATCTGCTTCGATCGATTGCGGCGAGGCTGCTCGTCTGCAGCTTGTCGCTGACGGCATCTGTCGCAAGTGCGCGGGGAGCTGCCCCCGCGACGGCGCCGTCGGGCGAACGTCGGCCCAGCGTCATCTTCATCCTGGCCGATGACTTGGGGTACGGCGACGTCGGCTGTTACGGCCAGCAGCGAATCAAGACCCCGCATCTCGACCAGATGGCGGCCCAGGGGCTGCGCTTCACGGACGCCTACGCAGGCGCACCGGTGTGTGCGCCCTCGCGGTGCGTACTGATGACGGGAATGCATGTGGGCCACGCGCGGGTACGCGGCAACACGCCGGCGACGGAGCCGACCGCCGCGCTGCAGGCCGACGACGTCACGGTGGCGCAGGTCTTGAAAAACGCCGGCTATACGACGGCGCTCATCGGCAAGTGGGGGCTGGGCGAGCCGACCCATAACGTGCAAGGGCTGCCGGGGCGACTGGGGTTCGACTACTTCTACGGCTATTTAAAGCATGGGCACGCTCACAATTACTACACCGATTACCTGTGGCGGACCGAGTCGCGGGTGAAGCTGCCAAATGGCTACGAGGGAACAAATCAGCGAACCGTCGCCACGAAGAAGGTGCAGTACTCCCACGACCTGTTCGCCGAGGAGGGGTTGAAGTTCGTCCAAGAGCACGCGGACCGGCCCTTCTTCCTGTACTGGGCGTTCACCATTCCACACGCCAACAACGAAGCGGGCGAGCAGGGAATGGAAGTACCCGATTACGGCGATTATAAGGACGTTGATTGGCCCGAGCCGCAGAAAGGGCACGCCGCGATGATCTCGCGGATGGATCGGGATATTGGCCGGATGTTTACGTTGCTGGAAGAGCTGAAGATTGACGACGACACGCTGGTGATCTTCGCTTCTGACAATGGCCCGCACCCGGAGGGGGGAGTCGATCCGGCCTTCAACGACTCTAACGGGCCGCTGCGCGGACAAAAGGGCAACGTCACCGAGGGCGGCATTCGCGTGCCGTTTATTGTGCGTTGGCCGGGGCGGGTCGCGGCGGGGACGACCGCCGATGCCCCGATTTCGTTTGCCGATGTGTTGCCCACGCTGGCCGACCTGGGCGGCGCTGAGACGCCGTCTTGCCTGGACGGCCTCGACTTCGCGCCCACCTTGTTAGGTAGGCCGCAGCCGGAGCTTTCCAATCGATTTTTGTACTGGGAGTTTTACAAGTTCGGCGTACAGGCCCAGTCGGCGCGATGGGGCGATTGGAAGGCGGTGCGGGATCCGAAGTCGGAGAGCATCGAATTGTACGACCTGTCGAAAGACGTTGCAGAGGCGAATAACGTGGCGGCCGAGCACCCGGACGTGGTGCAGAAGTTTGCAGAGTATTTCTCCACGGCCCGGACGGAGACCCCGCAGTGGCCGATGGCGGGCTCGAAGCCGCCGGCGAACGCCAAGGCCGCGAAATCGTCGCTTTAGACCTATCGATACGACCCCTGTGTGAACTAATGCGCTGCGTTGTCTTTCACCTGTTGATCTGCGCGTTCGCACTCGTTGGCGGGCATTCTGCCGCCGGCGAGGAGTCGCGGCCGCTAAATGTCGTGCTGATCGTGGCGGACGATCTCGGCTGGACCGATTTGAGTTGCTACGGCAGCGATCTTTATCAGTCGCCGCATCTCGATCAGCTAGCGCGAGACGGCGTGCGGTTCACGGCGAATTACTCGGCCTGCACCGTTTGTTCGCCGACGCGGGCGGCCCTGCTCACTGGAAAGTATCCGGCACGACTGCGCGTGACCGACTGGATTCCTGGGTTGCCGCCGTCGAATCCGAAGCTGACCGTGCCGGACTTTACAAAGCATTTGCCGCTGGAAGAACGCACACTGGCCGAAGTTCTGCACGAGGCCGGCTACGCGACGGCGTCGATCGGCAAGTGGCACCTGGGCGGACCGGATTTCTATCCAGAAAAGCACGGCTTCGATTTGAACGTTGCCGGCACCGACCAGCCGCAGCCGCGCCCCGGATACTTTGCGCCGTATGCGATCGACACGATCGAGCAAGGACCGAAAGGCGAGTACATCACCGACCGCCTGGGGGTCGAGGCGGTGGAGTTCATCCGGGCCAACGCGGATCGGCCGTTCTTTTTATATCTGCCGCATTTCGCCGTGCATCTGCCGGTGCAGGCCAAGAAGAAGCTGATTGCGAAGTATCAGGCGCGGGTGCACGAAGGCATGAACCACGCCAACGCCGCCTATGCCGCGATGATCGACAGCATGGACCAGACGGTCGGGCAGATTCGCAACACGCTGGATGAGCTGGGTATCGCCGAGCGGACGGTCATAATTTTCACCTCCGACAACGGCGGCCGAATTCCAACTTCCTCGAACGCGCCGCTACGGGCTGGCAAGGGTTCCTGCTACGAGGGAGGCGTGCGGGTCCCCTTGATCGTCTACTGGCCCGGCGTGACGCCCGCCGGGCTGGAAATCGACGCGCCGGTCATCACGACGGACATTTTCCCCACGACTCTCGCGATGACGGGGCAGACGATCGAGAACAAGGCGTCGCTCGACGGCGTGAGCCTCGCGCCGCTGTTGCGGCAAGACGGCACGATCGCCGATCGCGATTTGTTCTGGCACTATCCGCATTACCAGCACTACCAGTTGGAAGGCACGACCCCCTACGGCGCCATTCGCCGCGGCGATTGGAAGTTAATCGAGTATTACGATGGCGCGCCGGCGGAGTTGTACAACTTGCGCGAAGACATAAGCGAGAAGCATAATCTGGCCGCGACGGAGCGGGACCGGGTGAAGGAATTGGGCGCGGCGTTGGCTGCGTGGCGCGCCGCGGTCGGAGCGCAGATGCCCGCCCCAAACCCGAACTACGATCCGTCGAAGCCGGAGCATCAACCCAAGAGTACCGCGCCGCCGGCCGTAAAGGCGGCGACCTGACTTTAGAAGATAACCGACCGTGACCGCGCTGCGCTGGGAAAGTCGCAGCCCTTTTTCAGCAAGACGACTCGTAACGTGCCGGGATCGGATGATGGGCGACGTTGAAACAACCGGTGATTAACTTTTGGGGGCGAATCCAAACTGATTCGCGGGAGGGTCTTATGAAGTTGTACGGCAACCTATTGGTTCTGACGCTCGCTGCAACGGTCATCGCGGCGACTGGTCGAAGTCAGGCCGCGACGATTACGGGGTGGGCGGTTCACAACGGTTCCAGCACGGCGGGCGGCGCTCCAAGTGCTCCGACGTTCACGCCGGGCGACAACCTGACGCTGATGGCGCCTTTCAACGACGTCGCGCTTGCCAACGACGGCGACTACGTCGAGGTGAAGACGACGCTCGACATGAACGATCGAACGGCCAATACCGGCGCCAACGCCCTGAACACGCAGCTTCGCTTCGGCATTTTCGGCGGGCCGGCGGGCGCGATTGTGGCCAGCGACGTTCCGAACCTGGGCTATACGATCGAGTACTCCAATCTCGTCGCGGGCGGCTTGATTCGCGAGCAGGAAAACGCGAGCCAGACCAATCCCTTTAATTCGCCGACGTCCCGCGGGAACGGCAGCGCTCCGACCGGTTCGATTCAGGGAGCCAATCCGGCGCCGGTGACGTTTACCTTGCGGATGACGCGCAACGCCGGTGCGTTGGACCTCACGGGCTCGATCATCAGCGCCGACTATACAGGACTTTATGCCTTTTCTCCGCTCAACGGCGTGTCGAGCTTCAATCGGATCGGCCTGTTCCTCGGCGACAATGTTAACGCGACGGACGTCGTGCTGACCGACTCGATGATAACGACCAACGTCCCCGAACCAAGCGGATGGATTTTCGCCGTCGCGTCCATCTGCGGCGGCGTGGCCGCGGGAAGAGGCGGCCGGCGCGCGCCGTTGGGAAGCGACGCCTAGAACGTACTTTTGCGAGCAGAGGATGAGGGCATTGCTACGGTTAATGTGTTTGGGCGCGCTGGCCGGAGCAGCGCTGCCAAGGACGCCCGCGCGGGCTGAGGCCGCGCGCCCAAACATTGTTCATATCTTCGCGGACGACTTCGGTTGGGGCAGCGTCGGGTTCAACGGGCAGCAAAAAATAGCCACTCCGAACCTCGACGAACTGGCCGCGGGGGGAATGAAGTTCGCTAACGCGTACTCGGCGCCGGTGTGCGCGCCGAGCCGGGCGATGCTCTACACCGGTTTTCATCAAGGCCACGCCGTCATCGACGGCAACGATACGCTGGCCAATAACTCCGGCTTTCGAGCCGAAGATGTGATGACCGGCGAGGTGCTCTCCGGGGCCGGCTATGCGACGGGCGTGTTCGGCAAATGGGGCTTCGGCGCCAGCCAGGGGAGTAGCTCGAACCCGCCGGTGCTCGAACTGCCAGAGGCGCTGCCCAACAACCACGGCTTCGCCGAGTTCTACGGCTACCTGAACCACGGAGCCGCGCACGACTACTTCACAAAACACATGTGGCAGACCAATCCCAGCGCCGCCAACGGCGTGCAGATTGTGCTGAACGACGATGGCCCCGGCAATACGGCACAGTACACGCACGACCTGATCGCCGCCCGGTCAGAGCAGTTCGTCGCGACCCACGCGGGCGGCGCCGAGCCGTTCTACTTGCAGGTGAACTACACAATTCCGCACACGGACGTCAACGACATTGCCAGCGCCCCTGGCGGCTACGGCGCCTACGCCAGCATGCCGGGGTGGACCAACGAGCAGAAGGCGTACGCGGCGATGATTAGCCGCATGGACAAGACCGTCGGCGATCTCGTCGACCGGTTGGATGATCCGAACGACGATGGCGACGTCGCGGACAGCGTGCTCGCCAATACGCTGGTGATCTTCACCGCCGACAACGGCGGCGACAAAGGCACGTTCGCCCAACCGCGACCGCAGACGGTCGATTTCTTCCAAGGCAACGGCCACTTCCGCGGCGGCAAGTTCGAGTTGTTTGAGGGCGGGATTCACATCCCGGCGGTCGCCTACTGGCCGGGTGTTATCGAGGCCGGTTCGGAAAGCGAGTATCGCACGGACCTGGCCGATTTCATGGCCACGATCGCGGATTTATCCGGCGCTGAGGCGCCAGTGGGCGTCGATGGCGTGTCGATCGTCCCCACCCTGACCGGCGCGGCGAGCCAGCGGCGCCGTGAGTATCTCGTCTTCGAGCACCAGGGTTCGCGCGGTACGGCGGGAACGATCGCCCAGCGGATGGCCATCGTGCGTCAGGACGGCATGAAGCTGATCTTCTACGCCAACGAGTCAGTCGAGCTGTTCAACCTGAACGCCGATCCTGACGAAAACAATCCGCTGAACCTTAGCGATCTTGGCAACGCGGCGATCGCCGCCGAAATGCGCTCCGCGGCAGTGGCCGAAGGCGCCCTGCGGGGCGTCGTCGAATATCGTACATATAACGGCGCTAACGGCGCGAATGTCCAGGCCGATTCCAGTTGGGACGGCGCGGGACGTCCCAACGGCTATTGGTCAGCCAAGATCGCCAACTCGAGCGGCGCGGCCCGCATCGCCCACGTGACCGACGACGTCACGACGCTGGGCGTCGAAGTTCGCGGCTCGTCGGCGCAGCAAGTCGTCGACGTTCACGCGGGCAAAACGCTCGAAGGCCGCAATGAGGTTCGTATCGGCGCCCTGGGCCGAGTCGACCTGAGCGGCGGCGTTCTGGCGACGAATCGCCGGGTGGATATTCAATCGGGCGGCGAGCTGCGCGGCCACGGCGACGTCATCGGCGACCTCTACAACGAAGGGGTCGTCGCGCCGGGGCGATCCGCGGGCGATTCGGCGTGGCCGGTAGCGCCGCCGCCGGCGCTGCCCTCGATTTCGCTCGACACGGGCGTCGTCCCTGCGGCCACGTTCAACTTCTCCGGCGTTCAGGACACCGTGCCGCTCTTGGCAACGACCACGCTCAACCCGAACATGGAGATCAGCAAGGGGCTCGACTTCGGCCCCGGCGTCTCGCCGAAACTCGGCAATGGCGGCTCCGACGCGGGCAACGAATTCAACGTCATGGGCCACGCCGCGACTAGTCTCACGGCGGCGAAAGACAACGGCGACTACGTCTCGTTCACCGTCGATCCTATCGACGGCGCGGGGATGATTCCCTCCAGCGTCAGCTTCCGCATCTGGCGCAACGGTACGTCGGCGGCGAAGAGCTTTGCCATCCTCTCGAGCCTCGATGGATTTACGTCGCCCTTGGTGCAGGAGGCCTACGGCAGCGGCGATCACACGAGCCAAGCTACGCAGCGCACGATCACCGCCAACCTGCCGGCCATCGAAGCGGCCACCGGACCGATCGAATACCGCCTGTATAGTTGGCACGCCTCCGACGGCGCGGGCAACACGCACATCAACCTGGCGTCGCTCAATGCTCGTTTTGTTGCTGTTCCGACGCTGGAGTTCAACTTTGCGGGCGTGCAAGACGGCGCCCCTCTGACAGCGCTGAAGCGGGCCGATGAGCGCGTTGCCTTGAGCGCCGGGCTCGCTTTTGGTCCCGGCGCAAGCCCCCGCGACGCGAACAATGCCGGCAATGAATTTCATGTCGCCGGCCTTTCAACCGGCGCCTCGCTGCAATCCGCAATCGACAGCGGTGATTATTTGAGCTTCGCTGTGCAATCGGTCGCAGGCCTGGCGATGTATCCGGACAGCGTGAGCTTCGAGCTATGGCGGCAGGGAGTCGGCTCGGCGACCGACTATGCCGTGCTCTCAAGCGTCGACGGGTTCGCTTCGGGCGACCAGATTGGTCAGACGCATACGACGGCGGTTGGCGCGGCAAATCGCGTGACCGTCACAGGTTCCTTTGCCAGCGCCCAACCCACGACAGACTCCGTCGAGTACCGCCTCTACGGTTGGAACGCCGCTACGTCGCTCGACAGCACGCATCTGGCGGGCGCCTCGATGCGAGCGCGCTTTGCGTCAGTCATCGGATCGCCGATCGATCCGACGGGACAGATGGATATTCAAGGCGACTTCAATCATCTCGCGGGCGGCGAGCTCGCCATCGACTTGGGCGGCAGCCTTCAAGGTGCGACGTATGACACGGTAAACGTACTCGGCTCCGTCGATTTGAAAGGCGACCTCAGCATTACGTTGGCCGACGTCGGCGGACAGCCGTTCGCGCCGTCATTCGGCCAGTCATTCGAGATCTTGACCGCCGTGGAAGGCATCGCCGGCGAGTTTGCGAACGTCGAATTGCCGACTCTGGCCGATGGACTGCAATGGCGGATCAACTACGGCGCCGCCGTCGTCACGCTCAACGTTCTCGCCGCAGCCGATTTCAACGGTGACGGCAATGTCGACGGCGACGACCTGGCGCGGTGGAGCGCGGGCTTCGGCCAGAACGGCGAAGCGACCAACGACGACGGCGATGCGAACAGCGACGGCGTCGTCGACGGCAAGGACTTCCTGCAATGGCAACGTCAGCTCGGCATGCATTCGCCCGCCTCGCTAGCGGCGACCGCTGCCGTGCCGGAGCCGAGCGGTCTTCTTCTGCTATTGACGGCCATGTTCCTCACGGCGCGCGGCCGCTATCGAATGAAAACGAGAGGATGCTTCGAGGTTTCTTGCCCACGACCTGCGGGCTCGCAACCTGGGTCCTAGCAGTTCTTTCCCCGCTCCCCTTCTGGAGCGAGCAGCGCCATCCGGGCAATGCGTCCGTGTAGGGCGAGTCGGTTCGCGTCCCCGTGCCTGGCGGATGGGCGGGCTGGCGGGCCATCGACGTCGGGCAGTAAGGCGACGTTGTCGCCGATCGCCAGCGAATAGATTTCGGCGGGCGGCGAATTGGTAGGCGCCGGGAGCGTTCGGCCGACCGGCCCCAGATAGAACCTGGTCGCCCCGGTCGTCGGGCTGTCGGCTAGCCGGACCTTGCCTTCTGCAGCGTCTTCCATATGAAGTGGCCGCGCCTCTGCGACTACCATCCAGACGGCCCCGGCCTACTCAATCGAGGCGTCACGCATTAAGAGGCTTATGCGTTTCAGGCCCCGTCACCAGGACCGCTTCTTCGCCGCCTCGACCTTGGCCCGCTCCACCAGCGGCCCCAGCTCTACGGGCTTGCCTCCCTGGCGGAGGCTTTCGTCGGCCGCTTCCATAAAGGCGAACATTTCGATCGTCTCGGCCGGCTTGACCGCCGGCTCGCCGCCGCGAAAGAAGCGGACGATGTCGCGGACCAGCGGCTCATAGCCGTCGTAGCTGCCGACCGGCTGGATACCCTTCTCGCCAAAGGCCGTGCCGCCGTACCCCCCGGCCCCGGCGCGCAGTCCGCGGAAGCTGCCGATGCGGCCTCCTTCCCACACGCCAACGGCCATATCGAAGTCGTCGGTGTGCGTGCGGGCAGCCGACTGGCAGCCGGTCCCCATCGCCGTGAACAGCTACTCGACGCCATGGATGCCGTACCACATCAGGTCCGGGTGCGTCGCCTCCAAGTGGCAGGGACTGTACGTATCGCAGCCAAGCACCTTGCCGATTGAGCCGCCGCGGACCGCCAGCGTTCCCTTGCCGTAGCGGAGCGACGAGCTGGAGAAGACCGGGGCGCCGAAGTGCTCGGCCGCCTCGAAGATGGCGATCACATCCGCCAGCGAGGCCGCCATCGGCTTGTCGACAAACAGCGGCTTGCCGGCCTTGAGCACCGCAGTCGCCTGCTCCAGGTGAACGCGACCGTCGTTCGATTCCAACATCACCGCGTCGACCTGTGCAACGAGCGCGTCGATCGAGTCGACGATTTCGACGCCCACCCCCTGCACCTCTTTGGCGTATTGCGGCACGCGGCTGGTGCTCGACTCGATGTCGCGGCTCCCCTGCGGATAAGCGGCCGTCACCCGACAGCCGGCCACTTCCGCCTCCGGCTGCTCGGCGTTGAGCTGCTTGGCAAACGCCACCGCATGCGACGTATCCAGCCCGATGATGCCGACTCGCAGCGGCCGGGCCGGCGCGCTGGCCGCCTCGTCGGCCGCGGCGCCCGCAGCGGCGGCCGTCATCGCAGCGGCCATGGCAATAAATGACGAGCCCGCAAATAGCAAGCGAATTTTCATGGGATGGTATCCAAAGAGTACGTGAATAAATCCACTTCAAACCCCGCGCGGCAAAAGCACCCTGCACCCGGCCCCTGCTCGATCCCAAATCCAAAGCCCACAGCCCACAGCTCAAAGCCCACGGCCCACAGCCCACGGCCCACAGCTCACAGCCCACAGCTCACAGCCCACAGCTCACAGCCCACAGCTCACAGCCCACAGCGATTCAACGCCCGAGCCCCAGCCACTGCTCCAAAAACGCATATGCCTGCTCGCGGGCCGCCGGCGGGAAATCATGCCCGGCATCCGGGTACACGGCCTGCAGCCGCTCGCCCGCTCTCAGCAACTCGTAAATCGGCCGCGCCGCCGCCATCGCCTGCCGCACGCCTGCAACGTCGAAGTTGTCGTCATGCAGGGGCGCGACTGCCAAAAACGGCCGCGGCGCCAGCGCGGCGATCAGCTCCGCAAAGTCGAACGGCATCTCATCCGGATCGCAAGCGTAGCGCTCGCGAATGAGCGGCATGTATCGCGGCCCCGACCATCCTTCCAGTTTGCCGCCGTAGTAGCGGTGGAACGCCGTGAACCCGCAGCATGAAACGACCGCTTTGAGGCGCGGCTCGAACACCGCCGTGAAGATCGCGTTGTGGCCGCCGAGCGAATGTCCGATCGCGCCGATTCGCTCGCCGTCGACCTCCGGCAGAGAGGCCAGGTAATCGACCGCCCGAACGTTATCGTAAATCGCCTTCATCGAGCCGCTCTGGTAGTCGTCCGCGGCAAAGTCGTACTGATATTCGCCGAGCGAGGGATAGTCGGGCGCCAGCGTGATGAACCCCCGCTCCGCCAGATGCCGGGCGTAATGCAAACTCTCTTTGCCGGCCAGCCCCGCCGGCTCGTCCTTGCCCGCTTCGATCGTCTGGTGGAGGCAGAGGACCGCCGGCCGCTTGACCGTCGTCGCGCCGGCCGGCATCAGGAGCCACGCCCGCACGGTCGCTGAATCGGAATCAGTATGGAACGCAATCTTGCGCCGCCGGATGGCGCCATCGACCGCTTCCTCAAGCACTTGCGGAGCCAGCGGCGCCCGCGCCTCCGCGGGGGGCAGCGACCCCATGACCGCTTGCACGTTGGCCAGCACCGCGGCCCGGCGAGCGGCCCAATCCTCGGCGGTGCGAATCGGCAGCAGGGCGCCGTCGCCGGCAACATACCAATCAAGCGCCTGATGCGTCGGCCGAGCGGTCTGGACGGCCACGGCCGGCGGCGCCGCGGTCAGGCGAAGGCCGACGAGGATCCCCGCCGCAAAAAACCGTAGTTGATGCCGCGTCATACGCATCGCCCCGCGAGTTTGGGGTAGCTTACGTCAAACTTCTACGAAGTTTACTTGACCACGCGTGGGAAAACCGTGACACTGAAGTGTATTCATTTTCTCGGGCGTGGCGAGGCCCCCCCAGCTCGGGCGCCCATATGCGCAGGCCCATCGTATGAAGCCGTTGACAAAAAGTACTAAAAAGCCGCGCCCGCCCGGCGAACCGCGCCCCGTCGGCCCGCAGCAGCTCGCGCACGGGGCCGGCAGTTCGCGGGTCGACGAAGTCTACGCGCGGATCCTTGCCCAGATCATCCGCGGCGAGCTGCCCGGCGGCGCCGAGTTGAAGTCCACTCAATTAGCGGCGTCGCTGGGCGTCAGCCGCACGCCCGTCGTCCAGGCCCTGGCCCGGCTGATTGCCGACGGCATCGTCACTCAGCGAATGAACATGCGCGCCGTCGTCCGGCCCGGCGCCGAAAACTGGCTGATCGAAGTTCACGAGCTGCGGCTGCTGCTGGAGCCGGCCGCCGCGGCCCGCGCCGCGGGGCGGATCACCGCCGATGCCCTCGCGCAGTTGGCTCAGCAAGCCGCCGAAGTCGCCCCTCACGCCGACGGCCAGTGGCTAGCGCGGGCGCGGCAGTTCGATTTCGCCATCCATCTGTCGATCGCCGACCATGCCGGCAACCAACCGATGCGCGACGCCATCTACAAGTGCTGGCAATACAAACAGCTTTCGTACGAGCTAAGCCCCGACCGCGTCGATTCCGTGGTGCGCGGCTTCGAGGAGCACCTCACCATTCTCGAAGCCCTCAAGGCCGGCGACCCAGCCACCGCTTCGGCCGCCATGGAACTCCATCTGCGGTTGGCCAAGTCCTACCGACCGGAAGGCAGGGTGATTTAGCGATGCAGACGCCTTCCAACATGTCCGACCGCGACCCCCGCGTCCTCCGCGCTGGCATGGTCGGCATGGGCATGATCTTCGACGAAACGTATCGGCCGTTCTTCGAAGCGGTCGACCGCCGCCCCCTGTACGATCCGGCCTTCGGCGTTTGCCATGCGCCGCTGGTCGCCGTGGCCACCCGCACCGGACGTCGCGCCGAGGCCTATCGCCGACACGCGCCCGGCGGCGTCGGCGCCTTCCACAGCTACGAAGGCCGCGACGCCGCCGCACGATTGGCGGCCAGCGGCGTCGACGCGGTCTGCGTCGCCACGCCCGACGACCGGCATTTCGAGGCTGCCCAGGCGGCGCTCGCCGCCGGCAGGCACCTGCTGGTGGAAAAGCCCTCGGTGCTCCGCCTGGCCGAGCTGGACGAGCTGGCGGCGCTAGCCCGCCAGCAGCAGGTGCTGGCCAAGGTCGTGTACCACAAACTGCTCGATCCCGATCATAAGCGTCTCCGCACATTCTGCGTCGACGGCGTACTGCAGCACGTCAACAACGGCTACTGCTCGCTGCTGGAGCCCAAGTCGATTTCGGGCTCGCAGTTCGCCGAATGGATCGTCGGGCGCAACCCGGGGACGTACGTCGCGGTCCATTACATTAAGCTGATCGACTTTACCTTCGGCCTGGCGCTCAAACGCGTCGCCTGCACCGGGCAGCGCGGCGTCGTGGGACCCGCCGACGGCCCGACCTGGGATTCGACGCAATTGCGGCTGGTGTACGCCCATGCCGACGGCCGCGAGGCGGCCTTTGACATTCACGCCAGTTGGGTCACGCCCGACAACTTCCCCGGTTATGTGGAGCAAGAGGTCCAATTTCGCTTCGACAACGGCGTGTGGAACGGCCATAGCCGCAAGCGCGGCGTCGAGCTGACGGTCGAGGGCCTCACCCCCACGCAGCTTAAGACCACGCTCAACAACCATTACAACGCCCCGGTGCTCGAGCCCTGGGGCGAGCGGGCCCAGCGGGGTTACGGCGTGGAAGTCATCGAGCGGTTCATGCGCGAGGTCGCCATGGTGGAATTTGGCGGGCCGCCTACGCGCCGGGCCGAGCGGCTCGCCGCCGCCGGCAAGCTGGCGTACAACGACCTGGCGGCCGACCGGCAGGTCGTGGCGGCCGTCGAGGCCATGGAGGCCATTCTCGCGCGCCACGCCGCCGGACAGCCCGATTGCACTGTTGAAGTCAACGCTCCCGACGGCGGCCTGGTGCTGCGAACGCCTGGCAGCGAAGCCGCGGAGGTGCTGTACCGCCCGCAGGTTTAGAACCGCGCAACTAATGAACTGTGCCCGGCTAGCGGCTATCGGCTACCGGCCAGAGGGAACACGCCTGATTCCGGCCGCCAGCCGCCAGCCAAATTCACAACGGGTTCATTAGCCTCGCGGCAATCAAGAGGACCGCCAGCGGCGCGGCACGTACAGCCGCGGGCGCAAGCTTCAATATCGCCGCCTGGAGCCATGCATAACGCCATCAGTCAACGTAAAACTCGCGTGGATGCCATGACCGCTACTTTCAGCCAACAAGCCCCGCCGGCGCCCTTCCCTGCAGAACTGCAGTCGGCCGCACTACGCGACGCGATCGCTCGCTGCGAACCCCGCGCGCTGCGCACCTACACCCCCAGTCTGGCGGTGCTCGCTCGCAGCGAGGGCTGTTACCATTACACCCCCGAGGGGCGCAAGCTTGCCGATTTCACCTCCGGCGTGCTGGTGGCGAACCTGGGCCACAATCCCTCGCGCTGGTGGCGCCGAATGCTGCAGTACCTGGGCCACGGCGACCGGCCGCTCCTGGAGCAAGATTTCTTCTCCGCCGCCCCGCTGAGCGCCTACAACGCGATAACGCCCGTCGAGGCCCTGGCGTGCGAGCGCTTGCTCGCTAGCCTCCAGTCCCAGCCGGGCGGCCGACGCATGGAGCAGGTGCTCTGGTCGGCCAGCGGCAGCGAAGGCGTTATCAAGGCCCTCCGCACCGCGCTGGCTCAAGACCCCCGGCGGCAAGTCATTCTAGCCAGTCGCGGCGGTTTTCATGGCAAGAAGGGACTGGCCGGCGCCGTCACCGGCAGCGAGCAGGATCCCGAGCGCGATCCCCGCGTCCGCTTCATCAGCTTCCCGCGACAAGAATGCTGTTCCATCGAGCGGCGCCGGCAGCCGATCGACCTGGCCCCCTATCGCGCCGAGCTCGATCGCCTCTACGCCGAGCTCGGCGATCAAATCTGCTGCCTCATCACCGAGCCTTATCTCGGCGGCGGCGGGTCGTTCCACCCGCAGCCCCAGTACCTCCAACTGCTCGAAGCCTTCTGCCGTCAGCACGACGTCATCTTCATCCTCGACGAAGTGCAGTCCAACTTCGGCCGCACCGGGCCGATGTACGCCTTTACCCAGTACGGCGTCGAGCCCGATATCGTCGTACTCGGCAAGGGGCTGGGCAATGGCGTGCCGGTCGACGCGGCCGCGGGCCGCGCCGATCTCTTCGCCGCCTTGAACTACGGCGAAGCGTCAGACACCTGGAGCGGGCACCCGCTGGGCTGTGCGGCCGTGCTGGCGACGCTGGACGAGTTCGACGAGGGACGCGTACTCGAACACGGGGCTGCCCTGTCGAAGTTGTTCGAGGCTGGACTGCTGCGACTCGCCGACGCCCCGGCCATCGCTGCCGTCCGCGGGGAAGGGAATGTGTGGGGCATCCAGTGCGCGCCGCTGGGAGACCGGCGGTCCAGCGACGTGGCGGCGGACGTTGTCCGGGCGTGTTACCAGGGCGACCAGCGCGGCTACGCCGTCCACTTGCTCGGTCCGCTGGCCGGCGACGTCATTCGGGTCGCCCCTCCGCTGGTCATGCCCCTGGATGAAGCGGACGAATACTTGACGGCGCTGCAGCACCTCGTCGAACGAATTGCGACATAACCTCTGAGCGCCCTTACGGCAGAGCCTGGGCTTATGGTCAATCCGTTCAGCCGGAGGCGCATTGCGGAATGCCGCACCCACGCCAGATAACGTGGAACAAGGGTCGGTTTAATCCTAATATTCAATTATCCCCCCAGACGAACGCCGGGCTCGAATCGAATCGCGGCGACTGGGGCGAGGCTCGGCCAAGACTTTGGTGCGCCGCATGCTCGCCAAAGCTTGGGGCAGCAGGGGGCGTCGCTGCAAGTCGGCGGCGCCCCTTTTTAATGCGCTGGCTTACTGCCCTGTAACAAGCATTAGCTCGCTTTTATGTACAGCAGCCGCGGGCCGCTAGGCCCCGGTTTCTGCCGCCCTAACCGCCGGCTTGTCGCCCGGCGGCTATTGTGAAAATCAAGCTGCGACCGGGCGCTAGTGCGCGCAGCCATCGGCTGCCAGCGCAGCGAGGTTCCCCCCGACGCTTGGCGAGGTTGAAGAACGCCCCGCCGGCCTTTTTCAACAGGCCTCCTGGGCCGCGGTTACCGGCCTTGTCGGCTCGACCGAATGGGCGAGTCGTCCGCAGTCGCGCAGTTATTCGGGCAACGGCAGCAGCCCCTGCCGCGCGCCGGCAGCCTTCCGCCGGTTCCGCGCCTCCAGCGTTACGCCGTTGGCCGTGTTGGGAGAGCTGGAGGCCGGGTCGGCTGGCCCGTCGAGCGGGTCGCCCGGTCGGATCGCTTTCAGCCGCCGGGTCGCGTATTTCACATAGTCGTCGGACAGCTCCGTTCCGAGATACCGGCGACCAAGCTTTTTCGCTACGGCCAGCGTCGTTCCGCTTCCGGTAAAGGGGTCGAAGACCACGTCCCCCGCGTTAGAGCTGACGCGGATGATGCGGCCCAAAAGCTGCTCGGGCATCTGGCAGCCGTGGAACCCCTGCCGCTCCTTGAACGTGCCCGCCACCCGCGAGTAATACCACGTGTCGTCCATCGACTGAAAACTCGCCGGCGCGTCCTGCGGGCGTAACACCCAGGTGTCGTCGGGCAACCGGCCCGTAGGATTGGCTCGGCTATCGCCGTAGACGAGCGCTCGCGCCGACGGCACGCGCACCAGCGGGTCCTCGGCGTTGAAGGTGAACTGCTTCTCGTCCTTGATGAACTGGAACAGATGCGCATGTGAGCGATTGAATTTGCGCTTACAGTTGACGCCGAACGTGTAGTACCACACCACCCAGCTTCGCATGATGAAGCATTCGTCGAGTTGCCGGGTGGCGGCGACCTTGAGTTCGGCTGCGTATTCGTCCCCAATCGCCAGCCAGAAGGTGCCGGTCGGCTTGAGGATGCGATACAGCTCCCCGATCCACTGGCGGCACCAGTCGAGATACGTGGCGTCTTCCTGCCGATCGTGGTACTTGTCGTAGCGATAGCCGATGTTGAACGGCGGATCGGCAAACGCCAGATCGATCGAGCCATCCTCGATCTGGCTCATCAGGGTCAAGCAATCGCCGTGATGAATTTTTCCAATATTGAGCGGCATCGTGCGTGGGCGCCCGGGTGCGTCATGCGGCAAAAACACAATCAACCAGACGCAAGCAAGATACCAAAGCGGCGCGCAGTTTGCGAGAATCCTCGCAGTAAGGTAACTGCTATATCTTGGGCGCCCTGACCGACACTCCCCGCTAAGCGGGCAACTTGTTTCCCCGACAAATCGAGCTCGCGATGAAATACGCCTTTTGCAACGAGATGTTCGGCGATCAGCCGTTCGACCAGGCTTGCGCGACGATGCGCGCCCTGGGCTACACCGGCGTTGAAATCGCCCCGTTTACGCTGCTGCCCGGAGATGCGCCGTGCGACGTCCGAAAGGTCTCGGCGGATCGCCGCAGCGAAGTCAGGCGCCAGGCCGAGGCGGCCGGGCTGGAGGTCGTCGGCCTCCACTGGCTGCTGGCCAAGACCAGCGGCTACCATCTCACCCATCCGCAGGCCGCCGTCCGCCGTGCGACGGCCGAATACCTGCGCGAGCTCGTGCGGCTCTGCGCCGAGCTGGGGGGCAAGATCATGGTGTTCGGTTCGCCGCAGCAGCGAAACCTGCTGCCGGGCGTCGGCTACGATGAGGCGGAGCAGCATGCCGCTGAGATCTTGCGTTCCGTGATGCCCGCCTGCGCCGACCATGGCGTGACGATCGCCCTGGAGCCCCTGGGCCCTGCCGACGGCAACTTTATGCTAACGGCCAACGCCGCGATCCATCTGGCGGAGATGGTCGATTCGCCGCACTGCAAGTTGCATCTCGATGTGAAGGCGATGGCCAGCGAATCGCCCGACATTCACGTCATTATCCAGAAAAGCCGTGACTGGCTGGTCCACTTCCACGTGAACGATCCAAACCTGCTGGGCCCCGGCATGGGAGACGTGGAATATGGCCCGATCATGACGGCCCTGGCGCAGATCAATTACGCAGGCTGGCTGTCGCTGGAGGTCTTCAAATACGAGCCGAGCCCCGTGGAGATCGCCCAACGAAGCATCGAGTACCTGCAGCAGATCGAAACCGCCGTAGCCCGCGGCGCGGAAAGCTAATCGACCAGCCGCACGGAAACGACGAGCACCGTCCGCTCAGCCTCATAAACGGCGAATCGGACGATTAGGGGACCGCATACTCACGAACGCCCTCGTGAACGTGGCTTCCGTCTGCTGTTGCATCGACCGATAGAACCTGGTCGATCTCGTTGGCCGCTTGAGTCGGCGCTTGCCGCCCTTCTGCCTCCAGCCAAAGCTCAGCAGTTCGTTCTCGGCTCTCGGCCACCATGCTACGGTAAAGCGAGTCATTCGGCCTTAATTGCACGCAGCCGGGCCAGCGCTTCTTGCGTGCTTGGATAATTGCCTCGTGTCTCCCCTGCCTCATTGACTCGGCGCACGCACTCCGCTATCCGCTCCTTCTCGGTCATGGTTCGCACGTCGATATCGTCCTCTGGCAAGGAGGAAATCTCGGCCACTTCAGTGCCGCGAGAACTAAGGATGACGATCGGAAGCGAGCCGCCGGAAAG
>JADLBW010000075.1 GCA_020847515.1 Pirellulales bacterium | reverse complement strand
TCCAGCGTATAGCAGTAGCCGTCGGTCAGGCCGTACCGCAAGCGGATGATTTCACGTTCTCGAAACGTCAGCGTCTTGAGCAACTCGTCGATCTTCTCCCGCAGCAGGCTGTTGTTGGCCAGCTTGAGCGGATTGTCCGTATGGGCGTCTTCGACGAATTCGCCAAAGCTGCAGTCGTCTCCCTCGCCGATCGGCCGATCGAGACTCACCGGCGTCCGTCCGATATCGAGCACGTGGAGGCTTTCCTCCAGGCTGACGCCGGCGGCCAGCGCCGTCTCCTCGGGCGAAGGCATGCGCCCCAGCTCGTGCTGCAACCGCTTGGTGGTCTGCTGCAGTTTGCTCAGCACGTCGATCATGTGCACCGGTATGCGGATCGTGCGCGCCTGATCGGCAATCGCCCGCGTGATCGCCTGGCGAATCCACCAGGTGGCATACGTACTGAACTTGAACCCGCGGCGGTACTCGTACTTGTCGACCGCCCGCATGAGCCCCGTATTCCCCTCCTGGATCAAATCCAAAAAGCTCATCCCGCGGTTGCGGTACTTTTTGGCGATCGATACGACCAGCCGCAGGTTGCCGCTGGACAGATCGCGCTTCACGCGCTCGAACTCCGAAAGCTGCTCGCCCAGCAACTGGCAGCGCGCCCGCAAACTGCGGGGCGATTCCAGCGTCTGCTGCATCAGGGCCTTCAGTTCCCGGCGCACCGGCCCAATCCGCAACGGCGAGGCCCCTTCGGCCTTCAACTGCCTAAGCTGCGACTGCAATCGATCCATGCGGCGGGAAATATCTGCAAGCTGCTGCATCAGCGGGGCCACGCGGCGGGTGCGAAGGCTGAGCTCTTCCACCAGCTTGAGCATCTTGCGGCGGCGGCGCACAAACCGCGCCTTAACGGCAGCCTTTTCGTCCGCCGCGACGCGGCGGCTCGTCAGCAACGCGAAGTCGCGCCGCTGCGCCTGCATCAACTGCCGCAGCGTCGGCAAGTTGTGCGGCATGCGGGCCGACACCTGCGACTTCGTCAGCCGTTCGGTCAACGACACCTTGATGGTGCGATCGAACGGCAATTCGCCCGATTGAACCCGCTCGAGAATCGACACCGTGCTCTCCAACGCCATGAACGATCGCAGAATGTTGCGGCGGAATCGTTTGCGGGTGACTTCAATCTTCTTGGCCAGCGAAATCTCCTCCTCGCGAGTCAGCAGCGGAATCCGGCACATCTGGGCCAGATACATGCGAATCGGATCGTCGGTCAGCTTCGGCAGTTCTTCGGGTAGCAGTTCGCCCGTCGCCTCCGCCTCGGCGACGGCAGCGGCGACGCGGCGCGATATCGAGCCCTCTCCTTCCACCAGCGCGATCCGCTGGCCGTCCAGCAGATCAAGCAGGGCCTCGACGTGCACCGAATCAGTCGATTCGTCCGGCAGAAAGGCGTTGACCTGATCGTAGGTCAGAAAGCCCTGCGTGCGAGCAAGATCAGCAAGTTCGCGAAGGCGGGCGGCAAAGCGGGTCATCAAAACTCCTCCTGCACTTCCTGTGCAACGGAAAAGTTGCGGCGGGTCAGGACGGGCCTGTGCAGCACGGGTCCCGCCTCGAAGGGCGGGGATCAGCGGGAGACGCCGCGTTAGCGGGGTCGGGGGTCTTTGGCGACTGGCGATGCGCCCTTGCCGTCGGACTCGCTAGTCGCCAAAGACTCCCGACCCCCTTTGGCGCCCCCCGCCTGCAAAAACCAGTCCCCGCGCCAGGCACCTCACCCGTCCATGGGTGCGGAACCTGCCTGGCGTCGCTTCAAATCGTCGAACAGCGCGACCAATGCGCGGTCGGCCTGTTCCGGGTCAAGTTGATTTGTCCTCAGCTCCGCCACCGTCGTCAGATGGCGCGCTTCCTCAAGTCGGCGATCGCGGTCTGCCACCAGATCGCGAATACGCTGGTGCGGGTCGGCGATCGTCTTTTGCCCGCCCGCTTCGTCGCAATCGACCAGCAGGCTCTTCAACGTTGGATCATCGGCGGCGAGCATCAGTCGCTGGAACGTGGGCGCCTCGCCGCGGTGGTAAATTTCGCCCGCCAAGGCGTAGATCTGCCGGGCAGTCGGCGACTCGACGTCATCTCCGCTCAACTGCTCCAGCAGGGTTTCGATCAGCTCGCTGTGGCCAATAATGATTTCGATCAGCTCGCGATCCCACGCGCTGGGCTTAATCGGCGGCGCCATCGCCTGCGCTGCATCGGGCCCAAGCTGCAGCGACGACGCCCGAGTACTGCGGACTTGCGAGGTCGCCCCCCGTCGCAGCGCCTTGAGCCGCGCTCGCAGCGTCTCCTCTCCCAGGCCGAATTGCCGCGCCACGCGCACCAGCACTTGCTGCTCGCGAACGAGCGCCGCCGTGTTGGCCGCCGCCGCTGAAGGCAGCGCGCGGGCCAGCGTGCCCAGAATCGCCTCCACCGCTTGGGCGACCTGATGCGCCGGCGCTCCAGGGGCCATTCCTTTGGTCACAGCCATGATCTTATGCTCGAGGGCGTCCACCGATTGTTCGAGCAACCGGCGAAAGGCTTCGCTTCCGTGCGAGCGAATAACATCACACGGATCGGCCCCTTCTGGCAAGCTCAGAATTTTTAGCTCGACCTCATGCCTGACGAACAATGCTAGCAACGTATCCAAAATATCCAACGTGCGGCTCTGACCGGCCGCGTCTCCGTCCAGCACCAGCGTAATACTGTCGGTGAAACGCCGGATCAGCGGGACATGCCGCTCGCCCAGCGCCGTTCCCAGCACCGCGACGGCATGAGCGACGCCATGCTGATGGGCCATGATCACGTCGGTATAGCCTTCCATTACCAGCACGCCCTTTTCCCGGGCGATGCCTTCCCGGGCCGCGTCGAGCGCGTACAACTGGCTCGACTTGCTGAACAGCGGCGTCTCAGGGCTGTTGACGTACTTGGCGTCGTTGTCGCGCGCAAATTCCGGCAGCACCCGCCCGCCGAAGGCGATCGCCCGCGAGCGGACGTCGCGAATCGGAAACATCAGCCGGCCGCGGAATCGATCATAGAATCCGCCGCCGTCGCGCTTGCCGACCAATCCGGTGCGCTCCAGCGCCGCCGGCGACCACTGGGACTGCCGCGCGCGATTAAGCATCCAGTCCCATTCATTGGGAGAAAAACCGAGTCGGAACGCGACAATGCTCGCCTCGTTGATGCCGCGATCGGCGAGGTAGCGCCGGGCCGGCTCCGCCTGTGGACTGCGCACCAGGCACTGGTGAAATTGCTCCTCCGCCCAGGCCGTCACGCGGAGCAGATTCCGCCGATCAAACTGACTCTCCCCCGACGCCGCCGGCTTACCGGCCGCCTTCAGGCTGACTCCCGCCTTTTCCGCCAACATCTCCACTGCTTCGCGGAACTCCAACCCCTCGGCCTTCATCACAAAGCTGAAGACGTCCCCCCCAATGTCGCAAACCCAGCATTTGAACGACTGCCGATCGGGATTCACTTGCAGGCTGGGTCGCGAATCATCGTGCCACGGGCACAGGCCGACATAACCCCTCCCTTGCCGGCGCAGGGCGATGTATCCGCCCACCAAATCGACGATGTCGATCGACTGGCGAATCTGCTCCTTGGCATCCTGCAAACTGGATAAGGACACGTGCGCTCTTTCCGTGCTCTGGCGCCTCGCTGCCGCTCGCCCGGCGGTCCGTCCCGTCACGCGTCCCGCCCGCAAGGCTTAGGCCGTCCGACAATCGAGAATCACCGACTTTGAGGCCGCGCGGCGACCGTCACCGTTAGTTTCACTTCGTCGGCGCCTCGCTCCGTGCGCCGAACCACCTTCACCGGCACCTCCGTTCCAATCGGCGTAGCCGCAATCGCCCGGCTGAGCAGCGTGGGATCGTCGAACTGCTCGTCGTTCCACGACGTAATCACGTCGAACATCCGCATCCCGGCGTCGCCCGCCGGCGAATTGGGCTCGACCGACATGACCAGCACGCCTTGATCGGGCTCCAATCCCAACTCCTCGGCAACCTCGTCGGGCACTTCCTCGGGGCGGATGCCGAGAAAGCCGCGCAGCACATAGCCATGGTCGCGCAGTTGTTCGTAGCTCGCCTTGGCCAACTCGCTGGGCACCGAGAAGCTGATTCCTTGATAGGACGGACCTATGATCGCCGTATTGATGCCGACGATCCTTCCCTGGTGGTCGACCAGCGGGCCGCCGCTATTACCAGGATTCACCGCCGCGTCGGTTTGAAGAAACTCCTGGATAACCCGGCTGCCCGTAATGCCCCGCCGCTCTTTAGCGCTCAAAATTCCGAAGGTGATGCTCTTCTGCAGGCCAAAAGGGCTGCCCAGCGCCCACACGATATCTCCGACCTGTAGCCGCGAACTGTCCCCCCACTCGGCCGCCGCTAAATCATTCATCTCCGTCTTGAGCACCGCGATATCCGTTAACGGATCGGCCCCGATGACGCTCGCCGAACCGCGCCGACCGTCGCTGAGTTGGATTTCCGCCGTGTCGACCCCGTCTACCACGTGATTGTTCGTGACGATGTACCCCTCTGAATCAACGATCACGCCCGAGCCCTGCCCCTCGCCCCGTCCCCGCGCCGTTCGGACGTTCACCACGCTCGGTCCGACGAGCTGCGCGATCATCCGAAAGGCGTGCGAAACCTGGTCGAGCTGGAATTCCTTGAGGTTTTCCTGGGCGACCTTCAACTGCGCTCGCTCCCGCGCGTACGTCCGCGCATATTCGATGCGACCGACCACTGAGGGCGTCACCAGAATGATCGTCAAAATGGTGAACACCCACAGCAACCGGCGAAGGCGCGGTCCATCCTCTGAGCGCGAATCGTCCGCACGGTCCGCACGCCACGACTCCGGGACGCCCGCCGCCGGCGGCAGCGGGTCTGGCGAAGGCGACGCGGCGGCGCCGGGAATGCTCCACCCACTCCCCGTCGGCCCGTACGACTGCTGCTGCATGGCAAGTCCTGGGAAACTAGCGGTCTGTTCGTCATGCGGCTTCGGGCGGGCGCCCGGGCGCTGCACGTCGCGGCCATCCACCGGGTCATTATACTGCTACCGTGCCGACTCGGCAGCCATGCAACGGGCATTGGCGCCGGCGGCCGCAGGCTAGGAAGCCGCAGGCGCCCCTTCGGGGCAGCATGTCCGCCCCGGCGCCGCTGAATCGCACGCTGGAGAACATCCGCTCCGCAACTTTCAAGCGTGCATGCTTACCGCTCGCAACGGCCGATCCACCTATGCCCAGTCGATACTTCCCGCCCGCTGATCGCGCAACGGCGGAAGGCCTGGTTGCCGTCGGCGGCCGACTGACGCCCGAAAGGCTGCTAGACGCCTATCGTTTCGGAATCTTCCCCTGGCCCACCGAGGGCTATCAGCCCATGCTCTGGTGGTCGCCCGATCCCAGAGCCGTCCTGCCTCTAAGCGGCATGCATGTTTCGCGACGGCTCGAACGCCGCCTCCGCCGTGCTGAGTTCCATGTTCGCATCAACACGGCCTTCCCGCAGGTGATTGCCGCATGCGCTACTGGTCGCGGCCGCGAACAGGGAACCTGGCTAACGCCTGCCATGATCGCGGCCTACGTTGAACTTCACCGACTCGGCCACGCGCACTGCCTTGAAACCTGGCAAGGCGAACAGCTTGTGGGCGGCGTCTACGGCGTTGCCGTCGGCGGGCTATTCTCCGCCGAAAGCATGTTCTACCGGGCGCGCGACGCCTCGAAGGTCGCCTTGGCTCGTCTGGTCGGGCACTTGCATGCTCGCGGCTATCGGTTACTCGACGTCCAGCAATCGACGCCGCACACGAAGCGGCTAGGCGTGGTTGAACTTCCTCGGCGCGAATATTTGCGCCGGCTCATGGAAGTCGTCGATTTACCCATAACGTTTGGGAGTCGAATCGACGCGCCCGGATAGGGAACGACTATCATGGCACAAGCGCATCTCTCTCCGGCGCCAGCCAAACAAGCGAAACGGCCCAACGAAACATCATGGGGCTTCGCTCGCTGCAGCCGTTAGAGTCGCCCCATCAAGGCTAAGATCACCACGACGACCAGAATCACCCCCAGCAGACCGCTGGGGCCATAGCCCCAACTACGGGAGTAAGGCCACGCTGGAACGGCGCCAAGCAGCAGCAGGATCAGCACGATCAATAGAATAGTGTGCATCGACCACCCTCGCCCTTGCCTGTAGTGAAGAACAAACAGTTCGAAGTTCCTGTACCGGAGCTCACTTCGCGTCGACGTCGCCTGACTGAGGATCGCGCGTTACCTCGACGTCCGCGCCGGGCACGTCCACATCGACGACCGTTTCGTCCTTTTTGGTCGCGTCCACCTCGACTTCGCCGGTGTCTCGATCGCGTTCGATTTCAACCTGGCCGCTCGGCGTTTCAGCGTCCAGCAGTTTCTCCTTGTTCTCGCATCCGGCGGCAAACAGCACCGACAGCGCCATTAACATCGGCGGAAGCGACGCGGCGGCTAGTAGTTCACGGACCTTCATCGGAGGCAACCTCTCTATGGGATAGGCGAAAAAACCGCCGCGCGGCGACCCCGATCGGGGTGGTCGCACCGGCACGCCAAAAGCATGCAAGACTTATGCCAATTCAAACCGGCGCCCGGTTTGACGCCCGGCAGAGAAGCCGGGGCGGGCCGCCTGCGCGGCCGCGATGCCAAGAGGAAAAACGAAGGCTAATTCGCCGACACGCCCCGAGCCGCGTCGTCCGGCGTCAGCAGGGCATTGAACTTCGCCGATCCGCCCCCTTCGGGAGGAGTCGCCGCGGCCGGCAGCTCCAGTGTGAACCGGCTGCCGCGTCCCACGGTGCTTTCTACCCGCACCTGCCCGCCGTGCTCCTCCAAGATCTTGCGGGTCACAGGCAAACCCAGCCCTGTCCCGCGGCCCCCCTTGCGGGAGACAAACACCGAAAAAATCGCCTCCAAATCGTCCGGAGCGATCCCGGCGCCATTATCTTCCACGACGATCTGCGCGACCTTCGCCTGCTCGTCGTAGCGCGCCGTAACAATCACCCGGCCTTCTTCCGTTTCGTCGCAGGCGTCGATCGCATTGGTGACGAC
>JADLBW010000074.1 GCA_020847515.1 Pirellulales bacterium | reverse complement strand
ACGATCTACGACACCGCCCGCCGCATCTGGAATCGCATCCGCCAGCATTAGCGTTCGGCCGAATCGATCAGAATGGTCACCGGGCCGTCGTTGACCAGTTCGACCTGCATGGTTGCACGAAAGCGGCCCGTCGCCACGCCAGCGCCCGCGGCCCGCGCCGCCTCTACGAACTGCTCATACATCCGCTCGCCCTTTTCCGGCGGCGCTGCCCCGATAAAACTCGGCCGCCGACCCTTGCGGCAATCGCCCAAGAGCGTGAATTGACTCACCACCAGCAGCTCGCCGCCGGCGTCGGCCAGTGCAAGATTCATCTTTCCGTCGGCATCTTCAAACACCCGCAGTCCGACGATTTTGTCGACCATCCACCGTAGATCGCCCTCGTCGTCCTCGACCGCAACGCCTAACAGCACCAGCAGCCCGCGGCCGACTTCGCCGACGATCTCGCCATCCACCACGACGCGGGCTGATGAGACCCGTTGGACGCACGCTCGCATTTACTACTCGCTCCCGCTCTGGCCGTCGCGTCAACCCGATGCTGCACAATAGCCAACACTGGCGAACACATGCAAACTTGTGCCGCGTTCTGGCGCCTGCCATACTGCTGGATTCGCTGCCCATTGTCGACCCGTACCGGGCGATTCGCGCCATAATGTCCCCCTTCGTACCGCTCACCTACTACTGCCTGCTGGTCCTCGGCGCCTCGGTGCTGGGCGGGATGTTGCCCCGGTGGTTTCGCCTCACGCATCGCGGCATGCAGGTCGCCGTCAGCTTCGTGGCGGCCATGATGTTCGGCGTGGGCATGCTCCACATGCTGCCCCACGCGCTCTCCGAGGCCAGCGCCGCTCGTCCTGAGGATCCCGGCGTCTACTTCAACGTCATGCTGTGGGTCGTCGCCGGTTGCATCCTCATGTTTTTCATCGAGCGGTTCTTCTGCTTCCATCATCACGACGTGGAATCGGATGCCCGCGGCGAGATACACGAGCATGAAGAGCAATGTGAGCATGGTCATCACCATGTGCACCGGCACGACGTCACTTGGAGCGGCGCTGCCTTCGGCCTGGCGGTCCACAGCGTCATCGAAGGCGTCGCGCTGGCAGCCAGCGTCTACCACCGGCACGATGCGCTTCCGCTTGCCGGACTGGGCACGTTCCTGGTGATCCTGATGCACAAGCCGTTCGATTCGATGACCATCGCCATGCTCATGGCCCGCGGCGGCTGGTCCCTCAAGGCTCGCAACGTCGTCAACGGGCTGTTTGCCACGGCGATTCCGATCGGCATCGCCCTGTTCTACGCCGGCGTGGCGAGCCAGACGTCCGCCGCGCCGCTGCTCGCCTACTCGCTGGCCTTTTCCGCCGGCACCTTCTTGTGCATTTCGCTCAGCGACCTGCTGCCCGAGCTGCAGTTTCACGATCACGACCGCGTGAAGCTTTCTGTAGCCCTGCTCGTGGGCCTAGCGCTCGCCCTGGTCGTCGGCCGGCTCGAAAGCCTTGTCCATCGGCACGCGGCGCCCGCCCGCGCCGAAGCCGCGCAGTCTCCATAGCGTCAGGATCCGCACCACGCGTCCTGGCCGCCCGCCGGCGCTCTACGCGCCGTTCGCTAATGCCCCGTCTCGATCCACTCCAGCATCCGCCAATCGAGCCACCGCTTGTCGGGGTCGCCGTTGGCCCGGGCGATGAATCCCAAGTGCCCGCCGTGCGGCACGACTGCGGTCTGCACCATGGCGCTGTGTTCATATTCGAAGAGCGGCGCCGTCGGTACGATTGGGTCGTCCCGGGACGCGATGATCATCACGGGTTGGCGAATCGACGCCAGCTTCGGGCCCGGCTGCGTCTTCGCATAGTAATCGTCGGCGCTGGCAAATCCCCCCGACGGAGCGATCACCAGCTCATCGATCTGCCGTAGTCGCCGCGGCTCGCGAGGAATCACAGCCGGGGCGATCTCCGGAAAACGCCGCCAACGATCGGTGATCTGCTTCCATAGCTTCTTCACGAAAAACCTATCGTAGGGCCGACCGCCCGGAGAGTTGAACCTCCGTTCGACCGCGAACAAATCGATCGGCGGGCAGATCGCCAGCGACCGCTTCAAATGACCTACCGCGGCCTCGCCCGCTTCAGCCAGCAGGTTGAGGACCAGGCACCCCCCCAGGGAGAATCCGATCGTATAGACCGGCGTCTCGGGGCAGAGCTTCGCGATGAACCGCAGCGCCGCCGCCACGTCGCCGGAGCGACCACAATGAGTCGGCCGCCGGGCCAGCCCCTCCCCTGCCCCGCAGCCGCGCATGTCCATGCGGAACACGCGGTGGCCCCGCGCCGTGAGCCGATCGGTCATTCGGCACATGTACGCGCTTTGGTAACAACCGGCCAGTCCATGAACCAGTAGCACGGCCGGGCGTTCGGGCCGCCACAGCGCCGGGCAATCGTCGTGCAGCGCGATCTGATCTCCGCACGCCTCCCGCGGCGGATCGTCGACGGCCACGCGATGCACCGTGGCCCTATAGGGCGCACTGCGTCGCGGCAGGTAGACGGCGGCTACCGTCTGCAGGTGGCCATTGCGCAGCAGCGGGTGCGGACGAAATCTCCAATGCTCCGTGCGAACCAACATGGCAAGATAACGGCGAAGGTTGGCTTGGGCGGCTTGAGCGTGAACACCATACCAAAACTCCTGCCGCGCTGTCACCCGCCCCCTAGCATTTCGACTGCCGCTCATGCAACGTGCACATGCTACCGCGCCGAGCCTGGCTCCCGCGCCCAGCCACCGCCCCTTGCGGCGGGCGCTTCGCAGTCGTTGCCGTGTCGCATTCTGGCTGGGCCGCAAGCTTTACCCCCATGGCGCCGCTTAACTAAACGCTTCGACCCGCGCCGCCGGCGCCAGCGTGCAGTCGCCGGCGATTGCCGCCCGATGCACATGTAAGTCGCGGGTCGCCGCGTGCGGTCCCGCGCTCACCTGAGGGAAAAGGATGAGACCCATGACGACCGCTTCGCATTCGCTGCCGCCTGTGGCCATTGTTGTCCGCTGGCCTCAACGCGCTGTGCCTGCCGTGGCCCAGCTTCTCCATCAATGCCTGGTCGACGGCGGCATGGCGGCCACCTGGGCCATGGAAAGCCCCGTCCAGGCCGGCATGCTCGCGCCCCTCGGCACTGGCGCTGCCTCCGCCGAGGCGGCGCTGCTGTCCGCCGCCCCCGGCCGTCGCGGCGACCCATGCGAAGCGATTGCTGCGAGCTTAAAGACGTTCTATGCCGCCGGCCTCAAGGTCCAAACGGTTAATTTCGCCGGAAAGCTGGCGCGCGACAATGTCGGCCGCCGGCTCCATCAGGCAGGGGTCCGGGCAGTCGTGGCCGGAACAACTCGAGCCGCCCAGTCCGCCGTCGGCGCCCTCCCCTTTGGCGTATGGCGCTTTGTGCCCCATCTGACGGCCCCAATCACCCGCCGCTGGTGGCAGCTTTTTAAACGTCCGCGTCGAGATCTGTTTGGCCCACATGCGGCAATCGCGGTCGCGATGTTCGACTTAGGATCGATCCATTCCATCAGCGGCCGACCCTGGCGGGAGGTCGAGCACCTGCTGGCCCATATTTGTGAAGCCCAGGATAACGGCGTCGCCCGGATCGCCACCGTCGCTCAAATCGCCCGTGAACTGAGCGCCCAGGCAGCGCCGCGTCCCCAGCGATCGATCTTGCGGGCCGCCTAGCAGTCCATTGAAAGACAACCGCCTGCGCCGTCGCACGGACGCGACTCCAACGCCAGCGTCTGAGAAACGCCCCGTTTGGCGCGTCCGCGGCGAGCATTGCTCAACCCCGCGCGAGGTTGAACAGCGCCGCGACGGCGTTGTTTCAACCGGCTGCTTAGTCGGCGCGAATTGAGACCCGGCGTTCATGCTTCCGCATCGCCGGCGCTATCGCACGTCGCGCAAGGCGTCCCAGCTCAGATATCCCAGGATCGCCGCGCACACCAGGGCCCCTACGTCCATCACCAGGTTCGCCTTGCCGAACGGCATCCCGACGATCAAGTCCAGCAAAAAGATTAGGCCTACGAGGCCTGCGACGACCATGCCTGCGATCGTCATGGCCTTTGACATGGGCGAACCAACCTGCAATCGCGGCGAGAGTGGCGAAGACTCAAAAGGGGTAAACATCGTCTGCCGAGACCCTTAAGTATAGTTGCCGCTGCTAGCGTGTCATGGGGCCATAAATCCCGCGTTTTGCGTGCTTTGGGCGGGCTTTTCGGAATATGCCGATTCCGTTAGCCCGCCTGGGCGGCCGCCGGCGCCCCATCCAGGCCGCGTTCCGTCCGGATTCGCTCCACCTGCCGCACGATCCGCTCGAGGACCTGCTGATTGGCCGCAATGTTAAGCCACGCCCGGTAGTACGTCCACGCCACCGCCAGTAGTCCCGAAAGCGCGGCCAATTGGTGAACGCTGGCCATCGACGCGGTATTCGGCCGGCCCGTGCCCGGATCCGATGCCGCGCCGAGGGCCCCCACGCCCACCACCGTCAGCATCCCCAGCACGCACCACGGAAACGTCCGCCGCTTGAGCCGATTGCTCAGGATCAAATCGTCGGCCGGCAGCCGGTAGGTCTCAGTGACTTCCTTGCACCAGCGGCTGGTGCCGACAAAGTAAGTCACCGCGATGCTCTCGACCAGCACTACCGCTAGCGCCGCCGCCACCCCGGTGAGCATGTGCCGCCCTCGCCATACAAAGGCCGCCGCCGCTGGCGGCGTGGCGTACAAGTCGCCAATCGTAAAGCCGAGGCCCAACGCCACGGCCATTAACATCAGCGACAGCGACGCAAGCATCGGAAAAATACGGGTCATAGCGGAAGTTAGCACTCACTTAAGAATCACGTGCGCGCCCCGGCTCCAGCGCCTTGATCGCCAACCGCTCGCGCCCGCGTGAACTGAAATCTTGCTGTTAATTTGGCGGGCATCCGGACCGGCTATCATCCCAGCACTACCAGCGCCCCGAGCAGCCCTAGTACGGTTAAGATCCCGAGCATCGCCCCTCGAGTCGCCGAGGCGCCCGTTGTCGCATTGGCGACCGCAGCCTCGCGGTGCAGGCCCGCGATAAGGCCGTCCGCCCGCTCGCGATCCCTGCTATGGATCCAAACGCTAACGTCCGACATCCCCCCAATATTCAGACCGGCGTAGGCGCCCTGCAGGGCCTCGCCAACAACCCGCGACTCGATTCCCTCGGCGGCCAGTGCCGCGGCAAGACTACGGGCCTCGGCGGAACTTGCCGTGCGATACACGTGAAGGTCGTCGCTGCCGCTCATAGCCCGCCTGTACACCCTGCCCCGCTGCCAAACGGCCGTGCTGCTCTACTATTGGAGGTCGTTATCTCGATCTATCGAGGCGCAGGCCATTTGGCGCCGGGCGCCCCGTGCCAACATCCCACCGCCCGCAGCGGCCGAGCCCGTCGCGATTGTCCACCTCGCCGCGCTCTCATCAACGATTGTAACGCCCGGCGGCGAACAGTGTTAGGCGTTGTCGCCGGCGGCCAGGGCCTTAGAATCGAGCGCTGTGCGATAGTAGCTTCCACGAGCCGTTCAGCCCCCAGCGCCCAGGTAATCGCCGCCGCCCCTT
>JADLBW010000073.1 GCA_020847515.1 Pirellulales bacterium | reverse complement strand
GGAGACTCCCCAACTCGCTGGCCGCAGGTCTTGTCGCGGGGCGTAGAGCTCGGTCAGCAGGTACTCCAGCCGCGCCGGGTCGACGTCGGGCTCCAAATGGATCGCGGCATAACAGCGGGCGGCGTCGGAATCGCCGGACGACCGCGAAGAGGCGGCGGCCAGTTGATCGCGCAGCGAAACCAGTTCCGCGGGGGTGATCATTTCATCGTCGTTGGCATCGAGCGACCTCAGGTTCAGCGGCGCGCGGTGCAACTCGTCGCTGGACGCCAGGCCGTCGCCGTCCGCATCGACGAGCGACCATATCTGGGAGGTCGTCCGCGCATCGGGGCGAAAGCTACGGCTGCTGCGTAGGGAAAACGATTTCGCCGGCCCGCCCGAATCGCGCCCCAACCAGGCGGCCGCTTCGCTGCGCTGCATCTGACCGTCGCGGTTGAAATCGAAGCGCTCGATCCAGCCGCTGCGCTGGCGCTGTGGTATTTCGCGGCCGTCTGGCGATTGCGATTTGAGAAACGCCTCATTGGCGACCAGCGCGGCCCAGGTGCTGGCAGGGGGCGACGCCTGGCGATCGCTTCCCGAGCGGGCCGCGGCCACCACCTGGTCGATAAGCTCTTCGAGCCCTTCGCCAAGCGGCCGGCCGTCAACCGTCACGCGCACCGCCATCAGCAGCGGCCCCGCGGGCGTGAGCAGCAAGACCCGCTCCGCGGGCGGGGGCGACGGAGCGGTCTGGGCCGCTTGCGGCTTAGCCTCGTTGGGCTTCGCATTGCTCGGCTTAGCCTCGCTGGGCTTCGGGGCGTGCGCTTCGCTGGGAAGGGCCGCCGGAGCCGAGGCGGGTTTACTGACGGCGGGCCGAACGACGGCGGGCCGAACGACGGCGGGCGGCGCAGTCGTGCGATCGCAGCCGCCGCCGGCGGCGAGGACCAAGACCAACAATCCCGCGATAGCAGGCCGCCGCCGGCAGGGTGCGCACCACGAGTTGGCCGTCGCAGCCGCGCAAATTCGAGTAATGCGGTCGCTGCGGGTTATCGCCGGGGCGCTTCGAGCGGCCTGGCGCCTGGCTGCGACGATGCGCTTTTGAAGAAAAGCCGAGCTTTCGACGGATGGCGTGCCGTTTGGTCTCATCAGGAAAGCAGCGCGGCGATGGGCGTCCCTTCCGCCAGCTTTATCGGACGCTCCGCCGAGGTGATGTTTTCATGATCGGGCGGCACTCCCAGTGCAGCGCAGAGCGTGGCCAGCACGTCGCCGATGGCGACCTTGTTCTCTTCCACGCTCATGCCGTCGGGGCTGGTGCGACCCCACGCTTGCCCGCCGGCGACGCCGCCGCCGGCGAAGACGCAGCTCCACGCCGTCGGGAAGTGATCGCGGCCCGACATCTGGTTGATCGAGGGCGTGCGGCCGAATTCGCCGATCCATAGGATCGTCGTGCTGTCGAGCAGGCTGCGGTCTTGAAGTTCGGTCATCAAGGTCGCCCAGCCCGCGTCGAGCTCTTCGGAAAGCCGAAGCACCTGCGTGAAATTGTCTTGATGCGTATCCCAACCGAGACCGCCGGCGCCGAGCGCGACCTCGACCAGCGGTACGCCGCGCTCGACCAGCCGCCGGGCCAGCAGGCAGCCTTGCCCGAACATTCCCGGCCCGTACTTGCTCCGCACGTCGTCGGGTTCCTGGGAGAGATCGAACGCCGCCCGGACCTCCGGCCGCATCAAGTCGGCGGCCTTGCGATAGAGCGCGTGATGGGCCTCGAACGGGGCATCGCTGCGCTGGGCGAGGAACCGGTCTTCCAGCGCATGCCACAGTTTCATTCGCCGGGCGGCCTGCAGTTGGCTCACGCCCGCGGGCAGCTCGAGGTCGTCGAGCTTCAAATCGGCGAAGCGGCGGCCTTGCGAGGCCTGCTGGCCCACGACGGCCGGTGCATACCTCGGCCCCAGGAAGCCGGGGCCAAAGGCCGCCGGGCTAAGCTGCTGGGGCGGGGCCACGCTGACATAGGCCGGCAGCGAAAGGTCGGGCGGCGCCAGTTCCTGGGCCAGCGCGCAGGCGATGGAAGGATAGGCCACGGGGCCCATCGGCGGGTGGCCGGTGCGAACCAGGTGCGTGCCGCGATCGTGGTCCCCTTCCTTGGTGCTGAGCGAGCGGACGACCGCCAGCCGCTCGGCGTGCGCGGCCAGCTTTGGGAGGTGCTCGCTGAAGCGAAGACCCGGCGCGGCGGTGGCGATCTCCTTGAAGGTTCCGCCGTTAGCGTGGCCCGGCTTCATATCGAACGTGTCGGTCTGGCTGGGACCGCCGCTCATCCAGAGCAAGATGCAATGTCGCGTCCGCCTCGGATCGGCCGCCATTTCGGCGGCCAGGGCCGGCAACCATGGGGCGCAGCTCGTACCGAGCACGCCAAGGCCGAAGGCCCGCAGCAGCTCGCGTCGATCTAGCGGGTTGTTGTTCATGGCGGTCTGGGCTACTGGAAAGTGGGCTGGCGGCTGGCGGCTGGATTGCGATTGGTCATAGCTGCACAAACGTCGCCATGGGAAAAGCCGCGTTGAGCTCGTCAATGGTTGAAGGCAAATTCCGTGCTGTTGAGCAGGGCCCAGAGCGCATCGCTTAAGGCGCTGCGCCGTGCGGCGTCGTCCAGGCTTTCAGCAAGTAACCGCTTGAACAGGGCCCGCTCGCCGTCGCTGGGTTGCCGCGCCAGGGTGGCGAGCAGCAGCGCCTCGATTCGCTGGTCGTCTGTCATGAAGGGGGCTTCGAGGGCGCCTAAGAAGCCGCTGGTTTGCGGCGTCGTGACGCTACGGCTGGCCGACCCGTTCATGAGCATCAGGGCCTGCAGCGTGCCGGCGCGGTAGGCGGTCGGCTCGCCCGCAGGCGGCCGCATGCGGCGAATGAACTCCAGGCGAACCGGGTCTTCATCCAGGTCGCCCTCCGCTGAAGGCGCCGCCCCGGCTGCTTGCGGGGCGTCGGCCCGCCGTGGCGCCAGCACGAGGAAGCTGTCGTACAACTGCTCGGGCGTCAGCGGTTTGGGCAGCATTCGGGCGAACAGCTCCGGCGGCGGCTGGTCGCCCTCGTAGCGCGAGGAGAGTTGATACGCCCGCGTGTTGGCCAGCGTTCGCCATAGCGCCTGCAAGTCGAAGCCGGAGCGAACGAAGTCGTCGGCCAACTCGTCGAGCAGCGCCTCGTTGGCGGCTGGTTCGTTCTGGTCGAGGCCCTCCAGCGAGGCGACCAGCGGCCGACCGAACATGTGCTGCCAGGCCCAGTTTACCGCTGCGCGCGAGAAGAACCGATTGTCGCGCGACGTGAGCCACAGCACGAGCTGCGCCCGCCGCGTAAGGGAGGGGGAATCGGCTGCCGCCGCGCCGCGGGGGTACTTGGGCGGCACGACTTCGTCCGAGTCGGGAAGTTTCACGTCGCCGGCGTGCAGATCGGCGAGGCGGTACGGGGCCTGCATGCCCATGCCGTCCGGTCCTTTCACGCGGGAGAAGAAGGCGGCGAATCCCCAAAAGTCCCGCTGCGACCAATCGGCCAGCGGATGGTCATGGCACTGGGCGCAGTGGAGCTTGACGCCCAGAAACAACTCGGCGACGCTGGCGGCGATCTTTTCCGGGGCGACGTCGAGGGCCCGGTAGTAGAGGGCCGGTCCCAACTCGTCGCCGCCGCCGGTGAGCAATAGCCCGCCGACGAGGTTGTCGTACCGCAGGTTGCTGGCGAAGCGAAGCCGCAGCCACTTCTGCAGGGCGGCCGCTTCGCGGGCCCGCGCCGGCTCGGCGCCCTGCGGCAGGATGCGGTTGCCCCAGGTGGTGGCCATGTGACTGGCGTAGCCGCTGGAACCGAGCAGGCGGTCGATAAGCCGTCGGCGCTTAGCGGGGTCGTCGTCGGCCAGGAAACTGCGCACCTCGGACACCCGCGGGACGACGCCGGCGAGGTCAAGCGAAGCCCGCCGGAGGAATTCGGCGTCGCTGGCGATTGCGGCCGGCGTAACGGGGCGGGCCTGCCACTGGCGGAGGAGCAGCTCGTCGACGCGGGCGGACATTTCCGGCGCTGGGGGCGCCGCGGGGGGGCGATCTGGTGCGTCGCCGGAAGCCCGCGCAGCCCCTGCGGGCGCTGGCGCGAGCGGGCCGACCAGTGCGATTGCAACCAGGATGCACCAGGTTCGGAAAAGTGATGAGCGGCTCATCGCGGCCAGTCGGGATTCGGGACAACGAGCATCCACGGACCGAACTGTGAGTATAGAGAATGAGGCGCGGCTTTTAGCGCGGGGCGGGGATTTTTTCGGGGGTTACGCGGGGCGAAGAGCGGCTAAGCCGATAGCGGCCTGAGGGAGCGCCGGCGACGCAAACCCTAGCGGCGGAGTTTGCCGGCGATGGCAGCGAGGTCTGGCGGTTGGTTGCAGTTGATGAAGCTTGCCAGGTCGGGGTCGATGCCGCGCAGCTCATCGACGTGGACCGTCAGGACCTGGGCCTTGTTTCGGTCGAGCGCTCGGTAGAGCGACCGGCAGCCGGCGGCGATCGCTTCGCCCAGCCGCGCTGCAAAGCTGGTTCGATAGACGGCCGTGAGGGGAAAGAGCCGCTCGCCGTCGGTCGGCGCCACGGCTTGCGCCGCGGGGTCCGCTTCCAGCCGCTGGAACAGCCAGGCGATCACGGCCGGCTGCAGCAAGGGGGTGTCGCAGCCGGCGGCGAACGCGGATTCGACGCGGCCGGCCAGCGACTCCAAGCCGGCCTTGACGGCTGGCAGCGGCCCCTGCCGCTCCTGGGCGTCGCGGATGACAGAGACCGGCGGCGGCAAGGGGGGCAGGCACTGCCCGGGGGCGGCGACGACGACGACGTTCTCCAGCGGCGTCGCCTGACCGACGAGGCGCACCGTGCGCTCGAGCAGCGTTTCAGCCTCGACGACTAGCGTCGCCTTATCGCTGCCCATCCGCCGGCTCTCGCCGCCGCAGAGGACGACGGCGCCGCGGCGGTTATGACCGGCCGCGCGGGTGAGATGATCTGCAGGCATGTTGCTTGGCGGGCGCGAGGTTTACACTAGGGCGACGTGCCGCCGGCCGCGCGTGGCGTGCGGAGGGAGGCGGCCCGATACGATTATTCTGGCCCATGCCGCTGCGAATTACTAACGCTGGCCCCTTGGCGCTGCCGGTCGATATGACGGGCGTCACGCCGGATGCCGTGAGGGAGTTGTCGCTGGAAGAAGTGCGACGCTTGCCCGTAAGGCAGGGAAGGCGGACGGTGGAGCTTGCGGCCCTGTTCGATGTCGAGGGGGAGCCGGGCGATTTGCAGTGGCGGCTCGTCGGCGACTTCGCGGGGGTCCATCGCCTGGGCGCGGGAATGGGCGCCGGAGAGATAGTGGCGGACGGCTCGGTCGGGCGCCACGCCGGCGCGGGGATGAGGGGCGGCCGCATCGAGGTCCGCGGCGGGGCGGGCGACTGGCTGGGGGCCGAGATGCAGGGCGGAGTGATCCGCGTCCGCGGCGACGCGGGCGACTACGCCGGCGGGGCTTATGTCGGCAGCCGCCGCGGCATGGCGGGCGGAACGATCCTGATTCATGGCAACGCCGGCCTGGAAGTGGGCGAGCGGATGCGCCGCGGGCTGATCGCCATCGCCGGCGCCGTCGGGGCGCGGTTGGGTCAGCGGATGCTGGCGGGGACCATCGTGGCGTTCGGGGCGTGCGGCGAACATCCGGGGCGGGGGATGCGCCGCGGCTCCATCGGCGTGTTCGGAGAGCCCGGTCCGCGGCTCTGGCCGACGTTTCGCCCCGGCTTCGTCGGTCCGCTATCGTTTCTGCATCTGCTGGAGAAGCAGTTGCACCGCGCCGCGTTCGACGCGCCGGGGGTGCGACGGCTGGCGGGCGCTGTCGAGCTGCTGCATGGCGATCTGCTGGAGTTGGGGCGCGGCGAAATCCTGCTGCCGGCTTGAACGCCGCCGCGCGATGTTCGATCATGCAGCGATGATCACGCTCGACTTCTCGATAACGCCGGTCGATCTCTTGCCGCACTGCCAACGGCTGTGGGGTCTGGCGGGGCCGAAGGTGCGGCGGCTTGCCGAGCGTTTCCCGCACAACGCCCCGTCGCCGGTGATTACCCGCGCCGGTCGCTACGAGCCGCAGGGGTGGACCGAGTGGACCCGCGGGTTTCAGTATGGGTCGGCGCTGCTGGCCTTCGACGCGACCGGCGACGAGTCGCTGCTGACGATCGGCCGCGACGGGACGCGCGGCGATATGCAATCGCACGTGACCCACTTCGGCGTACACGATCATGGGTTCAACAACGTCAGCACCTACGGCGCCATGCGGCGGCTGATTCTCGAAGGGCGGCTGCCGGCGGACGCCGATCAGCTCGCGTATTATGAGCTGGCGTTGAAGGCGTCGGCGGCGGTGCAGGCGGCGCGGTGGAGCCCGATTCACAACGGCGGCGGATACATCTACTCGTTCAACGGGCCGCATTCGTTGTTCAGCGATACGATCCGTTCGCTGCGGTCGCTGGCGCTGGGGCACCTGCTGGAGGCCCAAGTGCTGGGCGAGAACGACGAGCCGGTCGTGCTGCTGGAACGACTGGTGAAGCACGCCCGCGCGACGGCGGAGTTTAACGTCTACTACGGCGCAGGCCGCGACGCGTACGACGTGCGGGGCCGGGTGGTCCATGAGAGCCTCTTCAACGGGAAGGACGGGCGGTATCGGTGCCCGAGCACGCAGCAGGGGTATTCGCCGTTTAGCACTTGGACCCGCGGGCTGGCGTGGATCATGCTCGGGTACGCCGAGCAATTGGAATTCCTCGACGCGCTGGGCGACGAGGAGCTGGCGCCGCACGGCGGCCGGCAGGCGATCGAGGGGTTCATGGTCGACGCGGGTCAGGCGGCCTGCGACTTCTACATCGCCTCCACGCCGACGGACGGCGTGCCGTATTGGGATACGGGGGCGCCGGGCCTGGTGCGACTGGGCGATTATCTCAACCGCGCGGCCGATCCCTTCAACGACTATGAGCCGGTCGACAGCTCGGCGGCGGCGATTGCCTGCCAGGGCTTGCTGCGGCTGGGGCGTCGCCTGCAGCAGCGGGGCGATCGCGAGGCGGGACAGCGCTACTGGCAGGCCGGGCTGTCGACGCTGCGGACGCTGCTGGACGGGCCGTACCTGGCCGAAGATCCGGAGCATGACGGCTTGTTGCTGCACACGATCTATCACCGGCCGCGGGGATGGGACTACGCGCCGCCGGGGTCGAAGATCGCCCGCGGGGAAGCCTGCCTGTGGGGCGATTATCACCTGCTGGAGGCGGGGCTCTACGTCGAGCGCGTCGCCCGTGGGCAACCTTACTATGCGTTCCATCTGCCGCTGGGGGGCCGCTGAGAGAGCAACAGTCGTCTCGCGCAGAGGCGCGGCGGCGCAGAGGACGGGAGAGTTCACCGATACGATGCCTATGTTGAATCACAGTCGTAACCATACCGGCAATACCCCGCGGTTCGTCTCGGGCGATTCTCTCTGCGCCACTGCGCCGCTGCGAGAGGTTTAGCACCATGCGTGAAGCTGGACAGAAGACG
>JADLBW010000072.1 GCA_020847515.1 Pirellulales bacterium | reverse complement strand
TCGGGCCGAGAGCTCGCCGATCGTCGCCGGCCACGTCGTCTTTTTCGGCACCGTCCGCGGCCGGCTGCACGCCGTCGACCTTGCTACCGGCAAGCCGACGTGGGAGGAAGAAGTCGGCGGCCGCTTCTCCGCCTCCCCCGCCGTCGCCGACGGCCGCGTCGTCATCGGCAATGAAGACGGGACGCTTTATTGTTTGGGGGCGAAGAAGTAGGGGGGATGGTTGTCAGTTGTCGGTTGTCCGTGGTTAGTGGTCAGTGGTCAGGTGGGTGAGTGGTGATCAGCCAGGCCGCTGAACGGAAGGAGCCGCGAGATTCAACGTTAGCTTCACCCACTGTCCCTGCCCCACTGCCCGCAGCCCCACTGCCCGCTTCTTCCGCCCAGCAGCCATTCCCCGCCCCGCAGCGGCCGGCGCCCTGCTACAATACCCTCATGACCGCCGAAGCCGTAAAGACCGAAGTGGGTAGCTACTTCATCAGCAACTACCCGCCGTTCTCGCAGTGGTCGCCAAACGAACTGGGGGAGGTCGAGCGGGCCCTCGGTTCTCCGCCGGCCGACGTGCCGCTGGGTCTCTATCTGCATATCCCTTTCTGCCGCAAGCGGTGTAAGTTCTGTTATTTCAAGGTCTTCACCGACAAGCATGCGGATCAGATCGAGCGTTACCTGGCCGCCTTGTCGCGCGAGATCGAGATCATCAGTCGCGTGCCCGCCATGGGAGGTCGGCCGTTTCGATTCGTCTATTTCGGCGGCGGCACTCCGTCGTTCCTCAGCGAGAAGCAGCTTCGCCGGCTGGTCGATCGGCTCCAGGCCAATATCCATTGGGACAAGGCCGAAGAAGTGACGTTCGAGTGCGAGCCGGGCACCCTCAGCGAGCCGAAGGTCCAGGCCCTGCGCGAGCTGGGCGTTACGCGGCTGAGCCTCGGCGTAGAGCACTTCGACGATTGCATCCTCCGCGAGAACGGCCGCGCGCACGAGTCGGCCGAGATCTACCGCGCCTGGCCCTGGATCAAGGCCGCCGGCTTCCCCAACGTCAACATCGACCTCATCGCCGGCATGGTGGGGGAGACCGACGCTAAGTGGCAGGAGGCCGTCCGCCGCGCCCTGGAGCTGGAGCCCGACAGCGTCACCATCTACCAGATGGAACTGCCGTTCAACACGGTCTATTCCAAAGACATCCTTGGCAACCATATCGAAACCCCCGTGGCCGACTGGCCCGCCAAGCGGGCGTGGGTCGATTACGCCTTCAACGAGTTCCGCCAGGCCGGCTACGCCACCTCAAGCGCCTACACGATGGTCCGCCATCCCCAGCGGGTGAACTTCAGCTATCGCGATAACCTATGGCGCGGCAGCGACCTGTTGGCCACCGGCATCGCCAGTTTTGGGCACATCTCGGGCGTCCACTATCAGAATTACGCGGACTGGGAACAGTATTGCGGCACGCTCGAAGAGGGCCGCCTGCCGCTGGGCCGAGCTCTGAGGATCACGCCGCAGCAGGCGCTCATCCGCGAGATGATCCTGCAGCTCAAGAAGGGCTGCTTGGAGCGGCCCTACTTCCAGCAGAAATACGGCGTCGACGTCCTCCAACGGTGGCGCAGCGAATGGGGGGATCTCGTGGCTGGCGGACTGGCCGACGTCAATGGCGAGCGGATTGCGCTGACCGCGGCCGGACTGTTGCGGGTCGATGGCCTGCTGCCCAAGTTCTTTGAACCGCAGTTCCGCGACGTTCGCTACACTTAAGCCGCGCCAGGGGCCGAAGTAGCGGCGAATCACGCGAGTTGCCGCGAATAATGAACCGGAACTTATGTAAACCTTTTTATCCATGAAGGGGTGTTTGCGAAGCTAGACCGCTACCATTCTCGCTTTCGGAACCTTTGCATCTTTTCGCGTCTTTCGCGGGCACGGGCTGCACGAGCGGCGCTTAAGAAGAATCGCCAACCGGCAAAACCTCATTCGCGCAGATTCGCGCTAATCGCGGGCGCTATAAGAGTCGCAGCAGCACCGGTCGCTAGAGTAGCACTTAACTCCAATCCCCGCGCCAAACCAGCCAGCCTTGCGTGCTGAGCGCCCCTACGATGCGTTTTGAACGCCTGCGTCGCCGGCACGGCGGAGTCTTCTGGCGGTTGTTCCTGTCGCTCGCTGCGCTGAGCGCCGTTCCTGTCGCCGTGCTCGCCTTGGTCGTCTCGAGCGCGTATCAGGGCCTCTTGTGGCGGCAGGTCGACGAGGAGCTTCGCGCCGCGGCCGCGGTCAGCGCCGCCTTGCTGGCTGAGCGCTGGCCCGCGGCGCCCGCCCCGGAGGCCCAGGCGAGGATCAAGGCCGCCGGCGCCCAAGCCGGCGTCCGGCTGACGCTCATCGGGCTCGACGGCCGGGTGCTGGCGGACTCCCGGGCCGCCGACGCGGCCGCCGTGCGAGCGATGGAAAGCCACGCTAACCGCCAGGAAATCGCCGCGGCAATTCACAACGGTCAGGGCGCCGCCCGCCGGCAGAGCCCCACCCTCGGCGAGCCGTTCGCCTATCACGCAATTCGCGTGGACGCTGCTGAAGAGCCTTTGGGCGTCGTGCGGGCCGCCCTTCCCTTGGCGCCCCTGGCCGCCGAAATCGCCGGGGTTCATCGCTGGCTTTACGCCGTCGCCGCCGTGTTGGCCCTGGCCAGCGCGCTGGTCGCTTACCTGCTTGCCGCGCGGCTTGCCGACCCGATGCGCACCTTGGCCGATACGGCCCGCGCGCTGGTGTCGGGCCAATACGATCGCCGTCCCGCGATGGCCATGGCCGACGCCCGCAGCGCCGACGAAGTGGAAGCGCTCGCCGCCGCGCTGCACGACATCGGCAAGCGTCTGGCGCACAGCGAAGGTCAGCTTCGCAGCACCCGCGGCACGCAGGAGACCATCCTCGAAGGGATGAGCGAAAGCGTAATCGCGGTCAATCGCGCAGAGCGCATCCTGTTCGCCAACGCCGCCGCCGGTCGCTTGCTCGGCTTCAATCCGCTGCAGGTCCATGGGCGCACGCTGCTGGAGGCGGTTCGCAATCATCAACTCCGCGACGTCATGTTGCAGGCCCGCAGCAGCCGCACGCTCGCCCGCGCTGAACTCGCGTGGCGCGCCCAGCCTTCGCGAACCTTCGACGTGCTTGCCACGCCGCTGCCCGGCAATCCGCCCGCCGGCGTGGTGCTCGTGCTGCGCGACGTGAGCGAACTGAAACGCCTGGAGCAATTGCGGCAGCAGTTCTTCGCCAACGTCTCGCATGAGCTCAAGACGCCCCTCAGCTCGATTCGCGCCTATACCGAGACGCTGCTCGACGGCGCCAGTCGCGACGCCGCCAACTGCGAGCGATTCCTCAAGCGGATCGACGAGCAAGCGGGGCGATTGCAGCAGCTCATCGCCGACATGCTCAGCCTGGCGCGGATCGAGTCGAGCCAGGCGCCGCTGGAAATTGTCGATCTGCCGTTAGGCCGCGTCGTCGAGCGCTGCGCCGCAGATTTTGAGCCGCAAGCCGCGGCCCGCCGCGTGGCGCTCGAAACCACGATCGACGGCCAGCCGCGGGCCCGGGCCGACGAAGAAGCCGTCCGCCAGATACTCGCCAACCTCATGGACAACGCGATTAAATACACCCCTGCCGGCGGCCGCGTCGCGGTCCGCGCCCGCCTTGAAGGGGGCGCTGCGGTGCTGGAAGTCGCCGATACCGGCCCGGGCATACCGGCCGAACATCATGCCCGCGTGTTCGAGCGATTCTACCGCGTCGATAAAGCGCGGTCGCGGCAACTGGGCGGGACGGGGCTGGGGTTATCGATCGTAAAGCATTTGGCGCACGCGATGGGAGGCAGCGTGTCGCTCGCCAGCGACCTGGGCGCAGGGAGCGTTTTTTCGGTGCGGCTTCCCGCCGCCGCCGGCGGCGAGCGGGGCGAATGACCTCGTCTTAACATTTTCTTAATGCTGGCCCGCTATGCTGCGGGCGCCTGGAGAAGGATGCTTTCTCACTCCCGCGACGGGGTCGCCGCGGCGTTCATGATGGCGACGACGCCCCATTCGGCGATCTACACACTGGCGAGTCTGGCGATTGTCGCTGCGCTGGGCTGCGGCAAGACCAATGTCGTCAGCGTCGACGGCTCGAGCACTGTCTTTCTGATCTCCGCTGCCGTGGCCGAGAAATTCAACGAGGCCAGTCCCAAGGTCAAAGTCGTGGTCAGCCAGTCGGGTACCGGCGGCGGCTTCAAGAAACTCGCCGCCGGCGAGATCGACGTCTGCGGCGCCTCGCGAAAAATCACCGACGCCGAGGCCGAGGCCTGCCACGCCGCCGGCGTGGAGATCGTACCGCTGACGGTCGCCTTCGACGGCCTGGCGGTCGTCGCCAATCCCGCGAACGGGTGGTGCAACGTCCTCACGGTCGATCAGCTCAAAACGATCTGGCGGGCCGAAAGCGCCGGGGCCGTTACCAAGTGGAGCGACGTCAACCCGGAATGGCCCGACGTCGAACTGTCGCTCTATGGTCCGGGAGACGACTCGGGCACGTTCGACTATTTCACGCAGGTCATCAACGGGCGGGAAAAAAGCGGCCGCCGGGACTATTCCGCCAGCGAAAACGACAATGCCCTGGTCACCGGCGTCAGCGGCGACAACGGAGCGCTCGGTTACTTCGGCCTGGGCTACTACGCCGAAAACCAAGAAAAGCTCAAACTGATCGCCGTCGACGCCGGCGACGGGCCGAAACTCCCATCGCCGGAAACGGTGCGCGACGGCAGCTACCGCCCGTTATCGCGGTCGCTATACGTCTATGTCCGCCGATCATCGCTGGCCAATCCCGGCGTCGTCGCGTTCCTGAAGTACTACCTCCAAGAGGCGGCCAGCGTCGCCCCGGCCGTCGGCTACGTGCCGGTGACCGATGAGATTGCCCGCCAGTCGCGGGAAGCGCTTGCGGAGGCCCTATCGGCGGTAAAGCCCCCTCCTGCTGCGTCGGCTGCGACGAGCGACGCGCCGGCTGGCCCTGACGAACAGATGCGAAGCTCCGGCCCAATCCCCCTTTTCAGAGAGGCCGGACAAGCGGGAAGGAGCACGTACGCGCACTGGCCCTGCCGAGCGGCTTGGCGGCAGCGCGGAACATCGCCCCCCTACCCCGTCGCAACGTTGAGCAGATCGGACGATTTCGGCGGCTGTACAGTCATCCTCAACAGTGCCGTTTTTCGCATCCCTTCGCGTGTTTCGCGGGCTCTAAGGCATCACCTGCACCAAGAAGCTCAAACCTGAAAGCACCTTCGGCCACGCCCCTCGCCCACGCCTAGCTGTAGCATGTCCAGCGCCCCGTCCGTCACTGCCGAAAAGCCGGTCGTTTCCGGCGGCCCCCGCCGCTGGGGCGAACCTCTGATGCATGGCCTCCTGTGGTTGTGCGCCCTGGCGTCGGTGTTCGTGACGATCAGCATCGTGCTTATTTTGCTGGTCGAGTCGCTGGAGTTCTTCCGCCAGGTGTCGGTCGTCGAGTTCCTCAGCGGCACGGTTTGGGAGCCGCACGCCACGCCCGCCCGGTTCGGCATTCTTCCCTTGGCCTGCGGCACGCTGTTGGTGACCGCCGGCGCGGCGATCATCGCCATCCCCATGGGCCTGGGGGCCGCGATCTATCTCAGTGAATACGCTACCCCCGTGGTCCGCGACGTGCTCAAGCCGGTGCTCGAAATCCTCGCCGGCATCCCGTCGGTGGTGTTCGGCTACCTGGCGATTGTGTTCATCTCGCCGATCGTCCGCAGCCTCTTTCCGCAGGCCGACGTCTTCAACGCGCTGAACGCCAGCATCGTCGTCGCAATCATGATCCTGCCGATGATCGTCTCGCTCAGCGAGGACGTGCTCCGCTCCGTCCCCCGCTCGCTGCGCGAGGGGGCGTATGCGCTCGGCGCCACCAAGCTCGACGTAACGGCCGGCGTCGTCGTGCCGGCCGCCCTGTCGGGCATCATGGCTTCGTTCTTATTGGCGATTGCCCGCGCCGTCGGCGAGACGATGGCAGTCACCCTCGCCGCCGGCAAGCGTCCCCAGCTCACCCTTAATCCGCTCGAAAGCATCCAGACGATGACGGCCTACATCGTCGAAACCACCAAAGGCGACGTGCCCCGCGGCACGCTCGGCTATCAGACGATCTTCGCCGTCGGGCTGACGCTGTTTCTTGCGACGCTGGCGCTCAACGTGCTGGCTCAATGGATCCTCAAGCACATGCGAGAAAAGTACGAATGAGCCTGGCCGGACGCGGACGACCCTACGCCAAGGCCGCCTCGGCGGCGTTCGCGTACGTCTGCGCGCTGTGCGCCTTCGCCAGCGTCGCCGTTCTGCTGATCCTGATCGGGCAGATGTTGCGCTTTGCGTGGGGTTGGCTGGATTTTCAATTCCTGACCAGCTTCGATTCTCAGTTGTCCGCGCACAGGGCCGGCGTGAAGGCGGCGCTGGTTGGCAGCGTCTACCTGATCGCCCTCACCGCCCTGTTCACGGTGCCGGTCGGCGTCGGCGCCGCGGTTTATCTGGAGGAGTACGCCGCCCGCAGTCGATGGCGAGGCTTCGTGCAGACGAACATCGCCAATCTCGCCGGCGTCCCCTCGATCGTCTACGGCATCCTCGGCCTGGGGCTGTTCGTCCGCGGCATGCACCTGGGCGCCGGGGTGCTGGCCGGCGCCCTGACGCTCAGCCTGGTCGTGCTGCCGGTCGTCATCCTGGCCTCCCAAGAGGCCCTGCGGGCCGTTCCCAACACCATTCGCCAGGCGTCCTTTGCGTTGGGGGCGACCAAGTGGCAGACCATTTGGCACCAACTGCTGCCGGCCGCCCTGCCGGGTATTATGACCGGCGTCATCCTGGCCATTTCCCGGGCCCTGGGCGAAGCCGCCCCGCTGGTCGCCATCGGCGCCGCCGGCTTTGTGATGTTCCTGCCGGCGGGCGTCAACGACAAATTCACGGCCCTGCCGCTGCAAATATACAATTGGACGGAAAACGCCAACGAGGAGTTCCAGTTTCACGTCGCCGCCGCCGGAATCATCGTCCTACTGGTGATGCTGATTTGCCTCAACGCCGTAGCGGTTTACCTCCGCTACCGGTTCGGCAAACGCATCCGCTGGTAGGGCAAGCGACGCCGTGCGGCACGCCCTTCGCCCTGAATTGGCCGTAAGGCCGGCGAAAGAGCTCGCGACGGCATTGCGATAGGACGGCTCGATGACGCCTCCCAGTAAGCCTCAAAGTATGACGGAACTAACTGCCGAACCCAAACCGCGGACCCTCCCGCTGCGACGCACCACGGTCGACCATTCGCGCGTGGTCGACGATTTGCTGGACCGGCCCCAGAAGGTCGTCGCGCGGGACGTCAACTTTTTTTACGGCGAGCACCACGCGCTGCACGACGTGTCGCTCAGCATTCCGCAGAACTGCGTCACGGCGCTGATCGGCCCCTCCGGCTGCTGCAAGAGCACCTTCTTGCGGTGCATCAACCGCATGAACGACATGATCGAGGGGACCCGCCTCTCCGGCCAGATCCTGCTGGACGACGTCGACATCTACCGTCCGCGCACCGACGTCGTCGAGCTCCGCAAGCGCGTCGGCATGGTGTTTCAGAAGTCCAATCCGTTCCCCAAGTCGATCTACGAGAACGTCGCCTACGGGCCCAAGGTCGCCGGCATCCGCCAGCGCAGCCAGCTCGATGAAATCGTCGAGAAATGCCTTCGCCGCGCCGCCCTGTGGGAGGAAGTCGCCGACCGCCTCGCGGCCTCGGCCTTGCAGCTTTCCGGCGGGCAGCAGCAGCGACTGTGCATCGCCCGCGCCCTGGCCACCGACCCCGACGTGCTGCTGATGGACGAGCCGGCCTCGGCGCTGGATCCCAAGAGCACTGCGCGGATTGAAGATCTCATCTTCGAGCTGAAGGACAGCTATACGATCGTCATCGTGACCCATACTATGAAGCAGGCGGCGCGGGTCTCCGATCAGACGGCCTTTTTCTACGAAGGGCGGCTCGTTGAGGTCGGCGCCACGACCGACGTCTTCACCAAGCCCCGCCAGCGCCAAACGGAAGATTACATCACCGGCCGCTTCGGTTAACGGACTTCTCCGATGTCGATGCATCTGCAGCGCGATTTGGAAGCCCTGGAGCAGAGCCTGCTCAACCAATCGTCGGTCGTCGAGCAGATGGTGTATCGCGCGTGCCAGTCGCTGCGCGAGCTGCGCGTCGACATCGTCCAGGAAGTGCTCGCCAGCGAGGAGATGGTCAATTATCGCGAGGTCGAAATCGAGGAGGAATGCCTTAAGATCCTCGCGCTGCACCAGCCCGTGGCCGTCGACCTGCGCCGCGTCGCCACGGTGCTGAAGATCAATGGCGACTTGGAGCGGATCGCCGACCTTGCGGTCAACATCGGCGAGCGCACCCACAGCCTGACGCTCTATCCCGACTTCACCATGCCGGCCAATCTCGACAAGATGGCCGAGGTCGCCATCTCGATGGTCCGCGACGCCCTCGATTCGTTCGTACGGCTCGATATCGACCTGGCCCGCGAGGTCTGCCGCCGCGACGACGTGGTGGACAACCTCAACCGGCAGGTCATTTCCGACGTGCAAGCCCTCATCGAGCAAAACCCGGCGGACATCGAGCCGGCCTTTCACTTCTATTCCGCCTCGCGCCACGTCGAGCGGATCGGCGATCACGCGACCAACATCGCCGAAGACGTCATCTACCTGGTCGAGGGCGAGATCGCCCGCCATCGGCACGACAACGTCGACTACTGACGCGCCGCACATTGAACGCTGCGTTTTTTTGGGCTCACGCGAATGAACGCCAATAGAAGACAAGTAGATCAAATCAGGATTCTTAAGCTCATTGCACGCTGGTAGGGGCGAGCGGAAAGATGCCAGGCGACGTCCATGACGCAGGGACGCCGCCCTCGCTAGCCAGCAATAGTAGCAGTTCGGACCGATCTCGCATTGTTCGCGTCTATTCGCGTAATTCGCGGGCCTTCAAACGTGAAACACCTGAGCTAAGAATCGCTCTGTGTATCGACCGCGCGCATTTGCGCCTGGGAACTGAATCACTCCCATTTTTCGACCTTTCGCGTCTTTTCGCGCGTTTCGCGCAAAAAAAAGCAGCAAGACTTGAGATTGGACAGCCCGTGAGCAAGGCCCGGATTCTCATCGTCGAGGACGACGCCTCGCTTGCCGAAGTGCTCGAATACAACCTCCTTCAGGAGGGCTACGACGCCGTTGTTGCGCGCGACGGCCTGCAGGCCGCGCGCGAAATTCGCCGCCGCTGTCCGGACCTGGTGGTGCTCGACCTGATGCTGCCGTTGATCGACGGCTTGGAGGTCTGCCGGCTGATTCGGGCCGACCCCGCGACTCGAACCGCCTTGGTGCTGATGCTCACCGCCCGCGCCGAAGAAGCGGACCAGCTATCGGGCTTTTCGGCAGGCGCCGACGATTACGTTGCCAAGCCGTTCAGCGTCAAGGTGCTGCTGCGGCGGATCAAAGCCCTGCTGCGTCGAGGGGATCACGACGAGGCCAATCGCGACGTGGCGGCCAGCCAGGGGCTCTTGATCGATCGCGCGCGGCGTCGAGCCGCCGCTGGCGGGACGCCGCTGGATCTCACGCCCAGCGAGTTCGAGCTACTCGGCGCGCTCGTTCGCCAGCCCGGCCGCGCGTTCACCCGCGCGGAACTGATCGACTTCGCGCTCGGCGACGACGCCGCGGTGCTCCAGCGGACGATCGACGTCCACATCCGCGCGCTGCGAAAGAAGCTCGGCCCCTATGCTGAGCTCGTGCAAACCGTCCGCGGCGTCGGCTACCGCCTCCGCGATCCGGCCGACGTCGACGCGGCAACCGGCCCGTAGCACGGCCCGCCTGCGCCGCACTGCCGCAGCAGCACGCTCCGCTGGAATCCGCACGGCGTCGACGGGCAGCGGATCGTCTCGTAATACCACAGCATGACATACACATGGTTCGACATGCTTAAGTCCGCCACGCCGACGAGCGGGGTGGCCCCGCGGACGATGTAGTTGTTCACGCCCGCCAGGCCGACATGCCCGCCGTAGCCGCTGACGCCGGGGGACCAGTAATTCTCGACCACCGCGGCGTGGCGCGTCGGCTGGTGCTCGCAGAAGACCTCTTCGTGGTAGGCCTTCGGGGCGTCCAAGAGGGTGATCTGGGCCATCGGCCCCAGGTCGGCCAGGCAGGCGGCGGCCTGCGTGACGACCAGCGTCCCCAGGCTGTGACCAATCAATTGCGTGCGACTGGGATCGATGCCGCGGCGGCGCAGCGCCGAGGCCAGCAGAACGCCCTGCTGCCGCCCGACGCGCACCGGACCGTCGTTAAGCGCGGGCACCCGCACGCCGTTCCAGTCCCACGACAGCAGGTTGTAACTTGCTCCGCAGCGGGCCTTAATGGCCGCCGCTGAGGACGAGCCGAACGTGGCGTGGATCCGATTGGGCAGCGGGTTCCACCCGTGCGTAAAGACGATCGTCGGCTTGGCCGGATCGATCGGATCGCACGTCCGGGCGCCGCACGAGTAGTTCAGCAGGACGCCCGTCCGATCGCTGCCGCCCCGCTGCAGCACGGCCGTATTCAGGCCGCACCCGCTCTGCAGCAGGAAGGCCGCGGCCAGCAGTATCGGCGAGGTTGATCGCATCCTTGCGAACCAGCTAAAGTTTGCCGATTGCATTGCCGGCGAGACGGCGAGTATGCCGGCTGGGCAAGGCGTTCGGCCGGCCCCGTCGTCGCCCGTCCACGGGCCTGCTGAGGTATCGGCGCCGTCCGCTGAGCGGCTCTACCGCCGTTGCCGGGGCTGTGAAAATTACCCCCGCTCGCCGCTCGCCGACCTCCGACCTCCGACCTCCGACCTCCGAGGGCTTCACGCTTTTCGCCGCCGCTGTTTTTTGTTCTGCTTTTCGATCGTCGCGTTCTTCGTTTCGCGAATCTGCGTATCCGATTTGCCGTCAGCCAGATCCTCGCGGGCAGAGCTGGCCAGTTCGACGTAGTCGTCGCGGAGCCGCTCGACGTCTTGAACCTCCAGGTTTTCCAGATCGAGTAGGGCGTTATGGGCCCCCTTGGTCGAGCGGATTAACTCATCCAGCTTGATTTGGATCGCGGCCGTGTCCCGGTTCTGCGTGTTCTGGATGAGAAACACCATGAGAAAGGTGATGATGGTCGTCCCCGTGTTAATGACGAGCTGCCAGGTATCATTGAAGCTGAACATCGGCCCCGTAAGCGCCCAGATGACAATGATCGCCGAAGCGAGCATAAAGGCGACCGGTCGTCCTGTGATTCGGGATGCCGCCTGGGCAAATCGCGTGAATAAGGACGGGTCGGCCGGCATAATCTTAAATCCGCAATAACAACCAGCCGGTCGACGGCAGCGCCGGCCCGCTGCTCCACCACAATGTCGCCTTGTGCGGCATCGCCGCTCACGAGGCCCTCCCCTCGCATGCACGAATCATGCCGTAATTCGCTCGGTTTGGTGCGCACGGGCCGGCTGACGCGCCTGCCGAGTTGCAGGAAGGGCTTTAAGCGGCGGGCCGCCGATTCAGATTCGCCTTAACGTCCCGGGACGCGTGCCATGAATGCTCACGAGGTGTTTGGGGATTTCCCCGTCTCCCGGTTCATCCAGGAGTATCTTTACCGGCTGCCGCTGGCTCTCCAGGGCTCCGCCGCCTCGATCGGAGGCTGGGGCGACTGGGAAACGGTTGCGGCCGCGTTGACCGCGCCGGACGCCGATGTATTGATTGTTCGCGACGGACAGCGCCGCCCTGGGCCGCCGCCAACCAACGTGGAGCAGAGCCGACTGCTTATCGAGGAGGGCTATACACTAGTGGTCCGCCGCGCCCAGCGGCATCGCCCGGAACTGGCGGCCCTGGCGGAATCGTTCGAGCGCACCTTCCGCGGCCCCATCGACGTGCAGATGTTCATCACCCCGGCAGGCGCCAAAGGGTTCACCTGGCATTACGACGCCGAAGACGTCTTCATCATTCAAACTGCCGGCGAGAAGACCTACTCGTTACGCAAGAACACCGTCAATCCCTGGCCGCTCAAAGAAACGCTCCCCTCTGACATGCGCTACCGCCGCGAGATCATGCCTGTGCTCCGGGCGACGCTGCGCGCCGGCGACCTGCTGTATGTGCCGTGCGGCTACTGGCACCAGGCGGAAGCGGGCGCCGGCCAGCCTGCAGCGTCGCTGGCGATCGGCGTGATGAGTCGCACCGCCATCGACGTCTACGACGCCCTCCGTGCGCATCTGGTCGATTCCCTGCAATGGCGGCAACGACTGCCGTTGGCGTCGCTCGCCGCGACCAACGATCCACTTGCCGCCGAGCGTCGCGAACAGTGCCGCGAAATGTTCAGCCAACTCGCCGCCGACCTGTCCAAGCGGCTCACCGATCCAGGCCTGATCGATGCGCTGGTCGACCCCGCTAAGGACAGCCGGCCCTGAGATGGGGCCAAACAGCGTTCGCCAATCGGCGCGTGCCATCCTGAATAATCGTTACGCCGCCTGCGCCCTAGCTGTGCGAGGCGTGCCTAAACCACAGGCAGGGCGATGCCCCGGCGTCTCGTCTATGAAAACCGTCGGCAGCGCCGTTCTCCATAAGCGGCTTCGGTTTGCGACCGTTGCCAGGGCCGGCCGCGAGGGGCCGCGGCAGCGTTGGCACGGCCCTTGCTTTCGCCCTCGCCTCAACTTCAAACGCCGTGCAGGGCGCCGCATCGGGACGATCCCGATAGTGTCGCCACGCCGATTGCCGTGCCGCTGCTTGACGCCTGCGGCCGAGCGGTCGTGCACTTGTCGCAGTTATTCCCGGTCGATTGGGCAACGGCTGGCGCCCAACGCTCCGGCGCTGCGATCGCGCGGCCGATCCCGGCGAGCGGCCTCGCGCCGCCACGGCTACGACTCGGTACGATTCAACTTTTTACGCGGAGGCGGAACCATGACAGCTTCGACTGGCGGCGCAGACCACGTGCGCGGTCTGCGGCGGGCGGCGGCCTTGCTGACGTTCTTTGTTTCGTTGATCAGCTTCGGTTTGCGGCCGCTACATGCCCAAGACGCTTCCGAAACGACGGCGCCGACTGCCGATGCCGACGTCTCCTCAGCGGCCCCGCCCCCGCTGACGCTCGAAGCGGTCAACGCTACGGCCCAGCAAGGGCGGCTCGCCGGCAACATCGCCTGGATGCTCACCAGCAGCGCCCTGGTGCTGTTCATGACGGCGCCGGGCCTGGCCATGTTCTACGGCGGGCTGGTCCGCAAGAAGAACGTCCTGAGCATCATGATGCAGTGCCTGTTTCTGATGGGACTGATGACGGTCCTGTGGGCGTTGTACGGCTATAGTCTCGCGTTCGGCGGCTCGGGGCCCTGGATTGGCGACGGCGAGTACCTGTTCATGCAGAATGTGCAGCGCGGTTGGGACGAAGCGAGTAACCTGCCGACCGAACCGATGTACGACGTCTTCGGCACTCCGATTCCGATGTACTGCCACATGCTCTTCCAGGGGATGTTCTTCATCATCACGCCGGCGCTGATCTGCGGGGCCTTCGCCGAGCGCATGAAATTCAGCGCCATGGTCGTATTTTCGATCCTCTGGGGAACGCTCGTCTATTGCCCGCTCTGCCACTGGGTGTGGGACGGGGGCATTCTGGCTTTCAATTCTCAGCACGCGATCGGCGGGGGGGCCCTGGACTTCGCCGGCGGCACCGTGGTGCACATCAGCTCCGGCGTCTCGGCCCTGATTTGCGCCCTGATTCTTGGGCGCCGCCGCGGATTCGGGCACGACGACATGCGGCCCCACAATCTCACCTTTACCGTGCTTGGCGCCGCCATGCTGTGGGTCGGCTGGTTCGGCTTCAACGCCGGCAGCGAACTGCTGGCCGATCACCTGACCTCCAGCGCCTTTTGTGCGACGCACTTTTCGGCGGCCGCCGGGGTCCTCGGCTGGTGCGCGTACGAATGGCTGCACAACGGCAAGCCAAGCGTGCTGGGCGCGGCCTCGGGCGCGGTGGCCGGGCTGGTCTGCATCACGCCCGCCGCCGGCTTCGTCCAGCCGATGCCCGCCCTGGCCATGGGATTGATCGCCGGGGTGGTCTGCGCGCTGGCCTGCAGCAAATTGAAAGGGGCGGTCGGGTATGACGATTCGCTCGACGCCTTTGGCGTACACGGCGTCGGGGGCACGCTCGGCGCGCTGCTCACCGGCGTCTTCGCCACCCGCGCCTGCTGGAACATCGACGGGCCGAACAAGCTGGGCCTTATCGAAGGCGAGAGCCGCGTGTTCATCGGGCAGGCGATCGCCACCGCGGTCACCTGGCTGTTCAGCATCGTCGCCACCTTCATCATCCTCAAGGTGATCGACGCCGCCCTGGGGCTCCGCGTGAGCGAGCAGAGCGAAGTCCGCGGCCTCGACGTTTCGGAACACGGCGAAGAAGGCTACATCTTCACGTAGGCCCCGGCCGCACATCACCCGTCGTTGATCACCATTCACCATTTACAATCAAGCGGGCCTGTCACCCATGAAAAAAATCGAAGCCGTCGTGCGCCATCACAAGCTCGACGATGTCAAGGAAGCCCTCGTCGCCGTTGGTCTGCAAGGTATGACGATCACTGAAGTCCGCGGGTTCGGGCGCCAGCGCGGCCATACCGAAACCTATCGCGGGGCCGAATATCGCATCGACTTCGTGCCGAAGGTCAAGATCGAAGTCGTCGTCGACGACGGCATGCTCGCCAAGGCGGTCTCGTCGATCGTCGACGCGGCCAAGACCGGCCAGGTGGGCGACGGGAAGATCTTCGTCTCCGAACTGGCCGACGTCGTCCGGGTCCGCACCGGGGAAAGCGGCAAAGCGGCCATCTAACCCGACCGTGGCGGCGGCGGCTGGGCAGGGCCCGATCTCGTCCAAGTCGATGCGGGTTGGTCGAGATTGTAAACTCCCCGCTGCCCTGCCCCGACCGGGCCGCGGCCGGTTCGCGCTTCCGCGGCTCGACTGGGCTCGACTGGGGCTCGACTGGGCCCAGGAATCAACCGCCTGAGGGAGATGCTGCGGCGCCGCTCATACGACCCCCATCCGCACCGCCCACACGGCCGCCTGGGTGCGGTCGGCGACGGCGAGCTTGCGCAGTATGTGCTGCACGTGTTCCTTAACCGTTTCGTAGCTGATCTCCAGCGCTTGGGCGATCTCCTTGTTGCTCAGGCCCAGGGCCATCTGCCGCAGGACTTGGGCTTCTCGCTTAGTCAGGGGGACGTCGACGTCGCCGGTCGCGCGCTCGGTCGACAGCGCCGCCGAGATCTGCCGCCGCCCCTCGCTCGACCAGAGGTTCTCGCCGCTCGCCGCGCGGCGGATCGCCAGGATGATCTCCTCGCCGGAGGCGTTCTTCAGCAGATAGCCGGCGGCGCCCAGGGCCATCGCCCGGGCGATGTAAGTGGGATTGTCGTAAGCGCTGAACATCAGCGCCGCGATGCTCGGCAGCTCGGCGCGAATCTGGCTCAGCACGGCCAGGCCGTCTGCTCCGGGCATGCGGACGTCGAGCAACATGACGTCCGGGCGCAGGCGCCGCGCCAGCCGGATCGCTTCGGGGCCCTCGGCGGCCTCGCCCGCGATTTCAACGTCGCGAGCCGGCGCCAGCAGGCTCTTTAGGCCTGCGCGCACTACTTCGTGATCGTCGGCGACTAGCAGGCGGACCGTCATCGCTCAAGGGCCCTGGAGTCCTCCATGAGCGTTGCACAACATCCGAATGGCGAAGAGCGCGACGCCCCTCGCCGGCGGGTGGCGGCGGCGGCGCCTGCGCGGGCGCACGCTGTTGGAAGGGAGGTCGCGTAGACTAAACAATATCATGATTGCGCCTGCTAGCAACAAAATAGTCTGTCGCGCGAGGGTTCTTACGTTTTATAGCGCGATCGACCTCGCCCGCTGCAGCTAGCGGCGGGGCGTGCGCGGTGGGCCGCCGAGCAGTTCTGCGGGCGCCGCCGCGAAGGGCTCGCTGCATTTTTCGTGCGACTGGCGGACGGGCGTTCTCCTGCAACGCCGCGGCTTGCCGCGCTGGTCGCAGGATCCGCGGTCGATGGCTTGTCAAGCGGTTTACACCTGGCTGGTCATCACGCATACTCACGCAGCTTAAGGAACCGTCTGTGCCGCCCTCCGCGGCGCGACGCGCGCCTGGCCTGATGCAGCGAGCCTTCATCCCGAGGGCCAGCCTATGCCTACGCTTTCGATGAACGAAGTCACGACGTACCGGTGGCCGCTGGAACGGGACGTCAGGCGCTACGCCGAGGCGGGTTACGAAGGCATCGGCGCGTGGCGGCAAAAGCTTTCCGACTATGGCGAAGAAGCCGCCGTCGATCTGATCGCCGAATCGGGGCTCCGCGTGACCAATCTCCTGTGGGCCGGCGGCTTCACCGGCAGCGACGGGCGGACGCCGGATGAAAGCGTCCAAGACGCGATTCATGCGATTCGCCTGGCCGGCGCGCTGGGCGCGGGCTGCCTGGTGATCTATCCCGGAGGTCGCAACAACCATATCTACCGCCACGCCGAACGACTGCTGCGGGGCGCGCTCGATCGGTTGCTCGACTTCGCCGTCGACGCCGAAGTCCCGCTGGCCATCGAGCCGATGCACGCCGCCTGCGGCGCCAACTGGACGTTTCTTACCGACCTGCCGTCGACGCTGGCGCTTATTCAGAGCTACGACACCCCGTATCTGAAGCTCGTCTTCGACACGTACCACTTCGCCCACGACCAGTCGGCGCTTGCGAACCTTGCGGAACTGGCGCCCCATATCGGCGTGGTTCACCTGGGCGACCGCGCCGAAAGCCATGGCGAAGAGCAGGATCGACGGCCCCTGGGAGAAGGACGCCTGCGGCTGGCCAAGGTGATTCGGCTGTTGCTCAGCGCGGGTTACGTCGGCGACTTCGATGTGGAACTGATCGGCCGGGCGATCGAGCCGACCGAATACGACGAAGTACTCGCCTCGTCGCGGAGGTACTTCGAGGGGGCGTTATCCCAGGTCGAGCAACGACGGGGATCTCCGTGAGGGTGGTTTCGCCTGTGCCGATGGTCGCGCGAAATCGCTGGGGGCTGGGGTAGGCGGCTGGCGGTAGGGGGTGGGGGTAGGACGGAAAATGATGCTCGTCTGCTTGGCTAGCGACGGGCGAGGGATCCTCCGCTGCTGGGGTCTATTCGCGTGATTCGCGGGGCCTCTAATAGCGTAAGAACTCGAACTAAGAGCGTGTTTTGTAATCCCTCGCTCTGCTGGGGAGAGGTCAGGCGAGCGGGTATTTTGCCTGACAATTCTAATCCCTCCCCTAGCCCCTCCCTTCGAGGGAGGGGGATGATCACACTCGAACTGAGGCGGCGCCGCCGCTGCTCCATCGATGCCGCGGGACTTGGAAGTTAACGACCAGATCGTCATCCCGGCCGGCGAGCTGCTGATCTCCTTTGCGCGGAGCGCCGGCCCGGGCGGGCAGAACGTCAATAAGGTGAACACCAAGGCCGTGCTCCATTGGGGGGTTGCCGCGAGCGCCAGCCTGCCGGAGGCCGTACGCCGGCGACTTCTCGACCGCTACGGCAACCGCGTGAACAACGAGGGGCAGTTGGTGCTCGCCTGCGACGAACACCGGGAGCAGGGGCGCAATCTGGCCGCGTGCCGCGAAAAGCTCCGCGGCATGATCCTGTCGGTGCTGACGCCCCCCCGCCGGCGGATCAAGACGCGGCCGTCGCAGGGCGCGGTCGAGCGACGGCTCAAGTCCAAAGACCGTCAGTCGCAAAAGAAGCAGTCCCGCCGCGGCGATTTTTCTGCCGGCGAATAGGCGCATCGTTGCACGCCGACTGGTTCTGTGGAGGCGATGAGCGGGTCGCGTGCTGGCGGGGCTGGGAGCTGGGATCTGGCGGCTGGCGGCCAGACAGGGCTTATTACTGGCGGCGCGAAAGGCCGGGTTACGCGCCGGCGCGGGGCGCGGTTGTTGGCGGCGCCGGCCGAGCGGTTGGCGGACGGGGGCCGGACGGGCGTTTGGCGCTAGGCGCTAGGCGCTATTTTTGGCGACAGAACTCCCGCGGGAATTGCTGCGGCTGGCTGGGCGGCGGCGCGGTCGTTGGCGGCCTCGGCGAGGCGGCGACGCAAGCTATCGGCGAGCCGCGCCCGCAGGTAGCCCTGCTTGGCGGGGTCGCCGTCGAAGGTGTGAAGCGGGTGCAGATCGGGGACGTGGAGGGGCGCCTCGCGTAGTTCTGGCGACAGAATTCGAGGCGCCGGGATCGGCGGAGCGGCGGTATCAGGGCTACCGTCGTCGGGCGGGTGGATGCCGCGGTTGATCGGCTCTGGCGGCCGAGCGGAAGCAGCGGCTACCGTGCTGGGGGGCGGGTTTTGGTAGTTGCTGGCGACAGCGTCCAAAAATGCGGCGGCTTGCTGCTCGCTGGTGAGGATGTTTCTCTTGAGGCCGGCGGGCGGGGCGAAGGGGGTGCGAGCGTGTTCGGGAAACAGCCGCTGAAGGGCCTCGTCGGCGATCTGCTGGGTCTTGAGGTAGACCGCCTGGCGATGGTCGGCCGGGGCGGCCTCGAGGGCCGCTTCGATCAGGGCGGCGGTTGCCGACTTAAACTGGGCGGCGGTACAGGACTGCGGCGGGCGCCGGGCGTAGTGCTCCGGATCGGTCCGTTCGAGCAACCAGGCGGCGGCCCGCCAGTGAGCGCGGGCGGCCGCGTGCATGAGCTTCAAGGGATCGACCGGGGCAGCTTCTTTGGCGAGCTGAAGGTCGTGCTCGAAGTCTTCGTCCCGCCGGAGTTCTCGCTCGACTGTCCGTAAGGAGACGCGAACCTGGCGGGCGGCCTCGGCGACCGAGGCGCCTTGGGCGACGAGGCGGCAGAGGCGGGTTTGTTTTTTGGAGGTCAGCGACCGCGGTCGGCCGCCCTGGGGGGTGGACATGAGCATCTCCGGATGTTTTGCGGGACTGCCAATAGTGAACAGGCGCACATTATCCGGGGGAGGCTGGCCTAATTTCAAGGAGAAACTTTGGAGAGATGCCGCGGTGGCTTCGCCGCGGCGCTGGGCGGTTCAATTAGCCGCGATACAGGCGCGAGGGAGCGATTAGCGGAGTGAATGATTGAGGGTCATTTTGGCTTGTGCCATCTGGCGATTGGGTAAACGGCGGAGGATGCTCTTTCGCGCGACCAGGAACGGACGAACTATGACGGCGCCCGCCGGATGCCGAGTCGAGGTAAGGCGCTGCCGAAGTATATGTAGTCGGTGGACGCCCGGCCGACACGAGGGAGCGGCTTGAACGCCGTCGCAGCAATACTGAGCAAAAGCTCAACCGCCCGATGGTCCAGCCAGTGGAGTGGTTCCGCCTCGCTAGATCGACTGCTGCAATGGCTCGCCAAGCACTTGACTGACTCCTTCATGATCGAAGAGGACGGGAATGCCTCCCTTGGCGACGAACACCGCCACGCCATCGCGAAGGACCAAGGCTTCGGGATGATCAACTTGGAATCGCTGCCCGCTGCCCAATTCCACGGTAAACGCCTTGAACGGCGCCCGCTTTTGGAAGGCTCGAAGCGTATGGTCGAAGTGCTCGGCAGTCATGTCAGCATTATACCAGGCGCGACAATGGCCGCGAAGCGGCTGTGAGCTATGAGCTGTGAGCTGTGGGCTGTGAGCTATGGGCTATCAGTCACCAATCGGCAGTCACTGATCACTGATCACCGATCACCCCGCTGCCGCTGCTCGACTGACGCGGCGGCGCAGCGCCCCAATGGCGTCGCCCATGGCTCTTCTGCGGGCCATCAGTTCGTCGATGCTCTTGGGGGCGTCGGATTGGGCGTAATCGATGAGGATTCGTTCGGCGGCGATATACTCGTCGGCCGCGTCGGCGACTTCGGCGGCGATTTCCAAAGGAATGCTCGTCACGCCGTCGGCGTCGCCGTGCAGCAGGTCGCCCGCGTGGACCACCAGTCCGCCGACCCGCACCGGCCGACCTACGTCGACCAGGTGGCTGCAGGCGTGCGAACAGATCGTCGAGCCGGTGAAGACCGGATACCCCAGCCGCCGGACCTGAGCCAGATCGCGCCCGCCGCCGGAGGTGATCAGCCCGACCGAGCCGAACGCCTGGTAGACACTGCACATGATCTCGCCGAACGTGGCGCCGACGGCTGGGTCGTCGAGGTCCTGAAACACGATGACGGCGGGGCCGGGCAGCTCCTCGAGCTGCTTCAATTGCGTTTCGAGCGTTCCGTACACGTCGGCGCCGCGCGAAAGTTGCGCCGAGCGGAACGTGGCCGTACTGGCGTAGCCGACCATCGGGGCAGTTCGGGAAACGCCGCCTTGATGCGGCCGTCCATGAAGCCGTTGCAATGCGGGCGAACGTCGAACAGCTCGATGACATTGCAGATCGTGGCGGCGTCGTACCGCCGCAGCTTTTCGAGCAGGCCGTCGATCATAGGTTGCACTTAAGTGGGCGAGAAAAGTCGAGAATCGCCGCGACTGGTAGCGTAGCAGGCCGGTCGGCGCCGTCTATAGCCGGCCGTTCGGCGTGAAGAGGCCAGGCCCGGCCGGCGCCCTTGGTTCATGTACGGCGGTGGCATAGCATTCAGCAGGCCTTGGTCTGTTTTGGCCGTTGCGCCGCTAAAGCCGCTGCAGCCCTGGCCTTTGGCCGGGGTCGCGTGCCCTTGGGATCGACGTTGTCTTGATGGAAAGCGACCCCCGGCCCAAGGCCGGGGGCTGCAATTGATGAGTCTATGGCGCATTGACGGCGCGACGCTCAATAGCTCGGCGTTGTAGCCGAGGATTACCGCGCGGAGTACACGATGGACGATAAGCTGCTGGTCCCTTGCCGCCATTGTGGCGCCAACAATCGCGTGCCGCGCCAGCGGATCGAGCGGGGCGAGCAGGCGGTGTGCGGAAAGTGCCGCGCCCCGTTAGCGGTGTTCCTGCGGCCGGTGGCGGTAACGGACGCGAGCTTCGCCGCGGAGGTCGAGCAGTCTCCGCTGCCGGTGGTGCTCGACGTGTGGGCGGCGTGGTGCGGTCCCTGCCGGATGCTTGCGCCGATCGTCGACGAGCTGGCCAGCGACCTGGCCGGACGGGTGAAATTCGCCAAGCTGAACCTGGACGAGAACCGGCGGACGGCCGACCGCTTCCAGGTAAGCAGCATACCGACGCTGCTGGTCTTCAGCGGGGGCGAGCTGGTGGACGAGATCGTCGGCCTCGTGCCGAAGGGGCAGCTTGCCGCTCGACTGCAGCGCTTTGCTGGTTGAGGCCGTGGGGGCAGCGGCGAGGTGCGGGTTTCGGATTGCGGATTGCGGATTTTGGATTGCGAATTGCGGATTGCTAGTCAGGGGTTGCTGGTGGCCGATCCCCGTGGGCCGATTGCGCTGCGCTTATCCGGCGGCGAAGCCGTGCTGCTGGCGATGGTAGGGGCCGTCGAAGTTCTTGGCGGTCTTGAAGAGCTCGTGGCGGCCGTCGGCGGCGACGTGGCGGACCTTGTCGAGAATCGCCTGCTGCTCGTCCTGCGACAAGGGCTTGAAGTCGCGTCCGACGTCGAGCGCTTGCTGGAGGTCGCGCTCGGTGCGCATGCCGCAGACCAGTGCGGAGACGGGTTGCGAGAGGGCGAACCGCAGGCACTCGGGAGCGGTCAGGCCGGTATCGGTCTTGGCCAGGGCGCCGCCGGCGAGGCTTTTCATGCCGAGCACGGCGGTTCCTTGCTGCAGGCAGTGGGGGACCACGCCGTGCAGGAAGCTGCGGAAGAAGTAATCGCAGACGTTGATCGGCATCTGGGCGGTCGCCCAGCGGTAGGGCTTGTTGAGCATCTTCAGATGGATGCTGGGGTCCTTATGCCCGGTGAAGCCGATAAAGCGGACCTTGCCGGCCTCGTGCGCTTCTAAGGCGGCCTTGAGGCCTCCCTGGTCGAAGACCCAGTCGGGGTCGTTGTCGTAGACCATCTCGTGGAACTGCCAGAGATCGAGATGGTCGGTCCGCAGGCGCTGCAGGCTTTCTTCGAGATTGGCCTTCACGCCGTCGTAGTCGCGATTGCAGACCTTCGTCATGAGGAAGACCTTGTCGCGTCGGTCCTCGATGGCCTTGCCCATCACCTGTTCGCTGAAGCCGTTGTGGTAGTCCCAGCAGTTGTCGAAGAAGGTCAGGCCGTTGTCGATGGCCTGGTGCATCAGCTTGACGGCCTGGTCTTCGCCCTCTTGCTTGGCGGTGGCGCCGATGTGCCAGCCGCCCAGGCACAACAGCGAAACGTTCTGGCCGGTGGCGCCCAGGGGCCGCATCGGCAGGCCGCCGGGGGCATCCTGCTGGCCGGCCAATACCTCCTCGGCCAAGGAAAGCAAGACGCCGGAGGCCGCCCCGGCCTGCATGAAGCGACGACGATTCCAAGGATCGGTCATGGCGACTCTCCGTGATGAGCGAGGCGTGCTGCGTCGACCAGCAGTGTACCCGACCGAGGCCGACGGAAAGAGCCCTGCAAACAACGGGCCGTTCGCGGCAATTAAGGGCCAGTGCGGGCTGCAACTGGCCCTGGGGTGAGGTTAGGATTGGCAACATCGAGATCACTCGCCGACGACTTCGCATCCTTCGACCCAACGGTAACCATGGCTGAGCCGCCTAGCTCGCGACGCTACTTCCTACGGGCAACCCTCCTGGCGGCGGCGCTGGCTCCCGTGGAGGCGCGGCGCTGCGGGGCGGAAACGACTGGGGACGCGGCGCTGTTCGCGTATGTCGGCACATTCAGCTCGCCGCTGCACGACGTACTGCCGACGCAGGTGGACCTGCCGCCGGGCAACGGGCGCGGGATCCATATCTTTCGAGTGAACCGCGACAACGGCTCGATGACGCCAGTCGGAATCGCCGAAGCGGGCGTCAGCCCCAGCGCTGTGGCGCTCGACGCCGCGGGAACAACGCTGTACGCGGCGAATGAAACGGATCGCCGGGGCGACGACGGCGAAGGTTCGGTGAGCGCCTACCGCGTCAATCGGGCCGACGGCAGCCTGACGCTGCTCAACACGGTCGGCTCGGGCGGCGCAGGGCCGACGTACGTCAGCCTCCACCCGTGCGGGCAGTTCTTGCTGGTCGCCAATTACTTCGGCGGATCGGTAAGCGTGTTGCCGGTGGCGCCGGACGGTCGACTGGCCGAAGCTGTCAGCCGACAGCGCGACGCCGGCGAGATCGGTCCGACCACGGCGACGAGCGCCCCGCCGGGCAGTTTCGCCCGTAGCGGGCACGATCGAACGCACGCGCACATGATCCAGGCCGATCCCTCGGGACGGTACGTCTTGCACGTCGACCTGGGGCTGGACCGCATTTTTGTGTGGAAGTTCGACGAGCGGCGGGGCGAGCTGCGGGCGGCGAACGAGCCCGGCGTTGCATTGCCGGCGGGCGACGGGCCGCGCCACTTTCATTTCCACCCCCACGGCAAGTGGCTTTACTCGATACAAGAGGAAGGCTCGACGGTCGTGCTGTTCGACTTCGACGCCGAATCGGGAAGGCTGGCCGAGCGGCAAACCCTTTCGACGTTGCCGGCGGGATTTGCGGGGAGCAATTTCTGCTCGGAAATCGCGGTCTCGGGCGATGGGCGGTTCGTTTATGCGGGCAATCGGCTGCACGACAGCATCGCCATCTTCTCGATCGGCGCCGACGGGGAGTTGACGTACGTCGGCGAGGAGTGGACTCGCGGCAACTATCCGCGGAGCTTCAACTTCGATCCGACAGGCCGCTTCCTGTACTGCTGCAACCAGCGCAGCGACACCGTAACGGCGTTTCAGGTGAATCGCACCAGCGGCGGGCTGGAGTTCACCGGGCACTACGCCGCGGTGGGCAACCCTTCCAGCATTGTCTTTCTGGACGCGGCGAAGGGGACTCCTTAGGCGACCGGGGGCCTGTTCAAAGTGAACGCCGTCCGCGTGAGCGGGCCTTGGCAACGTGCCGGACGTGTTTGGCCCAGGGGGTCGCAGCGAGTACATGGGCGAATCGCTCGTCGGCGGTTATCACTGGGCACTTGCGATCGATGGCCAGCGCCAGGTACATGCAATCGTAAACCGTACGGTCGGTGGCTATGGCCAGTTCAACAGCGGCAGGCAGCAGGTCCTGGGTTGGGGCGACCTCGAGGGGCATGCGAGCAAAGTCCGCGATTAGTCGGGCGGCCTCATCCGGCTGGACTTCGCCCTGGCGGACCCGCTTCCAGACGATGTTGCCCATCTCGCTCCAGATCAGGTCGGGCACGAGCAAATTCCGCTGCGGGGCGAGCAGCCGGCGGCACTCTGCGGAATAGTCCTCCGGAAAGAACCACTTCGCTGCGACGCTGGCGTCGACGACCAGCGTGGTCATCGTCGTCGGTCCTCGCGCAACAGCTCGCAACTGTCGGAGAGCTTGCGGCCCGCCAACTGGCGCTGCCACCCGGCGACGACGCGGCGGGCTTCTTCGGCGGTGAAGGCGGCTGCGGATTCCAGAATCAGGCGGACCTCGCTCTCCAGCGACCGGCGATGTGCACTGGCCCGCGCCTTTAAGCGGGCGACAACCTGCGGCTGAAGCCCGCGAACCAATATTTGCGCCATCGCCCTTCGCTCCTGGGTTATCGAGACGCCTCAATGATAGCATAATGATATCACCGGTCAACGTTGGCTGCGGCGGTGCCTGCGACGTGCGGCTGGGGCGGACGAATCGGCGTGGCGCGGCGGCCAGTTAAAACGAACGGCGCCAAGGTCGACGGGCGGCTAGCGCCGCGCGGTTTCACGGCGGAGCACACGCTCCACCCGGGCGACGAGCTCGTCGATCACTTCGTCCGAATGATGGAGGTGGGTACACATGCGGACCTGATGCGGCGGCCGGGTGCTGACGATGATTCCCGCCGCCTGGAGCCGATGGGCGAACTGGTCGCTGGACATGCCCGTCGCCTGGTGATCGACGTAGACCATATTGGTTTCGACGCACTGGAGGTCGATCGACAGGCCGGGCAGCTCGTGGAGCTGCACCGCCAGGCGTCGGGCGCGGCGGTGATCGTCGGCGAGCCGCGCGACGTTGTTCTTTAAGGCATAGATTCCGGCGGCGGCGATGACGCCTGCCTGCCGCATGCCGCCGCCCAGCCGCTTGCGCGCCCGATCGACCTGGTCGATGAGCTGGCGACTGCCGGCGACGAAGGAACCCAGCGGGCAGCCCAGGCCCTTGCTCAGGCAGACCTGAATCGAGTCGACGTCCCGGGCGTAGTCGGCCGCCGAGCAACCGGCGGCGATCGCGGCGTTGAAGATGCGTGCCCCGTCGAGGTGCACCTTGAGGCCGCGATCATGTGCGAGTTGGCACAGCTCGCGGTGCAGCGCCAAGGGGGTCACGCGGCCGCCGCTGCGGTTGTGGGTGTTCTCCAGGCAGAGCAGCCGCGACTTGGGGTAGTGGATATCGGGCGGCCGAAGGGCGGCCGCCACGTCGGCGGGGTCGAGCAAGCCGCGGCGGCTGGCGACGGGCAGGGGCATCAGCCCGGCGACGCCGGCCAGGCCGCCCGCTTCGTAATAGAAGATGTGTGACTCAGGGTCGAGGAGGACCTCGTCGCCGGGCGAGCCGTGGGCCATGAGGGCGGAGAGATTGCCCATCGTGCCGCTGATCACCAACAGGGCCGCCTCCTTGCCGAGCATTTCCGCGGCCAACGATTCAAACTCGTGAACCGTCGGATCTTCATCGTAGGTGTCGTCGCCCAGCGCGGCATTGGCGATCGCCAGGCGCATTGCAGGGGTGGGCAAGGTCTGCGTATCGCTGCGTACGTTGATGACGTCCATCGATATACCTCGAACCGGTTGTCGGCTGTGGCGCTAGTGCCCTTAGCGGGTGGCACGCGGGGATTCTAGCGGAAAAAGCCTTGTTGATCGGGAATTGAATTGTTGAGATCTGCGCGACTAATGAAGCCTGCCTGGCCAGCGGCTAGCGGCTGGCGGCTAGCGGCCGACGGCCAGAGGGGAAAGGCCTAATTCTAGCCGCTAGCCGCTAGGCGCTGGCCGCCAGCCCATAGTCGGTGGTGGGTCAATTTGCCTAAGAAAGGGTGGACCGCTCGCTCCGCGAGCGGAAAGTCATCTCGCGGAGCGAGATGACTACATCAAAGTGACCCACTACCCCATAGCCCACTACCCCATAGCCCAGAGCCGATAGCCGATAGCTGATCGCCACTAGCCGCTGGCCAAATTTACAGCAGGTTCATTAGCGGCGGAGGAATCAAAAATACGCTAAATTATCGGGCGGCGTGCTACAAACAAAGTTGCCGTTGACAGGCTGCCGGCCCGGCCGCCGCGGAGCGCGGCCCTCTCAACCGGGCCGATTCGGCGGTGCGCTGGGCGCCGCCGTCGCGGTAACATCGGCGGCAGGTGGAGCGATAAGGAGCATCAACACATGGACGCTGCGGATACGGCGGCTCGCGCCGACCAGATATCACTCGCCGGGGGCGCGCGGCTGCCTGCGGTAGGCCTGGGACTATGGAAAATCGATCCGTCGCAGGCGGCGGCGACCGTCGTGGAGGCCGCGCGAGTCGGGTACCGGCATTTCGACGCGGCCAGCGATTACGGCAATGAACCGCAGGCGGGCGACGGCCTGCAGCGCGCGATGCAGGCGGGGCTGTGCCGCCGCGAGGAGCTGTGGATTACCTCGAAGCTGTGGAACACCAACCACGCCCGCCAGCACGTGCGACCGGCGGTGGAGCGCTCGCTTCGCGACCTGCGGCTCGACTATCTCGATCTGTATCTCATTCACTTCCCGATCGCGCTGGAGCACGTTCCGTTTGAAACGCGCTATCCGGCGGGATGGTTCTTCGATCCGCAAGCGAAGCAGCCGCGGATGCACCCGGTCGGGATACCGATCAGCGAAACCTGGGGCGCCATGGAGCGGCTCGTCGAGGCGGGGCTGGTGCGCCACATCGGCGTATCGAACTTCAACGTTTCGCTGCTG
>JADLBW010000071.1 GCA_020847515.1 Pirellulales bacterium | reverse complement strand
TCGCCTGCGCCTCCGGCGATTGGCGAGCAATCAGTTCCTCGGTAATCTCCAGCGACATGCCACAGGTGTCGCCGAAATCGACCGCTAAGCAAAGACCAGTTTCTCATCCCAAGCCGTGAACAGTTACTTGAACAAGATAGCGTCAGCGGCCACAAACGGCGAAACGCCGCCGGAGTCGGTCACGAACTCGAAGGTGTTGCGCACCTCGCCTGCCTGCGTGTTGGCGATAATATCGTCGGACTGCCAGGAGGCGTTGGATCCGACGATTCGCATCGTCGAGAGTCGTTCGATGCGGAACGTTTCGATGCTCGAATGAAGCTGGCCGGTCAGCGTAATCGAGCCGTTCCCGGACACCGTGACTTCGCTATGACCGCCCTGCACGCCCACATAGAGCTGCCGAGTATTTAGCGTTCCCTCCACCGTGACGACGCCCACGGCGTCCCACGGCGGCGGGGGACCAAAAAAGCCGCCGAACTGGCCGATCCGCCAGATAATTCCCGGGGCATTCACCGTGGAACCCGCGCCGATATGAAGCTCGCCGTCGGCACGTTCGCCGACGAAGCCCGTATCGGGCGATCCGCCCATCAGGTTGATGTTGACTGTTCCGCCGTTGGTCACGTTGACGACGCCAAATCCTGTGTGGTTGCTAAGATGTCCGCCAATCGAAAAACCTTGGGGAAAGCCGGCCGTTACGTCTACGTTGAGCGTCCCGCCGTTGATATTGAGCGTGCCTGTCGATATATCGCCGACCACCACACCATTGACCGTGGCCGTCCCGGTGAGATCGGCCGTCAATCCGTTTTCGATGAAATGGACGTCGCCGTCGGCGACTGGCGGATTGTCGTCCGCCCAATTGGCAGCAACGGTGAAGTCGCTGCTGGAACCGGCATCGAACTGGACGTTGGCGCCCTTGCTCGTCGCGGCGACGCACCATGCGCCCGCGAGCAGCAAGGCGAAGTGAGCTGACGACAATCTCATTAGTCTCCCTCCCCTAGAATGTAGAACTCGGGTTGCAGAAAAGATGTCACGTTGCCACTTCTCCCAAGACGACTCTAGACGGCTGAGCTGCGGCCAGCGTTCATTTTCAACGCTAACTCGACCAGGCGCGAAACGCGCAGACGAGCGCGCCCGACGGCGCCCTCGTCGAAAAAACGGCGAAAAGCTGTCGCGCCCGACGCCCTGAGCGCCGAACGGTCGATTCTTCCCGGCTTCGACGCGGAGGCAACGGCCCGTCCGGATCTGCCAGGTATGAGCCAATAGCGGCACGTTGCGATATCTTACGGCAACTTCAGCAGTTTTTGCCACTTTTCCAAGTTATTGCCCCGAAACCTCATGCTTGCGGCCTTTCGACCAGCGATCTGTCCGGCTGAAGTGGCGCCTCCCGCCACACAGCCGGCCAGCCGGCCCCCAGGTTCACGACGCACCGCACTGCCAAGGGCCGGCTACGCCCGCGCCGCGAGCTGCCATTTTTGGGATTCGCCGTAAGATGGCGATGCGTTCTGCTCTTTACTTGGAGGACCAGGCGCCCATGACTAATCCGCCAATCGATCAAGAAGCACTCGTCGGCCTGATGACCCAGTTTCAGGGCCGGCTGTACGCGTATATTCTCTCGCTGATCGCAGACGCCGATGCCGCGAACGACGTCCTGCAGGAGACCAACATCGTCTTGTGGAAGGAATCGCGCCACTTTGTGCTTGGCACCAATTTCAAGGCGTGGGCGTTCCGCGTGGCGCATTTTCAGTGCATGGCTTACCGGCAGCGGAAGTTGCGAGATAAGGTCATGTTCAGCGACGACGTTGTCGCTGCATTAGCGATTGAATCAAAGGATCTTGACGAGCGATACGAAGAGCGCGCGCAGGCGCTGGCATTCTGCCTGGAGCGGATCCATTTCCGCTCGCGCGAGGCGCTGCGGCTCAGATACGCGGAGGAACTGGCGGTCGCTGAGGTGGCCGCGCGGATGAGTCGGAGCTCCAATGCGGTGTCGCAGCTTCTATTCCGGGCCAGGCAGTGGCTGATTGCCTGCGTTAAACGCACTGACACCCTGCAGGTCGCCCCGTGAACGATCGCGACGAAAATCGGCGGTTTGAATCCCTACTGGGTCGACTCCTTGAAGGAGGCCTCAATGACGAGGATCGCCTGGAGTTCGGACGGTTTCTAGAACACGATCCGTCGCGCCGGTTCCAATACCTCGATTACTGCCAAATGCACGGCTTGCTGCGGGCCGAACATGGATTGCTGTCGAGCTGGCAGGAGTTCGACGAGGAACTGCCGCCGCTCAACGCTCCCCGCCAGAAACCTGCTTGGCGCGGCTTGAGGTCCCTCGTGGGGGTCGGCGTCGCTGCGGCAGTCGTGGCCGTGTTGGCGGCGGTCGTCGCCCGCAGTTCCAGGATTCCGCCCGCGACGTCGACGCCGCCCTTCCGCGGCGACGTCGTGGCGCGCCTTCAAAAGCAAGTCGATGCGAGGTTTCTCTACGTGCCTGCCGGAGAGGCGGCGCCTCCGGCGGGTACGGCTATGCCCCAAGGAGCCTACGAGTTATGCAGGGGCATCATCGAGTTGCAGTCGGAATCTGGCGTGGTACTGACCCTGGAAGCGCCCGCAAGCTTCACGCTGCTTGATCGCCAAGGGGTGCGGATTGATCGCGGCCGGGTCGCTGCGCACGTCCCTCGGCAAGCGACGGGGTTTCGCGTGGAGATACCCAACGGAACCGTCATCGATCTGGGGACTGACTTCGCGGTGGACGCCGTCCAAGGCGAGAAGTCGGAAGTTCACGTATTCAACGGCAAAGTCCAGATCAATCTGAGCGGCTCTAAGGCGCGAGGCGCAAGTCCGCTCCATCTGACCACCGGCGAAGCTGCGAGCATCGATTATGCGACGGGCATGCCTTCGGGCATCGATCTTGACGAACAGAGATTCTTGCGCAACCTGGCGTCGACGCCGCGGACGTACACCCAGCGCGTCCTGGAACTGCAGCCCGCGGTGTACTACCCCATGGAGCCTGCCAGCGACGGGGCAACCCTACGCGACGTCGCCTTCCATCGGGCCGATGCGAAGATCTTCTTCGGGGAGCCGCGAAAATCGGTATGGGCGGCGGGCAAAGTGGGGCTGGCGCTCGAGCTGGGAGGGCCCGCCCAGCGCACGTACGCCGTGGCCCCCGAGTATCCACAGGCGGAAGGCGATGAGCTATCGGTAGCGGCCTGGGTAATGGCGGAGTCGCGGCCGCGATGGGGCAGCATCGCCAAGAATTGGGCCGGCTCGGATCAATGGGGGCAGTTTCATTTTGGCTTGCACTACGACAGCGGCGAGCTGGAAGCGCATATTCAGGATAGCAGCGGCCAGGAGATCATGGTGAAGGACTCGGCGCCCATACCGCTGCGGGTATGGCACCATGTCGCCTTTGTGGCCGACGGCAAAACGCTGCATCTCTATCGCAACGGCGAGGAAGTGGACGGCAAGCCATCCCGCCAACTGAGACGAGATCCGCGTATCAAGGCCTTGGCCATTGGCACCAAGTTGAATTTGAAGGCGGACGCCCCCGATTCACACGACTACAACATGTGGGACGGGCGCCTCGACGAACTTGCCATCTTCAATCACGCGCTGACGCCCCGTCAGGTGCGCGAATTGTTTGAGCTGGGCTCCGTCGGCGTCCGCTGAGCATTCATGGCCCCAGAGCGCAGCCATGCGAAGCCTGACCTCTCTTGCCCCGGCCGTGCTCTCCAGCGCCTTGGCTTTACTACCGCTGTGCTACCAGCCGTGCCCCTCGGCCGCTGAAACCACAGACGGCGCGACCAGCTTTACGCATGACATCCGTCCAATCCTGGCGGCCAACTGTTTTGCCTGTCACGGCCCCGACGATGCAGCGCGCGAGGCCGATTTACGACTGGACTTGCGGGAGTCAGCCCTAGCGCAGGGGGTGATCGTGCCGGGACAGGCCGGGGCCAGCCCGCTTGTCGAACGGATTACCTCGAGCGATCCGAATCTTGTGATGCCGCCGCCCGATTCTGGGCACAGACTTTCCCCTGTCCAGCAGCGAACGCTCCAAACTTGGGTTGAGCAGGGGGCGGAGTACGCGGCCCATTGGTCGTTCAGTCCCCCCATGCGCCCCGCGCTGCCCGCGGTCAGGTCTGCTGATTGGCCCGTTAACGGCATCGACTGTTTCATCCTCGCCCGACTTGAACAAGCGGGGCTCGCCACCAGTGAGCAGGCGGATCCCTACGCCCTCGTGAGGCGAGTTTACCTGGATCTTACCGGGCTGCCTCCTACGCCGGAGCTTGCGGACGAGTTCGCCAGCTCGCCGACGCTGCCTGCGTATGAGCGAATTGTAGACGAACTGCTGGCGTCGCCCCATTTTGGCGAGCATTGGGCTCGAGTGTGGCTCGACTTAGCTCGTTACGCGGACACCAAGGGTTATGAGAAGGACTTTCCGCGCGATATTTGGCCCTATCGCGACTGGGTTATACGGGCCATCAACGCCGACATGCCTTACGATCAGTTTACTATTGAGCAACTGGCGGGCGATCTGCTCCCGCAGTCGACCGCCGACCAGCAGATCGCGACGGCGTTTCACCGCAACACGATGAACAACGACGAAGGCGGAACTGACGACGAGGAGTTCCGCGTCGCCGCCGTCAAGGATCGCGTTGACACGACGATGCAGGTGTGGATGGGGCTTACTGCAGGCTGCGCGAAGTGCCATGCACACAAATTCGATCCGATCTCCCAGGAGGAATACTACCAGCTATTCGCCATCTTTAACCAAACGGCGGATGCGGACCGCTTCGATGACGCGCCGGTTATCCGGCTGGAGACCATCGAACAACAGCAGCAACTCAAGGAGTTGCGGCGGCAGCTCGCCGACCTTGGCAAGAAGACGTCGGCGACGCGGCCAACCGCGCTGGCGGCGCCAGGAGGCTCAAGCCCGGCGGCGGAGGCGACCGAACGCAGGCCTGCGGAGAATGCAGCGGAATCAGCGTTGAAGAAAAGCCTTGAAGAACTTGAAGGCCGAGTCGCCAAACTGCCGATCATGCGGCAGCTCGACGTGGCTCAACAGCGCACGACGCATATTCATTTGCGCGGCAACTTCCTCGATCCTGGCGCTGAAGTGCAGCCTGAAGCGCCCAGCGCGTTTGGACGCCTGGGCGACGCAGCGCCGCATGACCGACTAGCGCTGGCACGATGGATCATGGCGAACGACAATCCGCTGACTGCCCGAGTGGCGGCGAACCGCATGTGGGCGCGGTTGTTCGGCGTCGGCCTGGTCGAGACAGAAGGCGATTTCGGCCTGCAAGGCGCGCCGCCATCGCACCAGTTGCTGCTCGACTGGCTGGCGATCGAGTTTCGCGACGCCGACGAGTGGTCGTTGAAAAAGCTGTGCAAGACCATCGTCATGTCCTCTACTTACCGGCAGTCTTCCACCTGTACGGCCGAGCAACGCGCGGTCGACGGGCGAAATCGGCTGCTGGGGCGCGGGCCGCGTTTCCGGCTGCCGGCTGAAACCGTCCGCGATCAGGCGCTCGCCGCGGCGGGCCTGCTTTCTCGCACAATGTTCGGCCCGCCCGTCATGCCGCCGCAACCGCCGGGCGTCTGGAAGAGCATTTACAACAGTCGCAAATGGGAGACCAGCGAGGGTCCGGACCGCTATCGCCGCGCTCTGTACACCTACTGGAAACGGACCAGCCCGTATCCTCCGATGGTCATCTTCGACGCCGAGAGTCGCGAGGTATGTGCGATTCGTCGGCTGCCCACCAATACGCCGCTGCAAGCGCTGGTACTGATGAACGATCCGGCGTACCTGGAAGCGGCGGCCGCACTCGCCAAGCGCATGGCGATTGAAGGCGGCGCAACTGATTCTTCGCGGCTGACGCGGGGCTTTCGCCTGCTGCTAGTTCGTCCGCCCGCGGATGACGAGGTTCGGCGGCTAGAGCAAGTGCGCAGCGCTGCGGCAGCGAAGTTCGCCGCCCATCCAGAGGACGCGCTACAGCTTCTCCGCCAGTGCCGCGCAGACGCCGAGGTTCCCCCCGACCTGCAGCCGCACGAGTTCGCCTCCTATGTGGTCGCCGCCAGCGTGCTATTGAATCTCGACGAAGCCATTACGCTGAACTGAAAGCACGGGCCTATGATTGCCGCTCTCCTGGAGAAACGATTGGGCGACCTGACGCGACGCCACTTCCTCGGCGGGACCGGGCTGGGCGTGGGCGCCATGGCGCTGTCGGCGCTGGTCGAGCGGCAGCCCTCGGCGGAGGCCGCCTCGTCGTCTTTGCTCGCCGGACAGCACCGGTCGCGAGCCCGGTCGATCATCTACCTGCACATGGCGGGGGCGCCGTCGCAGATCGACCTATTTGAACATAAACCGACGCTCGCCCGGTTCGACGGCCAACAATGCCCCCAACAGTACTTGGAGGGCAAGCGTTTCGCCTTTATCAAAGGCGTGCCGACGATGTTGGGGCCGCTGTTCGCTTATCAACGCTGGGGCGCCAGCGGGCAATGGATCAGCGAGCTGCTGCCGCGATTCTCAGACATTGTCGACGACGTGTGCGTCATCCGGTCGATGACCACCAAGGAGTTTAACCATGTACCGGCGCAACTGCTGATGCATACCGGTCAGCCGCGATCGGTTACGCGTCGTTGGGCTCGTGGGTGACCTACGGCCTTGGCAGCGAAAACTCCAACTTACCGGGGTTCGTCGTGCTCGCCTCGGGCGGCAAGACTCCCGACGGCGGCAAATCGCTATGGGGCGCCGGTTTCCTGCCCTCCGTGTTTCAGGGCGTGCAGTGTCGAACGCAGGGCGAGCCGATTTTGTATCTGGCTGATCCCGCCGGCATGGACCGGCAGTTGCGGAAATGGACCATCGAGGCCGTCAGCGATCTCGATCGGGCGCATTTCGACGCGGCCGGAGATCCGGAAACGCTGACACGGATCTCCCAGTACGAGTTGGCCTACCGAATGCAGACGACCGTCCCGGAAGCGTTCGATATCGCCAGTGAGCCGAAGTACATCCTCGATTTGTACGGCGCCATGCCGGGCTACTCCTCCGAGGCCGATCGGGCCGAC
>JADLBW010000070.1 GCA_020847515.1 Pirellulales bacterium | reverse complement strand
CTGTTCAGTCTCGTCGGCTTGCCGCCGCTGGCCGGCTTCTGGCCCAAACTGCGTCTGCTGCAGGCCCTGTACGAAGCCGGGGGTCCGCTGCTGATGTTCACGTTTGTCGTCGCCGCGGTGAACACGGCCATTTCGCTGGTGTACTACGCCCGCGTCGCCAAGACGATGTGCATCGATCCGCAGCCCGATTCGAGCCGCCCGGTGCAATTGGGCTTCCTATCGACTAGCTACGTGTTCGCCGTGACGTTGCCGGTGGTCATCTTAGGCATTTTGCCGGACCTGGTGGCGCCGTGGGCCTACGAGGCGGCCGCCGGATTGTTCGGCGCGTGATGCGCCGGGCCAGCGGCCCCGAACTTGACCCTTTTTTGATGAATGTCCTGTGCTCGCTCCCGTCCTCGAAGCCTCCCGCGCCCGCCGCATGAAAGCCGACGCCATCCACTGGCTTAACCGCCTGCTGGGTCTACACTGCAAGTCGTTTCCGCAGTATCTGCAATGGTCGCGGCCGCACGTCCCGGCGGGGCGCGGCGAGGAGCTGGAGGCGATCCGGGCGATCGCCATGGATCAGGACGCGCTGGCCGATCGGATCAGCCGGATGATCGTCGACGCCGACGCCCTGCCCCGCAGCGGGGAATTCCCTATGGAATTCACCGATCTGCACGACCTGCACATCGATTATCTGCTGCGCGCGGCGGTCGGGTATCAGGAGCAGGACATCGCGACGATGGAGCGGCTCGTCGAGCGGCTGCAGACGGCGCCGGCGGCCCGCGCCATCGCCGAAGAGGCCCTCGGCATGGCCAAGGGGCATCTTGATACGCTTCGCGAACTGGTACAGCCGCCGGCCAAAAAGCCCGCCGTCGCGAAGCCCGCCGCCCCGTAGCTCGGCGGCGGAGGCGGGTCGCAAGCCGCCGCAGGCCGTCCATGCTGATTGACACCCACGCGCATCTCGATCAGGACGAATTTGGCGCGGACCGCGACGCGGTGATCGAGCGCGCCGCGGTCGCCGGCGTCGATGCGGTAGTCGCCGTCGGCACGACCGCGGCTTCCAGCCGCCAGTGCGTCGAGCTCGCCGCCCGCTACCGGCTGGTCTTCGCAGCCGTCGGCATTCAGCCGAATTACGTCGCCGAGGCCCTGCCGGGCGATTGGGCGGCGGTGGAACGACTAGCCGCGGCGCCGCGGGTCGTCGCCGTCGGCGAGACCGGCCTCGATCGCTACTGGGACTTCGCCCCGTTCGAGTTGCAGCAGGAATATTTCGATCGGCACATCGATCTGGCCCGCCGCCTGGACCTGCCGTTCATTGTCCACATGCGGGATTGCGACGCTGACATCCTGGCCGCCCTGCGCGCGGCGAGCCAGCGGGGTCGCTTGAGCGGCGTGATGCACTCGTTCACCGGCGATGCGGCGATGGCGGCTGAATGCCTCGCCCTGGGCCTGTACATCAGCTTCGCGGGCATGGTGACGTTCAAGAAGTCGCAATCGCTACGGGATTGTGCGGCGACGATCCCCGCCGATCGGCTGCTGGTCGAGACGGACGCCCCGTACTTGTCGCCCGAACCGGTCCGCAGCCGGCGGCCCAATGAGCCGGCCCTGGTTCGGCATACGGCCGAGTGCCTGGCTGCCGCCCGTGGCGTGACGCTCGCGGAACTGGCCGCTCAAACGACCGCCAACGCAAAGCGCCTATTCAGGATTTAGGCTAGTGGGGCGAGCGCGGCACGCGCAGCAAGCCGCCCTAAGAATGCGGCCGGGGCGGGCCGCGCCGCCAGTCGTACCCTACCGCCAGACGGCGCCTTCGGCGCGGTAGTCGGCCTGGTAGGCCGCGCTTTCGCAGCGGCAGCCGCCGGCGTAGCGGCCGCAATTGTCGCACGGCTCATAGACGCAGGGCGGGTCGTTGTGCCACTCGCTCCAGTACATCTCGCCGCAGTCGTTGCAGCCGCAGAGGCGGCTGAGCCACCCCTTGAGGCCGCGTCCGGCGCCGCAGCGCCCTGAGCAGACGCCTTGGGCACATCCTTCCGCGGCGCACGGGGCGGCGCAGTCGCACGTTTGATCGCTGGCGCCGCTGCCGCAGCAACCGCCGCAGGCGTCTTCGCAGGCGCAATCGTATTTCTGGAAAGCCATCGAGCAGCCGCGGCCGCAGGCGTCGCCGCATTGCACGGCACGGCAGCCCATGCCGCTAGCACAGAGGGCCGCCACGGCGGCCAGAGCGTTCAGTCGGGCGAGCATGGCTGGTTCTCCGACAGTCCCCCCGGACGCGGCGTCGCCACGAGCGCGACGCACACTTACGCGGTATCGACGGGGCGGTTCGCCTGAATGCAGAAAATCGGTAGAATCGTTACCTTTGCTGGCACGGCGCCCTGGCGGCGTCGGCGCCGGCCCAGCGCATCGAACCGCCGTCCGGCCGTGAATCCGCCGCCCGTCCAAGCTGGTCCCATGAACCACGTCGCCCTGCCGACGGCCGACCCGGCGCGCGGGGCCGCGTTCTACTGCGAGGTCCTCGGCTTTGCGGAAACCCCGCGGCCGTCGTTCTCGTTCCGCGGCAGTTGGCTGCTGCACCGCAGCGTCGGCGTGATGATTCACCTGGTGCACGACGAAGATTTCGTGCCGCCGCTGAACCGTCCGATCAACACGCGCAGCAGCCACCTCGCGATGCAGGTGAGCGACTACGCCGCGGCGGTCGAGCGACTGCGGGCTCACAACGTGGACTATGTCGAGCGCGTGCTGCCCGACTACGGCTATCGGCAGGTCTTTTTCCGCGACCCCGACGGCAACCTGCTGGAGCTGGGCGAATGGCCGGCGCCGAATGATTTATTCCCTGAATTCGTTCAGCGCCGCCAACCTGTCGCGCCTGCTGAATAGCACTCGGATGAACGCAGATTAAGCGGATTCACGCAGTATACAGTGATTCTTGAAATTGGAGGGAAGAACCGCTAATCAGCGCTCATCGACTCTGATGTATAATTACCAGCGTACATCAGCGTTTATCAGCTTGCTACGCTGCTATCCGCGAACGTCCGCCCAATTCGCGTTCGTCCGCGAGCCATTTCCAAAATTGCATTAAGGAACCGATCTTCGCCATGGAAGCCTCCGCCAAGAAGTTCTTTCAGCAAGTCCTCGAGACGCCCAGCCCCTCCGGCTACGAAGAGCCGGTGCAACGAATCGTCCGGGAGTATGCCGGCGGCTTTGCCGACGAGGTGCGCACCGACCTGCACGGCAACGTCATCGCCTGCATCAACCCCGGCGCCAAGCTGCGGGTGATGTTCGCCGGGCACTGCGACCAGATCGGCCTGCTGGTGACCTATATCAACGAGGGCGGTTTCATCTACACCAACACCATCGGCGGCTGGGACCCGCAGCAGCTCATCGGCCAGCGAATGACGATCCACACGGCCGGGGGGCCCGTGCCGGCGGTCATCGCCCGCAAGCCGATCCACCTGCTTGACGAGGAAGAGCGCAAGCAGGTGGTGAAGCTCAAGGACCTGTGGCTCGACGTCGGCGCCAAGAGCCGCGACGAAGCGGCCGAGGCGGTTTGCATCGGCGATCCGGTGACGCTCGAGCTGGGCTACCAGGAGATGCGGAACAACCTGGCAAACTCGCCCGGCATGGACAACAAGACGGGGCTGTGGGTGTGCATGGAGGCGGCCCGCCGGGCGAAGCAGCAGAAGCTCAGCGCGGCGATTTACGCCGTCTCGACCGTACAGGAAGAGATCGGCCTGCGCGGGGCCCACACCAGCGCCTACGGCGTCGACCCGCACGTCGGCGTCGCGGTGGACGTGACCTTCTCGACCGATTGCCCGACAATCGACAAGAACCAGGAAGGGGATATTAAGCTCGGCGGCGGACCGGTGCTCCACCGCGGTCCGAACATGAACCCCGTGGTCGTCGAGCGGCTGCGCGCCGCCGCCGACGCCGCCGACGTAGCGGTGCAGTGGAACGCCATCGGTCGCGGCACCGGCACCGACGCCAATGCGATGCAGATGGCCCGCGCCGGGGTGGCGACGGGACTGGTGAGCATCCCCAACCGCTACATGCACAGCGCCGTCGAGATGATTTCGCTGGACGACATCGACCGGGCGGCCGACCTGCTGGCGGCGTTTGCGGCCGGGCTCGAAGCCAGCGCCGACTTTACGCCCCGCTAACGTCGCCGCCTGCGGCCCATCGAGAGCTTTCCGAACAACAGTCCTGCCGGTCCCCTCCCTCGATGGGGAGGGCCAGGGAGGGGCGTGGCAGCCGTTCACGCACCGCTACCGGACGGCGCCGAAGCAATGCCCCTCGCGCAGCGAGTAGCCCAGTCGCAATTAGCAAGCCCCGCGCTGCGGCTACGGCTCCTCTTCGAGCATCGCCAGATAGCTTTCATACCGCCGGACGTCGATGTAGCCGTCGGCCACCGCGTCTTTCACCGCGCACGGCTCTTCGTGCGTATGGGTGCAGTCGGGGTAGCGGCACTTGCTGACAAACGGCCGGAGGTCGCGGAAGAACCCCGCCACTTCCTGGGGGATGACGTCCCACAGGGCGAATTGCCGGATGCCCGGCGTGTCGAAGACGTATCCCCCTTCGGCCAGCGGAATCAGCTCCGCCGTCGTGGTCGTGTGGCGGCCTTTTTCGTTCTCCTGGCTGACCGGGCGGACCCGCAGATCGAGCCCCGGCTCGACCGCGTTGAGCAGGCTCGACTTGCCGACGCCGCTCTGCCCCGTGAACGCCGACTGGCGGCCGCGAAGCATGGCCCGCAAGTGGTCGACGCCCCAGCCGCGTTCGGCCGAGAGGGCCAGGACGCGATAGCCGATCTGGCTGTAGACCCCGACCAGCGGCTGCAGGTCCACGGGATTGATCAGGTCGATCTTATTGATGCAGATGATCGGCTCGACGTGGTTCTTTTCCGCGGTGACCAGGTAACGGTCGACGAGATGCGGCTTGAGCTTCGGTTCGGCGGCGCTGACGACGACCATCAGTTGATCGACGTTGGCGGCCAGCACGTGCTGTCGCCCGCGGCTGGCGCGGCTGAGGACTCCGCGGCGCGGTTCAACCCGTTCGATGATGCCTTCGTCGGCCCCTTCAGGCCGCACCCATACGCGGTCGCCGGCGGCGACGACGTGCCGCTGGTCGGTGGCCAGCGTCTTGAGGAGTCGCCGCGTGGCGCAGAACCGAATCTCGCCCTCGTCTAGCTGAACCGCGCTGATCAGGCCCTGGACCCGCAGGACCCGGCCCTGGCGGCAGATTTTCGGATCGACCGCCGGCAGCACCGCGACGCCGTCGTCGCCCTCGATCACCTCGGCCCCGGCGAGGGTGCGTTTCCGCGAGAGATCCCCCTTCGCCCGCACGCTCTCCACGGAACTGACCCGATCGGCGTCGTCCGACTCGGCATCGGCGGCGTGCGTCCAGTTCTTTTCCCGGGCCCGCACATTGCGGTTCTTGCGGAAGTCGGCGCGGACCTGGCGCTTCTTAGCCATCAGCGGTCAGCTTTCAGCAGTCAGCAAGAGGCGGGGCGCCGAAAACGGGGAGTAGCACGGTGGCATCCATTCTGGCTGAAAGCTGATCGCGAAATGGCCGACCGCACTTCTCAGACGGGCTTTTCCGGCAAATCGATCTGGCCCGGGCCGTCGTCCAGCACATCGTAGCGCCGGGTGGGACTATCGT
>JADLBW010000069.1 GCA_020847515.1 Pirellulales bacterium | reverse complement strand
GTGTGCAGCGAGCAGAGAAGGCGATCTTGAAGACGGTCGGCCCTATTCCGAAGCGGGCTGACCGAGCGCGACGAACGCCATTCGCAACTGGTGGAGGACGTCGCGCATGCCGCGATCCTCGTCGGGCGTGAGGTTGCCTTTCGTTTTCTCGGCGAGCACCTCGAGCATGTCGATGGCGTAGCGGGCGTGCTGCTGGTCTGGCTCATACTTGCCGCTCAGCGGATGAGGCAACTGCCCTAGCGCTACCATCGCTTCGGTGACGAAGCCGGCGATCAACAAGTCAAACGAGGGGGGCGGCAGCGGCGGGCGAGCTCGCCGCTCTTGAGGATTGGATGACTGCGCTGCAGGTTCCGCGGTTGCGTCGCCTTCTGGCGCCGGATCGTGGGTACGCGATGCAGCCTCCTTTTCGGCGGCGACGCGGGACTTCCAATCTTCATCGATGATAATTTTCTTTACTTCGCTCATCGCCGGTAGGCTCCGCCAATCACGGAGCAGCGCCACGTGGACTGCGACCGCCCGCTAGCAGTGCTACGCCTCCTGCCGCTCTGGACGCGGAACCCTTTTGGCGGCGGTCGCTGCGGAATCGTCGGCCGTGCGGCCGTGCCGAGCGGCATGGTGATCAATTGCGGCGGCGACAAATCCGGCGAACAACGGGTGAGCCGCCGTCGGCTTCGACTTGAACTCGGGATGATACTGCACCGCCACAAACCAGCGATGCTCGGGCAGCTCGATGATCTCGACTAATTGACCGTCGGGGCTCGTGCCAGCGATCCGCAGTCCGTTGGCGACGAACTGCTGACGATACCGATTGTTGAACTCGTAGCGGTGGCGGTGGCGCTCGGAAATTTCCGCTGTGCCGTACGCCGCAGCCGCCCGGCTTTCGGGATCGAGCTTCGCCATTTGAGCGCCCAGCCGCATCGTACCGCCCTTGTCGGTAATCGACCGCTGCTCGTCGAGCAGGCAAATGACGGCGTGCGGCGTCTCTTTATCGAATTCGGTGGAGTGGGCCGCCTCCAGGGCGCAGACGTGGCGAGCGAACTCGATGACGGCGCACTGCATGCCCAGACAGATGCCGAAGAACGGCACGCCTTTCTCGCGGGCGTAACGAATGGCGCCGATCTTCCCCTCGACGCCGCGTTCGCCGAAGCCGCCGGGAACCAGGATGCCGTCATATCCGGCCAGCATCCGCTCGGGGCCTTCGACTTCAAGCTCCTCGCTGCGAATCCGGGCGATGCGAACTTGAGCCGAGTTGGCCATGCCGGCGTGATCGAGCGCCTCGTAAATCGACTTGTACGCGTCGCGATGTTCGGCATATGTGCCGACGACGGCGATGCTCACTTCGTGGTTCGGATGCCGCAAGCGGCGCAAGAGTTCGCGCCAGTCGTCGATTTGCGGTTCGCGCGTCTTGAGGCCAAGTTGCCGGCAGATGAGTCCGTCGAGCTTATTGTCGACCAGGCTCAGCGGGACTTCGTAGATTGAAAAATCCTTGTCGCGTTCTTCAATCACCGCTTCGTACGGGATGTTGCAGAACAGCGCGATCTTTTCCTTGTCTTCGCGGCTGATCGGCTGCTCGGTGCGGCAAATGAGGATATCGGGCTGGATGCCGATCTCCCGCAGTTGGCCGACCGAGTGCTGCGTCGGCTTAGTCTTTAGTTCGCGGGCGGCCTTCAGATAGGGGACGAGCGTGAGGTGGATGTAGCAGCAATTCTGTTTGCCGACGTCGAGCGCGAACTGCCGGATCGCTTCGAGGAAGGGGAGACTTTCGATATCGCCGACGGTGCCGCCGATTTCGGTGATCACGACGTCGACGTCCCCCTCGCCCAGGCGATGGATGACCGACTTGATCTCGTTGGTGATATGAGGGATCACCTGCACGGTCTTTCCCAGGAACTCGCCGTGCCGTTCCTTGTTGATGACCGACAGGTAGATCTGGCCGGTGGTGAAGTTGGAATCGCGCGTCAGCGGCGAACTGGTAAACCGCTCGTAGTGGCCCAGGTCGAGGTCGGTCTCGCTGCCGTCGTCCAGCACGTAGACCTCGCCGTGCTGGTAGGGGCTCATGGTGCCGGGATCGACGTTGATGTACGGATCGAGCTTCTGCATCCGCACTCGCAGGCCGCGGCGCTCCAGCAGCATGCCGACCGAGGCGCTGGTAAGCCCTTTGCCGAGCGAACTGACGACGCCGCCGGTAACAAAGATGTGCTTGGCCATGGTGAGATGCAATTACCTTCCTGGCAAGAAGTTCCTGGTGGAGAGCGAATGGTTAAGACCGCGCAGCGCGGCGGGCTCAAGGCATTTTACCGTGCTAGCATCGCGGCGCGCAGGGCGGCCGCGGGGGCGCGGCGGAGAGCCGCATGCGCGTGCTGCTGAACAACCAGCGCCAATTGCAAGCGTCACGCCGGCGCATTTGAATCCCGCGGCAAACGCTCGCGGCGGCGACGGCGCGCTGCACGGCTAGCGATAAAACTGGCCGCGACCTTCGGCGGGAAAGGCGTTCTCGTGGTGGACAATCGTCGGGCGCCGCTCGGCCGTCGGCCAGATCACCTCGATGATGTCGAACCGCGCCGGATATTCCAGCAGGCCGTACGACTTGAGAAACGCTGCGGCGGCCCGCGTCATTCGGCGGCGGCGATGGTCGTCGACCGCCAGCGCCGGGCGGGGCCCCGTCTCGCTGCGGCGGGTCTTCACTTCGACGAAGACGATGGTTTGGCGGTCGACCGCCACGATATCGATCTCGCCATATCGCAGCCGCCGGCGGGTGGCGACGACTTTATACCGTTTGCGGCGGAGATGCCGGGCGGCCTGCCGCTCGCCCTGCTCGCCGAGCGTCGCAGGGCGCAACCGTTCGGCGAGCCAGCGCTTCAGATTAGGCACCATAAGGCGTCAGCGCGAATGCAGCGGCCCCGCGTTCGGCCGCCGTAAGCGTTACTAATCGCCGAACGGCCTGGCCTTGTTTGCTCCATGCCGGGAAGCGATGTGCGCCATGCCCGTCCTCGCGGACCCGATCGGCAGCGTACCGCGCCCATGCATTCGTGGGCGCGGGACGCTGCAAGCAAGGCAAAGCTAGGACGCCGGCTGCTCCATGCGGCGCTCGCGGAGCCGCGCGCTCTTGCCCGAGCGCTGGCGCATGTAGTACAGCTTCGCCCGCTTGACGATGCTCTTGCGCTTCACTTCGACTTTGGCGATCCGCGGCGAGTGGAGGGGGAACTTCCGCTCGACGCCCTCGCCGGCGACGATCCGCCGGACGGTGAACATCTCGCGGGCGCCGGCGCCGCTGCGCGCGATGACGACGCCGGAGAAGATCTGGATTCGCTCCTTGTCGCCTTCCATGATCCGCGTGTGAACGTCGACCGTGTCGCCGATGTCGAACTGCGGTATCTGGTCGGCCGGTTTGAGGCTCGACTGTTCGACCAGCTTGATGATGTCTTGGCTCATGGCTTGGACCCTTTAGCGATTGTTAGCTCTTAAAATGGTCTCGGGCTGCGCCCGAGGGTGATAATTAGCGGGTCTTGGCTTCGTCCTCTGGGGGCGACCTGCGGGGCGGACCCCAGGCTATAGGGCGCTGCACTTTTCGGCGCCGTCACTGCAGTAAATCGGGGCGGCGGCTGGCGGTTCGCTCGCGGCTGCTCTGCTCACGCCACCTGGCGATCTGGCCATGGTCGCCGCTGAGCAGTACCTCTGGGACCTCCAGACCTCGGTAAACCCTTGGTCGCGTGTACTGGGCGAACTCCAGTAGCCGGTTGCCCGTCGAAAACGAGTCGTACCGGCCGCTCTCCTCATCGCCGAGCACGCCCGGCGTCAGTCGAATCACGGCGTCAATCACCACCATGGCGGCCACTTCGCCGCCGTTGATGATGAAATCGCCCAGCGACACCTCCTGCGGTTGCAGGATGTCGCTGACTCGCTGATCGAACCCCTCGTACCTGCCGCACAGCAGCAGCAGCCGCGGATGCTCGGCCAACTCCTCGACCAGCCGCTGGTTGAGCGGCCGGCCCTGCGGGGTGAGCATGACGACTCGCCCCGGCGTTTCCACCAATTGCTGTACCGCCTCGACCGCCTCGACCGCCGGCCCCGGCATGAGCACCATGCCCGGTCCGCCGCCAAACGGCCGATCGTCGACCGAGCGGTGCTTGTCGGTCGCCCAGTCGCGAATGTTGTGCAGGTTCACCGAAACGATCGAGCGCTCGATCGAGAGCTTCAGCAAACTCTGCGTCAGATAGCCGGAAAAAATCTCCGGGAACAACGTGAGGACGTCAAACCGCATCGCGGGACCGTAGGACTATCGGACCTTAGGACCAGGTGAACCGCGATTGACGCCAGCCTCCTACCGCAAGTCCCACGGACTCGGCAATTCCATTGTCCCACGGCCCGTGCGGGGCGCGTTGTTATTATCTCAGCCCTCGCCCCCCTCGGCAGGGGCTTCGGCCGCAGGGGCTTCAGCAGCCGCGCCTTCTTCGGCTTGTTTCCGCTTGGACGGGGCCGCCGGGCCAACCGGCGGCACGGTCTTCGGGCCCTTGAGCTTCTCGATCGCCTTCTGCTGCTGCTCCAGGTGCGTGCCGCCCGGCCCGTACTTCTTGATCAGCACGGCGACCTTCTCGCTCGGTTGGGCGCCGACGCCGAGCCAGTAGGCGACGCGCTGCTGGTTCAGCACGGCGCGGGCGTCGGTCTCGGGGACGCTCGGGTCGTACGTGCCCAATTCTTCCAGCACGCGTCCGTCGCGGGGGGCCCGCTTGTCGGTGGCACAGATGCGGAAAAAGGCGCGATGGGCCCGGCCCATCTTCTTCATGCGGATAACGACCGCCACAACAATTCTCCTAATATTCGCTGCCGAACCGCCTTACGCGGTTCACAAGTCGCCGCCCAGGCATAGCTTAGGGGCCAGACGGGAATCCAGTATGATTGCGAAAATCGGGCCTGCTGGCAAGTGGGGCGCCGAGCGGCGCCACAGCGGTTCCGGTCGCCAAGCGCATTTCTGGCGACACAATTGCCCCGCCGGGAGGGAATGCATCGGCTTATACGTAAACCCCCGGGTTTAATGCGTTCCGCGGCTGGTTTCTCGCGGAGTTTTGTCGTCGGAGCGCGAAGGGGCGACAAAATTCGAGTCCTGGCGGCCACAGAGCGGGGATTCTGTCGGCTGCGAGACTGGCAGCGAACGACGGCGACCGGCCCTTAAAAACGCGCCTTGTGGATTCTCGACGCGCCGCGTTCGCATTCCAAACGGGAGGTGGCAGGACGCCGAGAATCCAGCCTAGGGGACCGCGCGGCCAATTCCTACGGTAAACTCGGACTTTCCTGAGGCGGGGACAAGGCGGGCGGCTTGGCTTCCGTGGGCGCGTACGCCGGCGGCGAAGAGGAAGCGGGGGTCAATACGATGGGCCACATCGTCGGTTAATTCGGACGCGCCGCCCGCGGCTCTGCCTTGCTTTGAGCGGCAGGCGGAGAGTTGGGCGGCGAAACGGGGGCAAGGAGCAGATCCAAGCGGAGATCGCCGCTGGAGATGGCCTGCGTGTCGCCTTGCGGGGGAGCAGCGCCGCGATCGTCGATTTGGTTGCCGCCCACGCTGTACAGCAAGTAACCGATGTCGGTCCGCCGATATCGAATGGCGCCGCCGGCTGGGTCATGCGGATCGATCGGCAGCGGCGGCAGCCCGGCGGCAACCACCTCCCGCCAGTCGGCAGGCCAACGCGAGTGCTCGGCGTAGTACGCCAACAGAGCCAGATGGGCCTTCAGCAGGGCGGTTCGCGCTTCCTCCCAAACAAATGATTGTCCGTAGGCGGCGTGGCCTCCACCGCAGAAGCGGTCGAGTACAAAATGTAGCCCCCCGAACCAGTCGAGAGCATGCTGTTCCCAGAGCTGGTCGCGGCGTTCGAGGGCCGCATATGACTCGGAGAGCGCTTCGGACGCCTTGATGGCGTCAATGGCCATCAGGCATTGGCTTCTCGAAAGGCGCGCAGCAAGGTTGTAAACGCCTGAGGCGCCGACGCCTGTAATAGCGGAACCGACCTGGCCGTTTACGATCAATCCGCCGCGGCGGCTCTGATAGCCAAGTCGAATGATATCGAGATGCGCGGCAAGCGCCTGTTCGATATTGCCCTCGAGTTCCGCTAAGCGTCCTTCGGCGCGCAAGGCGCGGGCGAGCGAGCGTAGGCTCGTCATATCGCCCACAGGCAAGGCGTGAGATTTGAAATCGACGGGCGCCATGAACGGCTTCGCCAATCCATCGCGCGTGCGTTCTATGGCGGGCCGTACTTCGGCAACTGCCTGGCGAATGGTGCGAAGCAGCGCTGTATCCGGGTCGAAATTGGCCGAGTTGATTGCGGCGCTAACGATCGATTGCCCGGCGGCGACGAAGTCGTCGTAGGCATTGGATTGGGGCATCCTCACCACGGGAACTGGCTCGGGCGTGAGGAGTTTCCAGAGGGTCCAGCCTGCGGGAGCGACGACCAGAACGACGCACGCCGCGGCGAGCCCCCTGGTGAATCCGAAGGCAAGCCGACGCTTCCAAGCGGCCCTGGCATCCTTGGGCCGGCGGGTCCGCCATGGCATGGCGAGCAAGAGGATCGTTGCACAAGCGGCAAAGGCGGCGGGCATGACGCCGAACCAGAGCAGCCCGATGTTTGCGCCTGGTTGAATCAAGTTGGAAATTGGGTTCGACGGGTCTCGCATCATCGGCGGCCAGGCGCCGCCCACAACCAGCGCGGGGAGGAAGCCGTCTAGCGAATACGGAATTGCGGCGAGGGCAATCACTATGCACAGCCCGATGAGCAGACGGCCTGCAATTTGGATCCATGTTCGCCTCCGGGCCGCCCAAGCTGCGATCAACGTCGCGGCGGCGCCGCAGAACGCCACGATCGCGATACTCGCCCAACCGTAAGGGTTTAGTCGCGGCGCCCGCGCCGCCACCGCGGCGGCCACGCCACAGAGCACCATGCCCAGCAGCAGCGAAGTCAAAGAGAATCGAGGGGGCGTGCGGCCGGTATCTCCGTTTGGCCGGGAATCGCGATCTCGACGATCTCTACGCCGCGCCAGGTCCGCGCCGACGGCAATTATGCCCGCTTCCAAAGCGAGTCCAATGAAAACCTCGTAGGCGGGGACAAGCAGCAGCGGCGCGAGGACGATCAGAAACGCCGAAGTTCGCAAGAACCAGTGCCGACGCGACGCGGCCAGAGCCAACGCCAATAGTCCGGTGCTGGCGAGCACGGACGCCATCAGCATGGTTACGGCGAGGTGCACGGAGACCGCTTTGCCAGGAAGGTACGAAGAGAAGATTCAGCGCGCCAGCTAGCTAAGCTGATATGGGTAGCGTCCGAGCGCTCATTTCAATTCGCTCAACCTCGAAACCTGCACAGCGCACGTCGCGGATTGCCGATGCGATAGCCGCTTCCAGCGACTCATCCGCCCGATGGAAGTCGATTGACAGGACGCCGCCGCATGAACCGGGCGACCCATCGTTACATCCTGCCTCGAAGAGCCGATCCGCCGTTTCCTCCGTGAGTTCGAGCGAGCCTTGAAGAATGAGCGTAAACTCGTAAGTTGTCATGGCGTCACCGCTGGTAGCTATTTAGGGGCGTGGTGCGGGCAACGATCCGCAGCACGGCGAATATCCTTCGCGTGCGATTCTGGAACACGAGGTGTGGAGTATACGGCCCTGATGCAACCGCTTAGATCTCCTTGCGGACAGAACAATCGCCCCCAAACATGAGCTCGTCCGCTTGCCTGCCGAAGCGTCCATCCTTTCTCACCTGCGTACTCGATGGCTGAGCGAATGCGCTTATTCGGATGATCAGACATGTTTGGGGCGTAGAACGCCAACCCAATTGTACCTGACTGACGCGGCGCATCTTACTTACATCCTCCGCAGCCGGCGGATTCTAGCGGCTGCCGCTATCCAGACCACCGCCCTTTTGGTCCCGCTTCCGCTTGCGCATTTCCTTTTCCCGCTGCTTTTTAAGTTTTGCTTTTTCGGCGTTGGACAGTCGCTTGCCGCCGCCGAGTTTCTTGCGGGCCAGGGCCCCTTCGGGGTTGGCGGCCATGCTAGTCTGAAGCTGGCTGACCATCTTCATCCGCTCGCGGAGGCCCTTGCCGGCCATCCCGGTCATGATCTGCGCCATGGCGTCGAACTGCTTTACGAGGTCGTTGACCTCGCTCGGCTCGACGCCGGCGCCGGCGGCGATGCGGCGGCGGCGGCCCTGGTCGATCACCTTGCTTGGGTTGCGTTTCTCTTCGGGGGTCATCGAGTCGATGATGCCCAGCAGCCGCTTCATGTCCTGTTCAGGGTCCAGGTCGTCCAAGCCCTGGGTGAGGGCGCTCATGCCGGGGATCATCCCCATGACCTTCTGCAGCGGGCCGAGCCGGCTGATCTGGCTCATCTGCTTGCGGAAGTCGTCGAGCGTGAACTCGCCTTTTCGCAGCCGCTCCTCCTGGCGGAGCATCTCCTCCTGATCGAACTCGCGCTGGGCCTTTTCCACCAGCGTGAGGATGTCGCCCTGACCCAGGATGCGGCCGGCCATGCGGTCGGGGTGGAACTCCTCCAGGGCGTCGAGGTGCTCGCCGACGCCGATGAACTTAATGGGCACGCCGGTGACGTGCTTGACCGACAGGGCCGCGCCGCCGCGGGCGTCGCCGTCGAGCTTGGTGAGGATGACGCCGTCGAGTTCCAAAGCGTCGTTGAAGGCCTTCGCGCTATTGACGGCGTCCTGGCCGGTCATGCTGTCGATTACCAGCAGCACCTGGTCGGGCATGGCTTGGCGGTCGACTCGCTTGAGCTCCTCCATGAGCTCGCTGTCGACGTGGAGCCGGCCGGCCGTGTCGAGGAGGACCGTATCGTTGCCGCTCTTCTTGGCGTGGGCCATGGCGGCCCGCGTGACCACGACCGGGTCCTTTTGCGTGCGATCCGAGAAGACCGGGATGCCAAGCTGTTCGCCAATGATGTGGAGCTGGTCGATGGCAGCCGGGCGCTGCAAGTCGCAGGCGACCAGCAGCGGCGAACGGCCGGCGGACTTGAGCAAGCGGCCCAGCTTGCCGCTGGTGGTGGTTTTGCCCGAGCCCTGCAGGCCGCACATCATCAGGACGGTGACGTCATTCTTGCCCTTGAGATGGAGCGAGTGGTCTACCGGCCCCATCAGGTCGACCAGCGCCTGGTAGACGATGCCGACGACCTGCTGGCTGGGATTGAGGGACTTGAGGACCCGCTCGCCGACCGCCTCGTCGGTGACGCGCTTCATGAAGTCGCGCACCACTGGGAACGAGACGTCGGCCTCCAGCAGCGACCGCTCGACGAGCTTCAGGCCGTCGCGCATATTCCCTTCGCTGAGCTTGCCTTGGCCGCGGAGGGATTTGAAGGCTGAGGTAAGTCCGTCTTGAAGGGCTTCGAACATGGAGGCGGTGCGACTTGAGGTGGGGACTGGAGGCTGGAGCGTGACTGGGCGCCGGGCGGAAAGAAGTGGAATTCTAACGCGGTTGCTGGAGAGGGGGCAGGGCGAAGGCGTAGCAGCGGCCCGATTACGCGAATACCCCGGGCTGCAGCGGCCGAAGGCCCCTAGCCATGCCGCCGTAACGGGGCCGTTTTAGGCCGTCGCCCTGCTCTACCGCCGCCGCCGGAGGGCCGCTTCGAGCCGACTTACTTGGTCCGGCGCTTGACGGCGTAGCCGTATTGCGTGGGCCAGACGGGCTCTTCGCCGAGTTCGTGTTGGGCCTTGAGGGCCCAATAGGGCTCGCGTAGCATCTCGCGGCCCAGCAGCACGAGGTCGGCGTCGCCGCCTGTGATGATCTCGTTGGCATGCGGCGCTTCGGTGATGAGTCCCACGGCGCCGGTGGCGATCTGGGCCTCTTCGCGGATCTTCCGCGCTAGCGGCACCTGGTAGCCCCGGGCGACCGGAATGCGGGCCTTGGGGGTCAGTGCGCCCGACGAGACGTCGATCAGATCAACGCCCCGATTCTTGAGCTGGCGGCAAAGGACGACGGACTGCTCGACGTCCCAGCCGCCGTCCACCCAGTCGGTCGCCGAAATTCGCACAAACAGCGGCATGGAATCGGGCATCCGCTTACGCAGCCGCTCGGCGACCTCTAAGGTAAGCCGTAAACGATTCTCCAGGCTGCCGCCGTACTGGTCGGTGCGTTCGTTGCTCAAGGGAGAGAGGAACTCGTGCAGCAGATAACCGTGGGCGGCGTGGATTTCCAGCACGCGGAACCCGGCGGAAACGGCACGGAGGGCGGCCGCCGCGAAGGCGTCGGTGATTTCGTGAATGCCCTGCGGGTCGAGCGGCTCGGGCGTGGGGCTGCCCTCGTCGAACGGCACCGGGCTAGGGCCTGCCACGGGACTCCAACCGCCTTCTTCCGGCCTCAGCGGTGCGCCGCCCCGCCACGGGACTTCACAACTTGCCTTGCGACCGGCGTGGGCCAGTTGAATCGCCGGGACGGCGCCCTGCGATGCGATGAACCGCGCGATCCGCGCTAAAGGTTCGGCATGGTCGTCGGTCCACAGGCCCATATCCAAGGGAGAGATCCGTCCGGCGGCGGTCACGGCAGTGGCCTCGACCATGACCAGTGCGGCGCCCCCCACGGCGCGGCTGCCCAGATGTACCAGGTGCCAGTCGTTCGCCATGCCGTTTTCCGCGCAGTACTGGCACATGGGCGACATGGCGATCCGGTTGCGCAGGCGTTCACCGCGGATCTTCAGCGGAGTGAGGAGGTCGACGTCGGGAACCTCGCGGTCGTGGTCGGCGCCGCTGGGACATCCGGGACCGGGATGAGCACGCTGGGGATCGTCGGCTCCCGGGACAAACTCGCTCATGTTGCGCTCCACTGGCGGGTCAGGCGCCCATGAAGAACGCCAGGGGGATTACGCACGTATTATTGCGGCCGGAGGGGGTGAATTCGAGTCGTCGCCATGTCGATGGCGGCATGGGCTTTGCACGGCGAGCAGCGATGGCGCATGAATGCGCGGGGCGGCTCTGCGGCCGGCGCTGAGGGGCCTCTGCGAGCGACCTAAAGCGGTTGGGTCGAGGAGCGTGGGGCTTTTGAACCGGGCGAGCGGCGGCCAGCAGGACGAAACGATTGCCGGTCTTGTTTTCCGGCTGGCCTGCGGGAATCGCCCAGTTGCATGAGCGGGACCCGCGTCCTTAGCGCATCGCGGGGCGGCGCCGAGGCGAGCCGCGGGCGATCAGTGGATCGATTGGAGGCTAAAACGAACCGCGATCAACTACGCCGCCATCGGAGGAGCACATGATCCGCTCCCAGGCGCCAAAATCCAAAAAACCGTCCGGGTCGTAGGCGATGTTGAAATCGCCGTGATGGGTCTCGATATTTTCCGTGATGAAGGCGACGCTGCCATCGGCGAAGGCGACGTTAACGCCGCCCAGATGCTGGCTCCGGGGAGAGGCCTGATTGCTCCCCGTGCCTCCGCCGCCGGGCAACATGCAGTTCTGGAGGAGCGTTCCTTCCCCCGCCTCTTGGAGGACTCTGGCGCTGCCGAAGATGTTGTCGGCGCCTTCGAGGCATGAGTTAGGGCCGATCGAGTCATCGGTCGAGTGCGCCCAGACGCTGCTGGCTCCGGCCATTCCCATCGCCCAAATGCCGCGCCTGTCTGAGGGGCTAAGGCCGGCGCGAAGTTCCGTCACCAAGACGGTGTTTGAAGTTCCGTCTTCGATCTGCGTGATGGATAGGGCGACATTGCCTCCCATAATGCCGCGGGTCCAGTGGAACTCGCCCCAACTGGCGCCGAACCAATAGGGAGCGGAATCGGTATGCTTGGGGGAATAGGCGATGTTCCCGTCCTTGGCATGCGACAGGGAGCTGTTGGCGCCGTAGTTGCCGCGGGCCCAATTATCGCCTCCCACGCCGGCGGGGACGGCGAACGGTTCTGCGCTGTATGAGGTATCAGAAGGGCAGAGCATGGTGGCGATGCTCTGACCGCGGGGAATGCGGTTTTCCGGGGCAGAGATGTATTTGGCGAAGTCGAACGAGTTGTAGAGCGTTTGTTGTTCAATAAAAGGGAGAATTCTGACGACCCAATTGGGGCCGTGATTGGGGTTCGCATCGACGCCATTCATACTCGAGGGGGATTGGCCTTTCGCGGTCAGCGCCGCCTCGGAATAGGTCAGGGCCGCGGGAAAGGTCTTGTGGGCGTCGTGATAGGAGATGCACCCTAGAGCCAGTTGCTTGGCGTTGTTAACGCACTGCGACCGCCTGGCGGCTTCACGAGCGGCCTGCACGGCCGGCAACAACAAGGCCACGAGCACGCCGATGATGGCGATAACGACCAGCAATTCCACGAGGGTAAACCCGCCCGTCGGATGCCGCCTGGCCGCCTGCCTGCCGCGGGCCTGATATGTATGTATGCGGTGGATAAAGTCCATGGCGTCAGCCTGACTCGCGAAGAGCCGGCTAGCGTCGCCTAAAGCAAGGCCTAACGCTGCGCCGCGGCTTTCGCGTCTTAGATGAGCTACTTGGGTTTTTGCACCTTAATCGTCAGCAGTTGCTCCGCGGTATCTATCTCGATTGGCGTCGTCGCAGGGTTTAGATATTCAGGAGGAACGAGCGACGTTTGCTTGCCTTGGTTGGTGGTGGTGAAGATCGTCACCTTGTGTTTCCCCGCGACGAGACCGTCGCCGTGTTTGTGCGTTGTGGCGAGGTCGAAGCTGCCGTCGGCGTCGACCTTGGCAAATCCCTTGCGGGGGAAGGTTTTCGGGTCCAAGGCGGCGGCTTGCGGTTCGAACTTCAAGATCATCGATTCCGCAGGAATGAGCGATCCGTCGTCGTACGTCACCGTGCCGGCGACGGGAACGAGGTCGTAAGGACTGCCGCCGGAACACCCCAGCGCGGCGGCGGCGAGGGCCGCCGCCAGGGGCAGGGATGCTCGTAGCTGGGCAAGGTCAGTGAGTACGCCCATGGAAGCACGTTCCATTGCTGGTCCTTGGCGCGGGTTAGGCATTGCGCCGAGATCGAGCGGCCTGGCCCACGATGATCAATCCGATCAAGGCGACCATGGCGCCGACCGGTTCGGGCACTGCAGAGACGCTGGCCGAGGGGCCGACGAGCATGACGTTATCAATCGTGGTGGCGACGCTGGAAGGAGCGCGGCCGAACTCTCCGGCCAGCACCTCCAGGTCGGCGCCGTCGACAAAGAAGTCGAAGTTAAAGTCGCCTTGTTCCTGGCCGCCCTCCAGACCGAAGTTCTGCTGCCAGATCAGAAAGTCAGCGGCGTCCACGTCGTTGTCCAAATCGGCGTCGGCCCCGGGGGCGTTCTCGGCGCCCTGAACGCCGATGAGAAGTTCAAAATAGGTACGGACCTCCGGGTTCGGTTCATCCAGCCACGCCTGGGCCAGGGTCTGCCAGTTGACGCTGTTGTCGCCGCGGGGGTTGGCCAGATCGATGGCGATGTGGGTGGGCTGGCCCGGCGTGGTCAAATTGATCTCAGGCGTTTGTCGCCAGCCGACGGTCTCATTGTTGCCGTTGATGACGGCGAAGGCCTGGCGCCAAGACATGTAGCTGGTGGGGGCGGCGTCGAATTCCAACGTATCGTTGTCGATGATCATTTGGGCAAGTTGTTCGCCGCCGATGAGCTTCAGCCCGACTTGCCAGGGGCCGGGCATAGTCGCTTGCAGGGCATTGCTGCCTTCGCTCAGCGCGGGGACGAAGTTAGTCTGCCATCCATTGATGATTTCCCAACTGTTGGTCAGCGGCGACGACAGATCGTTGTTGAATCCGCCGAGCAGCACGTCGGCGCTCGCAAAGCGGAGCGGCGACGCGGCGAGGACGAGGGCGGCGGCCGCGGCAGCGATCGTGAATGATGTGGTTCGCATACGATTGCACCTTTCCTGTGGATTGGGACAAGTGTTGAACGGTGACGCTACGCGATGTTGTTGTGCGAAACTGAGCGTTAATAAGGAGCCGACGATATGGCGCGAGCGCGGCACGTCAAACCTGCCCCAACGCCCCCACAAGCTTCGGGGCAGGCTCGATCGCGCCGGCGACTCGCCCAAGTCGAATCGTTCAATCTAGGAGGCGACGAATAGTCAAGGAGAACCGAGCAGCGCGTTCGCCGCCGTTGCTCGCGGCCGATCGGTTGCAAATCCCCTGGGTTTGTCGAGTAGTTCTGTTGAAAAAGGCGCTGCCAATATGACTTACGGATCCGGCGGAACGACGGCGGGCGCCCGTTACGATGGCGGCGCCGTCGATCCGCGAATGATCAACTGGGTGCTTACCTTAACTGCTCTTTTCTCGGCCGACGCCGGGCCCTGCTGCCCGACCCCGTGGCGTTGTTGATCGTGGCGTTCCTGGCCGTCGATGCTCTCGATGATCATCTGCGCGCCCAGCGAGCCGATTCGATTCGCGTCGAACGCCACGGTCGTTAAGTGGGGCGTCATATGCTTGGTCGCGAATTTGTCGTTAAAGCCGATGAGACTCAGGTCGGCGGGAATCTTCACGCCGTGCTGCCACATAGCGTGCATGATCAGCGTCGATTCGAGATCGCTGTAGCAAATCAGCCCCGTGGGGCGGTCGTCGCCGCGGACCAGGGTCGAAACCATTTCGCCGTCGCTGCAGTGCCAAAAACAGGGCGTCAGCGCGTGCTCCCGCATCGCCGCCTCAAACCCGTCGCGTCGATCTCGGATGCTGCAATGCGGCTTGACCGTGTCATGGACGTAGAGACCGATCCGCCGATGCCCTAAGGCGATCAAGTGACGGGCGGCCGAATACGCGCCGGCGGCATCGTCGACGACGATGTGAGCCAGTTCGGGATCGGAGTTGTCGCCCAGCAGCACGCACGGCATCTGGGCTTCGCGGATGGTCGTCCGCACGCAGGCCGGCAAAAACTGAAACGTCACCGAGCCGTCGATATGCCCGCCCAGGACAAGTTCTTCCCAATCGCCTCCGTCGTCGATGGGGACCAAAAGCAGGTGATGGTCGAACTTGCGAAGCTCGCGCACAAGTCCCTGCAACACCTTGTCGTTGACGCCTTCGAATACCCATGCGTCGTCGGTATAGAGCAGCCCGACGCCCTTGGTTCGCTGTTCGGAAAAGGCGCGGGCCCGCAGATTGGGACGGTATCCTAAGCGGTTGGCGATCTCGCGGATGCGGGCCGCCCGTTCGGCGCTATCGCGACGGCCGCCCTTGGTGTCGCCGCGAAGGACTCTCGCCACCGTAGAACTGGAGACGCCGGCCTGCTTCGCGATGTCGTAGATCGTCGCCGCCATACGAACAGGCGTCCGCGAGGGCGCCAGCGACGACTGCACAGGGCGGCCGGCCAAACCGTCGGCAGCGCTGGCATGCCACTGGCAACGCGGGAGCTGGATGAGAGGATGAAAGGGAAGCGCAGAACCAATGAACGCAAGGCTCGAACTGCAACCGATGGCAATTTAACGTCCGCTCGGCAAAATGTCAATAATTCCGCCTGGCTTAAGCACTTGAGCGGAGGGCAAATCCTGCGATAGGGCGCCCATAAGTGGGACCGATTCCAGTAGTTGCGGCAATCCAGACCCGAGCCCTTGCGGGGGCGTCGAACGGGGCGGGCGGGGCGCGTATGGGGCTGCCCGCGATGCGAGGGGCTGGAACCGGCCGGCGGTCGTGCCACGTGGTCCTTCAGTCGTCGAGGAAGCCGGCTAGCGCGTAGATGAGCGCGGCATTCCAGTTGATGGCGACCTCGTTCGTGCGGTAATCGTCCTGGTCATCCTGCCAACTGTCGGCGTGCGGATGGGGCCCGCCGACCAGATAACCTGGCCACGGCGGGGCCAGCCCGTCGGCGCCCGATCGGCGATCGTGCGGATGGAGCGGAGGATTGGCTCCCAGGCCTGTCACAAAGCAACGGCCGTAGCCGTTGCGCCCGAAAAGGTGGTGGATGGCGTCCAGGGCGGCGTCGCGATAACGCTGCTCGCTCGTTAGACGGTAGGCAGCTTGCAGTACCAGGGTCTGCCGCGCGACGGTTCCGTTACATCCCCAGTAGTAACGATCTCCCAACGGCCGGCCGTAGGGGTGCTCTGCCGCCGTCGACACGATGCCTTCAGCAGCGGCCAGCAGCCCGCTACGCACGCCATCGACGAGCGCCGGATCGCGTCCCGAGCGTTTTGAATTCAGATATGTTAGCAGGCCGAGGTTTCTCAGATTGCTCCAGTCCCAGTCGGCGTCTACCGTTATGGGCCCGTTGGCGCGGTCGCGATTGTTAGGCGTGGGAAAGTCGGCGCTGAGCCGCGATTCGAACGCGGTCAGAAATTCGTTCTCGCCGGTCGACTCCCAGAGTTCGGCCGCGGCCCACAGGCGATCATCGGCGTCGGGGGAGTCGTAACCGCCGGTGTTGAAGGCGCGCAGGTCGGGCGGATGGTTTCGCGGCCGCTGCTCGAGGAATGCGTAGCTCGTTCTGGCGGCTTGGAGGCACTCGCCTGCATACCGCCCGTCGAACGGAGCGAAGCATCTGGCGGCCATAGCCGTCAGGGCGACGAAGTCGGCCGTGGCAGCGCTGCTCCAGGGGGCGAAGTACCGCGGCAGGTTCTCGCGCTCCGGCATAACGAAAGGCCCGAATTCGAGGGTCGAGACTTTGTGCCAGACGGCGCCGTCGTCGGCTTGCATCGTTAGCAGCCAATCGATTTCCCACTTCAGTTCTGCGAGGAATTCGGGCAGTTTCCCGCCCGCTTCGGGCAGATCGAGCGGGGCTCGTTGGATCCGGTCGCCGAAGTCCTCCCAGGCGCGGAACATTACGCCTGCCGCGGCGCCGGCGTTGACGACGTACTTGTTGTAGTCGCCGGCGTCGTGCCAGCCGCCGACGCTCGGCCTACGTCCTGGTCGGCCGCCAACATGGTCGAGCAGGGCGTCGTCGCGATGACAGGCGCCGTGCCCAAAGCGGACGCCTTGGTGCTCGCCTTCCACCGCCATGCCGCAGCGCCACAAGTACATGGCCCGCGTTACAAGTTGAAACGGCTCGACATAGACGTCGGCGCGGATATCGAACCGCGATTGTCCGGAAACGCCGTCGGCCGACAGGGCGTATTCGCCCGGCTCGCTCAAGGCGGAGAAGTCGGCGATTAAGAATTGGTCGCCAGTATCGCGATCGGTGATCGGGCCTGCGGCCGTCGACGCGAAGACCACGGTTCGATCGCGGAGGCGCACCACGGAAAACGGTCCGGCGGCGCCGACGAGCGTCGCTTTCTTGGGCCTCGCAGGAAGGTATCCGACTGAATCGAGCGATATCCGCCCCCCCTCGGCAGCATCCGAGAATGAGGCGATGAGCGATATGCCAACACCGGCGAGCGCCAAGCGGACTGGTTTCATGGGTCGACCGCTGTGGGGGCGAATGGAAATGCAGTAACGGCGAGGCGCGGACCCTTGGCGGCGTGCACCGTCGCTTAGGCGGTAATTGAGCACGCAGGCGGAAGAACGCTATGTACGATGCGGGCTTAGCAGCGGATGGCGTTGGCCGTGCGGCTGCCAATCTGCTGCTGCAGACCGTACCGGGCTGCAAGCTATTGATTCCTGCGCCGCTAAGGAACCCGCTGTAAATTTGGCTGTCGGCTGTCGGCTATTAGCTGGCGGCTAGCGGGCAGAATGAGGCCTTTTCCCGCTGGCCGTCGGCCGATAGCCGATTGCCAACAGCCAGGCAGGGTTCATTAGTCGCGCAGTTCTCAATAGAGCTTGCTGTGAGGTCCGCCGGTCATTTTAGGGAGAGAAGCGTGCTGCTGCATCCCATAGCCACTGCGGGGCGACGAAGAGCAAGACTGTGGCGGCGGAGCATACGGCGCCAGCCACGGCAGGCGCGAGGCATAGCTTCGCAGGGGCCGCCTCCTCGGCGGGCGGTTCCAGGAACATGACCGCGATCAGCCGCAGGTAATACCACGCGGAGATGGCGGCGTTTAGCGCCAAGCTGATTGCCAAAATGCGCCCAAGCTGCGTACCCGCCGACCAGGCGGCGAAGAAGAGGTTCAACTTGCCGGTAAATCCCGCGGTGGGGGGCAAACCGGTCAGTCCAAAGAGGCAAATCGCCAGAGCCAGAGCCACGGCAGGATGCAGGCGGCTGAGGCCCGCCAGATCCGTCTGCGTACGCATCGGCGACTGGCTGCTTGTCGCCCCCGCCAGGAGCGCGAAAATGCCGATCGTCGTTATGCCGTAGGCGGCCAAATAGAACAGCAAGGCGCTGACGCCGCTTACTGGCGCACTGCCGGGACCGACCGTCAGCCCCACCAGCATGTATCCCGCGTGGGCCACGCTGGAGTAGGCCAACAGCCGGTGAAGGTGCTGCTGACGCAGGGCGAGCAGATTGCCAATCAGCATCGTCGCCACGGCCAGGACGGCCAGCAGCACTCGCAGGGCGGGTTCCTGGGCGGCCGAGTCGGCAACTGCTGCTCCGTCGACGAGCGGCAGCAGCCGCAGCAGGGCGACGAAGCCAACCGCCTTGGGAACAAACGACAGCATCGCGGCGGCCGCCGAACTGACGCCCTGGAAGACGTCGGGGGCGTAGAAGTGAAACGGCACGGCGGCAATGCGAAAGCATAATCCCGCCAGCAGCAGCGCAGCGGCCATCCGCGTCAACAGGCTGGCGGCGCCGGGGTCGTGAGCTTGTGCGGCGGCAATGCCCGCCAGACTGGTCGTGCCCGTCGCGCCATAGAGCAGGCTCATGCCGTACAGGACAATGGCGGAGGAAAAGATGCTCAGCAGCATGTACTTGGCGGTGGCTTCACGATTCGCGTCGCCGCGGCGGGGCAAGTAGAGCAGCACATACGTAGGAATGCTCACCAATTCCAGCGACAGAAAGAGAACGACCAGATCATTGGCAATCGCAACGAGGTTAGTTCCCGCGAGGATCGCCAGCATGCAGGCCTGACCTTCCGCGGCATGGCTATCGTCGATCTGATCGATAAAAGCCACAGCCAGCACGGCGCCCAGGGCTAACGTCAGCCCGCGGACATACCACGCGAGCGCGTCGGTGCGAAACATGCCGGCGTCGGACGGTTCGACCGGGGCGCCCCACCAGGCATAGGCGGCGAACGCGATGGCCACGAGCGACAGGGCGACCCAGCGCTTCCGCAAGCCGGGCGTCGCCAGGCCGGCCTCGGTCACCAGGAACGGGCCGGTGACGAACATCACGCAGACCGTAATGACCAGGATCAGTTCCGGGGCGACGAGGTGCACCGCGGCGTTAATTTGGTCGATCGCCGACGTCATGGGCGCGGCTCCGTGGCGAAGGTCCGATCGGGGCTGACCTGGGCGACCGATTCGCCGCCGTCGGGGCCGCGAGCATATAGCTGGGTAATGGCCTCGACATCCGGCCGAATCATGTCAATCAGCGGCTGGGGCGTGAGGCCGATCCAAAGAATGGCGACGGCAATTGGGACCAGTGAGCCGAGTTCCCGCAAGGAGATGTCGCGGACCGGATGGGAATGCGCGGAGGCGCCGTGAACGGGCTCCTTCAGCGGACCGAAGAAGACGTACTGCAGCATGGTCAAGAGGTACCAGGCGCCGAGGATCAGGCCTGAGGCCCCGGCTGCGGCGTACAGCGGATGGCGTTTGAACATGCCGGCTAGCGACAGCATCTCGCCGGGAAAGCCGTTGAGTCCCGGCAAACCGACGCTGGCCATCGATACGAAGACCATGCCGGCGGCCATTAAGGGCAGACGATTGGCCAGGCCTCCCAAGTCGTCGACCAGGCGAGTGTGGTACCGTTCGTAGAACATCCCGACAATGAGGAACAAGGCGCCGGTCGACAGGCCGTGATTGATCATCTGCAACACGCCGCCAGTGACGCCCTCAGAATTCAGCGCAAACAAGCCCAACATGCAGAAGCCCAGATGGGCGACGCTGCTATAGGCGACGAGCTTTTTGACGTCGCGTTGCACCAGCGCACAGAGCGAGCCATAGACGATGCCCACGACTCCCAAGACGGCGGCCATCGGCACGCCGACGGAAAGACAGGCGGCCGGAAGCATGGGCAGACATAGCCGCAAGAAGCCATACGTGCCCAGTTTCAGCAGCACGCCTGCCAGCAGGACGCTGCCGGCGGTCGGGGCCTCGACGTGCGCCAGCGGCAGCCAGGTGTGAAACGGGAATACAGGCACCTTGATGAGAAAGCCGGCCGCAAGGGCGAGGAATACCACCATTTGCCACGATGGCGATAACGGGTTATCGCGATACCACGCGGCAAGCTGGGGCAAAGAACAAGGAGACTCAAGTCCGCCGGCGGCCGCGCTGCCGACGAGCGTTACCAGCCCCAGCAGCGTTACCAGGCTGCCGGCCAGGGTGTACAGGAAGAACTTGACTGCTGCGTAGCGCCGCTGCGGTCCACCCCAAATGGCGATCAAAAAGAAGAGCGGAATCAGCGTGAACTCAAAAAAGACGTAAAACAGCAGGGCGTCGAAGGCGCAGAAGACTCCAATCAGGCCGGTCTCGAGTATCAGCAGCGCCGCGTAGAACTCCGACTCGCGTTCGCGAATTGACTCCCAGGAGATCAGTACGCAAGCGACCGTCAGCAGCGCCGTGAGCACGATCATGGCGACGCTCACGCCATCGAGGCCGAAGTGAAATTCGAGGATCACCGGCTGCTCGGCGGCTCCGCCGAGCGTCAGCCAGGGTTTACGGTACTCGACCTGGGGTCGAATCGGCGAGGCGGCGGCGGCATCCGCCCGGCCGCGATCGAACGATAAGCTTAATTGGCGATATTGCCCGCCTAAGCTTAGCGACATCGCCAGCACGGCTATCGACCCCGCCAGGGCGATCCAGCGTGCACTGCGGGCCTGCGACGCCCCGGCGAACAGCAGGAGCAACCCGCCGGCGGCCAGGGGAACAAGCAGCAGTAGGAACAACAAGGAAATCATCGATGCAAACGCCGCTTCGCCTTCAGCCGATGAGGCCCAGCAGGAATCCCAAATAGGCCAGGACGCCCGCCCACATCATCAGCGCATAGTTGGAGACAAGGCCAGTGTGCAGCAGTCGCGGCAGCCGGCTCGCCACGCGGGGCGCTGCACCGGCGGCGTCCACGAGGCGGTCGATTACGTGAACGTCCGCCATGTAGCAGAGCCACGCAAAAGCCCGCAGCGGCAACACCAGCGCGGCCAGGAACAACTCGTCAAAGTAGAACTTCCGGTACGACAGATCGTAAAGGCGGCGGCCTGCCTGGCTCAGGCTGGCGGCCAGCCCCGGGCGGCGAACGTACATGAACCAGGCCAGCGCGATGCCGGCCACCGCGATGACCCCGCTGGCGACCATGAGATCGATATGGAAGGCATGCTCGCCTTCGTGCGCCATGCCGGGCGTGTGGGCCAGATACCTGGCGAACCAGTGCGTCGCTGCCGCGGCCAGGCCGACAAACAGGGCTGCGACCGCGAGCAATCGCAATGGCCAGGCCATCGCTGGCGGCGCGTCGTGGGGGTGATGGCCGGCCTCGGGCGGAAACCGCTGGGGTCCCCAAAAGGTCATGAAATAGGCGCGGAACGCGTAAAACGCCGTAAGGAAGGCCGTTGCGGCGGCGATCCAATAGATAGCCGTGAAGAAGCCGCCGACGCGCTCATGGCGGCCGGCTTCGTGGAGGACGGCGAGAATTTCGTCTTTGCTCCAGAAGCCGGCCAGCAGCGGCACGCCAGCCAGGGCGGCGGCCCCGCATAGGAACGTCCAGTGAGTGATGGGCAGCGATCGCCGCAGGCCGCTGAAATGCCGCATGTCGATGACGTCGCCCATCGCGTGCATGACGCTGCCGGCGGCCAAGAACAGCAGCGCCTTGAAGAAGCCGTGAGTGAACAGGTGGAACATGCCTGCCGTGGCGCCAGCGGTCGCCAGTTCAGCCCCCGCCGCCCCGACGCCGAGGGCCATAAACATGAATCCGAGTTGACTAACCGTCGAATAGGCCAGCACTCGCTTTAAATCCATCTGCGTCAGCGCGATCAACGCCGCCAGCAGCGCCGTCGCGGCGCCGATGCCCGTTACGAATAGTTGGGCGTCCGGCGCCAGCGCAAAGAGCGGCGTGCTGCGCGCGACCAGATAGACGCCCGCCGTCACCATCGTCGCCGCATGAATCAGGGCGCTGACGGGCGTGGGGCCTTCCATGGCGTCGGGCAGCCACACGTGCAGCGGGAACTGGGCGCTTTTGCCCATGGCGCCGGCCAACAGCAGAAAGCAAATCGTGGTGATGCGCCCCGGATGGGCGGTGGCCGCCTGCGACAGCGTCTCCGGGCTGAACAGCACGCTTGCGAAGTCGAGCGAACCGAAGGTCGTCCAAATGAGGAAGATGCCCAGGATAAGGCCCATATCGCCGATGCGGTTGACGACGAACGCCTTCTTCGCGGCGGCCGCGGCGCTGGGCTTCTGGAACCAAAAGCCGATCAGCAGATAGCTGCACAGACCGACCAGTTCCCAAAAGATGAACAACTGCATGTAGTTGCCCGACAGCACCAGCATCGCCATCGAAAAGACGAACAGCGAAAACGCCGCGAAGAACCGGGCATAGCCGCGATCGCCGTGCATGTAGCCGGCCGAGAAGACGGAGACCAGCAAGCTCACGCTGGTGACCATCGACAGCATGAGCGTGGACATGGCGTCGGCGCGCAGATCGATGCGGACCTGCATCTCGCCGATCGAGATCCACGGATAGCCGACCGCTACGACGCCGGTTGCCGAGTCGCCTCCCTCGAACGACTGCGGCATGATGTTGGTCAACAGGACGAGCGCACATGCCGTCGAGACCGCCAGCGCCAGCCAGCAGGGCCAATGGCTGCGCTCGCGAAGCAGCTTCGGCCCCAACAGGGAGATCACTACCGCGGCCGCTAGCGGGGCTGCCGGTATGAGCCAAAGCACAAGTTGTTGGAATTCAAGCGGCATGCAGGCAAGCGGCGGGGCGAGGTCGGTCAGCCAGGCGTGTAAGCGGTTAAAAATGGAAGCGGGCGTCGTCAACCTACCGATACTCGCCGTCATCGGGCGGCGACGGCGTAATAATCGTGCGGGCGTCTACGGTCGCAGCCAACTCGGCTGGGAAGTCGTCGTCGATGATCGGCGGCAGACCGGCGGGCGCCAGTCGCGGCAAGGGCGCCGGCGAGGGGGCTGTTTCTAGCGGCGGCTCGCCGGCGTCGAGCGCCAGCAAGGGCGCCGGCAAATCAGCCTCGCGCAGCTTGCTCCACAAATCGACGTCGAGCGACTTACTGTGCTGATATAAAGCCAGAATGAGCGACAATCCCAGAGCGGCTTCACAGGCGGCGACCGTCAGGATGAAGATGGTGAAGGCCTGCCCCTCTAAATTCCGGTGGACGCGCCCAAAGGTCAACAGCGTCAGCGAAACGCCATGGAGCATAAGTTCGGCCGAGAGGAAAATCAGTATCAGATTACGGCGCGTGACGAAGCCGATGCCGCCCAGAATGAACAGCGCGGCGCCGACTGCCAGAAAACTTGCCGAGTCGCCGATCATATCGTCCCCTCGGCCCGCCGAGGAGCAATGGCGATCGCCCCAATGGCGGCGACCAACAGCAGCGTACCGGCGATTTCGACGGCATATAGATAGTCGCCGAATAGCGAGCGTCCCAACGCGCGCATGCTATGGGCCGTTGCTTCGCTGTCGGGCTGACTGAACGGGTTGGGATTCGCATCGGCCGTCAGAGCCGGCCCCGCAGCCACGTTGACCGGCTCGTTTTGCCACTGCTGGTAGCTCCACAGCAGGGCGCCCAGCAGGAGCCAACTGGCGACGATCGCCGCCGCCGGGGTACGGGCCCGTTGATCATAGAAGGTATAACCGGTCTGCTGCGCGAGCATGATCACAAACAAGAACGTCACGATGATGGCGCCAGCGTACACAATGACCGTCGCGGCCGCCAGGAAGGGCGCCGAAAGGAGCATGAACAAGCCGCAGGCGCCCAAGGTCGCCAGGGCGAACCACAGGGCGGCATACACGGGCTCGCGGCTGGTCACCATGAAGACGCTGCTAACGAGCGCCGAACCGGCGAATAGCCAAAAGAGGATCTGATCGTCGAGGGCGCCGCGAGGGCCGTCGAGCGCGGTCACCGCGACCACCAGCGCGGCCGACGCGATGGCGGCGCCGATAATGCGCAGCCGCATCGCGCGCGGCGACAGAGCTAGCCACATGCCTACGGCGCTAGTCGCTACGCTGGCAAGCATCGTTCCTTGTGCGGCGGTGAGCGTCATGAAGGCTTGCGCGACCAATCGGAGGGCTTGTGCGGGTGGATGACGCCTGGCGCAGGCGCCTGGGCCGAACGGTCGCCCGGCGTGATCGGCGTTGCGGGGGCGACCGTCGGCAGCGAGCCGAATTCAGCCGCCGGCCCCAGGCGGCCGCGACGCGTACGAGTCGGATCGCGCGGATCGTCTTTCGTCTGGTCGAACACGTCCAGCAGCTTTTCGCGGTCGTACATGAGTTCGTTGCGCGAAGTGCCCGTCAGATCATAGATGTGCGTCAATTCGATCGCGTCCACGGGACAGGCTTCCTCGCACATGCCGCAGTAGATACAGCGAAGCTCGTCCAGCACGAAAGACGCGGGGTATTTGTCGCGATCGGGCCACTGCGGGGGGGCCGCCGCGGCCAGGATGTCGATGCAGTTCGCCGGACAGGCGGTGGCGCAGAGCATGCACGCCACGCACTTGACGCGGCCCTGTTCGTCCCGATTGAGCCGATGTACGCCGCGGTAGTGGAGCGGCAAAATGGGCTTTTCCTCAGGATACTGCTGCGTCACCGGCTGGTAATTGGTGACGTGGCGGATCGTGGTCTTCAGACCCTCGACAATTGCCGGAAGGAACGTAGCCTCCCAAAAGCCAATTTCGGGCTCCTCGACCCAGATGACGTCCTGATTATCGGCAGCAGCAGTCATGGAATCAGCAGTCTAGATATTGGCGGTTCGCAGCGGAAGCGGCGCGGGACAACTCGGCTGATTTTTGAATCCCGAGGGCGCATGGCGCCAGCCACTGGGATCGCCTATGGCCCCGGCCACCGGGGGTGCAACGGCACGTCTTCTAAATCCCCGCTCCTCCCAATGGATGAAGGCCCGCCCCCTGCGAGGCGCCGTGCCGATGGCGGATTTCGGCCCGTTTGGCGCTGACGCCGATGATTCCGACGAAGCAAAACAGGCCAATTGAAATCGGCAGCAGCCACCAGCGGTTCCATCCGAATTGGCGTACCGTCATGACGGCGATCATGTTCGCCAGCGAGAGGGGAATTAGCGCTTTCCAGGACAGGTTCATAAGCTGATCGAACCGGAATCGCGGAATCGTCCACCGAATCAACATGATGAACACGATGACGCTGAATACTTTGGACAACAGTACCAGCACCTTGACGAGCCAGGCCCCGACGTAGGCGGACCCAGGCGTGGCGATCCAGGGAAAATGCCAGCCGCCGAAGAACAAGATGACCGTCAGGAAACTCATCGTGATGACATGCGTGTATTCGCCGAGGAAGAACAGCGCGAACTTCATGGCGCTGTACTCGGTGTGGTAGCCGCCCACAAGTTCCTGCTCGCATTCGGAGAGGTCGAACGGCAAACGGTTGGCTTCAGCCAGCGCACTGGTAAAGAAGATCAGGGCCGCCAGGGGCTGGGTCCAGATATACCACTGCCAGAAGCCGCCTTGGGCTTGCGCGGCAACCACGTTTTCGAGATTCAACGTGCCGCCCAACAGCGCCACGCCGAGCACTGACATGCCCAGCGGAATTTCGTAGCTAATGACCTGCGCGCTGGCTCGAAGCGAGCCTAAGGCGCTGTATTTGTTATTGGACGCCCAGCCCCCCAGAATGACGCCGTACACCGCCAGGCTGGTCACCGCAAAGATAAAGACGATGCCGATATCGACATGCGGGGCGATGATAAATCGCAAATACGCCGGCTGGTCGTTCACCGGACCGAACGGGACCACCGCGAAGGCCAGCAGCGTGGTCAGCAGGCCGATGCAGGGGGCCGCCAGGAACATCACCTTGTCGGCACGGGCCGGAATGACGTCCTCCTTGATCAAGAACTTCAGCCCGTCGGCCAGGGGTTGGAATACGCCGAAGGGGCCGACGCGATTGGGGCCGCGGCGATCCTGCATCCAGGCGGATAGTTTGCGCTCCAGCAGGATCAGGTAGGCGACCGTCGTGAGGATCGCTCCCACGGCAACGGCGATTGTCAGGAGGGTGGTGATTAAATCGGCCATCGTCAATTAGCCGCGCCGCGTCAGCAGTGGCGTCGGGCGGGCGCTGTTTTCCGGGTTCTGGCGTCTGGTCTGGCAGGGGAAAGCCGGTAATGCTGCTGCGCGCTTTCCGGGACGGCGGGGATTATTTCTCGACAGCGGCGACAACCTTCGCCTGGGGCGCTCCGTGTTCGTTCAGTATGACGCCCGACTCGCCGAGCGACCCGGCGGCGAACGCGGCGAACGCAGGAATCGCTTCGGCCATTTCCCGGCGAATTGCCGCCGCGCTAAATAACCCGCGGCGACCGGACAATTCCCACAAGATGCGCCCGTCGGGCCGAGCGCCGTCGGGCGCTCGAATCGCTCGGCGTATCTCCTGCGCCAAGCCCTTATAGTTAACAAAGCTGCCATCGCGCTCGGCGAACGATCCGCCCGAGAGGACGTAATCGGCTTGTTCGCTGAGCGCCGACGGGAAAATGTCTTGCACTACGGTCAGCGCGGCGCGGCTGAGCGCTTCGGCTTGCACGGGTTCGAGCCAGCCCCATGGATCGCCGCCGACGGCGTAGAGGGCCTCCAGTTCGGACGCCTGGGCGACGACGTCCCCCATCGTCGCCACGCTGCCGAAATGCTCCAGCACCATGCTCACGCCGCGGCGGTTGGGGCATTTCTCGGCGCGAATGGTAAATCGCACCGGCTCCAACGGGCGGCCGTAAAAGTCCTTGGGATAGGTATCGTCCTCGCCGGCGACGCGGACCGGGCCGAGCGCCAGCCGGAACTTCGGCGAGAGGCTTCGCAAATAGCTAGCCAGAATGAAGGCTTCCTCGCAGGCCATCCAAGGGGAGAAGATCGCGGCGCACTTTTCGGGCGCCCGGGCGGCGGCCTTGGTCAGGGCCTTCTGGAGCGAGGGAATGATATCGTCCCAGTCGCGGGTGCGTATTTGACCGTTCTTGCGGCGGATCGGGAACGTGAGCCGATTCTCCGCATGGATGTATTTCCAGCCGAACCGCCCCTGGTCGCACATGAAGTGCCCCTGCGACAGCGGATTGGTCCGCGGCGTCAGGCGGTAGACGCAGTCGTCGTTCTGATCGACCTGGATGCTGCACCCGGTGCTGCAGTTGGGGCACACGCTGCTGGTCTCTTTGAGCCACCAGACCCGCTGCTGGTAGAGGAAGTCCTTGCTGCAGAGGGCGCCGACGGGGCACAGATCGACCACATTGCCGGCGAGCTCGTTGTTGCACGGCCGGCCGGGAAAGACGTCGATCTCTTCGTCCGAGCCGCGGGCGACGACCTGCAGCTCGCTGGTGCCGCTATACTCCCGCGTAAAACGCACGCAGCGGGTGCACATGATGCACCGATCAGTAAACAAGGTAATGTGGTCGCCGATGTAGTCCTTGTCGGGCTTGATGTTCTTCGGCTCTTGCAGGCGGCTGTAGCCGCGACCGTATTTGTAGCTATAGTCCTGCAGGCCGCATTCACCCGCCTGGTCGCAGGTGGGGCAGTCGAGCGGATGGTTAAGCAGCAGGTATTCGAGGGTCGCCTGCTGCGCCGCCTTCACTTTCGGGCTGTCGGCGACGACAACCGTGCCGTCCTTCACGGGCGTTTGGCAACCGGGGACCAGCTTAGGCTGCATGACGACGGAGCCGTCGGGCTTTTTCTCGCCGACTTCCACCAGGCACATGCGGCAGCTAGCCACGACCGACAACGCCGGATGCCAGCAGTAATGGGGAATTTCGAAGCCGATGCGCTGCGCGGCCTGAATGCAGTTGAGCCGCTCGCCCTCTTTCAGCTCGATCTGTTGGTTATTGATGATTGCCGTTGGCATATGGTTCTTGAGGGGATGCGCCCGATTACCGCTGGCCGCTGAAATTGGACGGGTCGCTTCCACGACCAGGGCCAACGCAGATTCCGGGCGGCGTGCAGACGCGTGTTCAGTGGGCGCCCGCCATTAACTCCTGAGCAGGCGTCATTGTGCGCCGGCCGCTATTGATATATTCCTCAAACTCTGAACGGAATTTCTTGATGGCATTCTTCACCGGCCAGGCGGCGCCGTCGGCAAGCCCGCAAATCGTCGTGCCGGGAATGATGCCCATTGACCCGGCGACCTCGACCAGCGTGTCGAGATCTTCGAGTTTGCCATGGCCGACGCGAATCCGCTCCAGGATGCGCGTCATCCACTTCGTTCCTTCGCGGCAGGGCGTGCACTGGCCGCACGATTCATGGGACATGAAGCGACAGCAGTTGTAGAGGACGTCGACCATGCTGGTCTGGTCGTCGACGACGATGACGGCGGCCGTGCCGAGGCCCAGGCAGCCGGCTTTGATGGGGCCGTTGAAATCCAGCGGCGTGTCCAGTTCGTCGGCGGACAGAAAGCCCATGCTGATGCCGCCGGGAACGACGGCCTTGGCCTGTCGGCCTTTCCAAACGCCGCCGGCGTGTTCCTCGATCAGCTCGCGCGCGGTGACGCCCAGCGGCAGCTCGACGCAGCCCGGCTTGTTCACGTGGCCGCTGATGCAGTACAGCTTCGGACCGAAGCTGCCGAGGTCGCGGGGGTTGCTCGGATCGGGCGGCACGCCCAGGGATTTAAACCACTCGACGCCCCGATTGAGGATGTGCGGCACGCAGCATAGCGTCTCGACGTTGTTGACGATCGTGGGCTTGCGGAAGAGCCCTTCAATCGCGGGGAAGGGGGGCTTGATCCGGGGCCATGCCCGCTTGCCCTCCAGGCTTTCGATTAGGCCCGTTTCTTCGCCGCAGATGTAGGCGGCCGCGCCGCGATGCAGGTGAACGTCGAGGTCGAAGCCCGAACCTTGGATGTTCTTGCCCAAAAGCCCCGCGGCGTAGCACTCCTTGATCGCCGCATCGAGGACCCGATAACTGCGGCCATACTCGTAGCGGATGTATAGATAGGCGGTGTTCGAGCGAATGGCATGGCAGGCGACGGCGATCCCCTCGATAAGCTGATGGGGATCCTGTTCCATCAGGATGCGGTTGTTGAAGGTGCCGGGCTCGCTCTCGTCGGCGTTGACGCACAGATAAATGGGGCCGGGATGGTCCTTCGGCAGAAAGGTCCATTTTAGCCCCGCTGGAAAACCCGCGCCCCCGCGGCCGCGAAGGACGGCGTCTTTCACCATGGCGACGATGTCGGCCGGCGCCATGGTTAGCGCTTTTTGCAGCGCAGCATAACCGCCGTCGGCCCGATAGGTTTCGAGCGAGGCGCTGTTCGGCTTATTGATGCGGGCCAGCAGGACTGGTTCGAAAGCAGGCATTAGGTGCACGGGGCAGGAACGAGGCGTCAGGGGTCAGCGGGCGCTGGCCGCGGCTCAACGCGCCGCTTGAATCGGAGGCCGAAGGGCTCACTGCTCGACGATCCGCTCCACCTCCTCCGCAGTTACGTTCGTATGGCATTCATCATTCACCAATATGCAGGGCGCGCCTTCGCAGGCCCCGAGACACTCGGCGTACTCGAGCGACACGCTGCCATCGGCGGTAGTGCCGCCGGGACCGACATGCCACTTGCGGCTGAGCGACTCGAGCAGCTCCTCGCCGCCGCGCAAGGCGCACGAGATGCTGCGACATACCCACACGCGACGCTTGCCGAGCGGCCGGTCCTCCTCGCGGAAGAACTGGTAGAACGACATCGCATCGTGAATCTCGGCGGGGTGGATCTCAAGCAGCTCGGCAATTTCCTCAAGGGCCGCGGAGGATACAGAGCGAAGTTCGTCATGCACGATGTGCAGCGCCGGCAAAACGACCGCGCGCTTGTCCGGGTACTTGGGAAACTCCGCCCGAATCCGCTGGCGTATCTGTTCAGTTAAGACCATCTGTCGCAACAGGCAATTGGAACGCTTGGCGTCGCTAAGGATCGGCAACAGGTGGCTTGCACAGATCAGCGGCGATTGGCGTTTCTTCGTTTTTTCCTTGTTCTGTAATCCGTAGTCCCACCCAGGGCGGCCGTCCTACTACTTCAGCGATCGAGCTCCGCCGCGATGATGTTCAGGCTGCCCAGCACGGCGACCACGTCGCTAAGCGTGTGTCCGCGTATCAAATGCGGAAAAATCGCAAAGTGAATGAACGACGGCGGCCGCGTCCGGGCGCGATAGGCCCGCGTCGTGCCGTCGCCGACGATGTAAAAGCCGAGCTCGCCGTTGGGGGATTCCGTGGCGCCGTACCCCTCGTCCAGCGGCACGGGATAGCCGCGGTTGGGCATAAGCACTTCAAAGTGTTGGATTAATCCCTCGATGCTGCGATACACAGCGGGCTTGGCCGGCAAGGTAATGTCGGTCACGGCGTCGACGTTGATCGGCCCGGCGGGGATATTCTCCACGGCCTGCTCGATGATCTTCAGGCTTTCCTGCATCTCCTGCATGCGGACGACGTAGCGGGAGTAGCAGTCGCCGCCGCGGGCGCAGACGATCTTGAAGTCGAGGTCCGGATACGCCAGGTACGGCTCGTCCTTACGGAGGTCGCGAACCACCCCGCTGGCCCGCGCCAGCGGCCCGGTGACGCTCATGTTGATCGCGTCCTCGGCCGTAAGCACGCCGATGCCCTTGGTGCGATCGATGAAGATTCGATTCCGCGTGAGCAGGCGATGCAGCTCGGCATGCACGGGCTTGAAGCCTTCGACGAACTGGCGGACTTTTTCCGCCCAGTCGTTGTTCACGTCGAACAATACGCCGCCGACGCGGGTGTAACTCGAGTGGAACCGCTGACCCGAGGCGTATTCGGCGATGTCGTAGATCCGCTCTCGCTGCGTAAAGGCGTACAGGAACGCGGTAAACGCACCGAGGTCCAGCGCGACAGCGCCGACGTTCAGCAGATGATCGTGAATCCGCATCAATTCGCCGAGAATCGTGCGGACGTATTTACACCGGGGCGTAATTTCGATGCCCAGCAGCTTTTCGACCGTGTGATGCCACGACAATTCGTTGGCGATCGGCGAGATGTAATTCATCCGATCGACGATCGTCACGTACTGATTGAAATCGAGATACTCGCCTAACTTCTCGAAACCGCTGTGGAGATAACCGATGTGCGGCGCCGCATCGACGACGTTTTCGCCGTCGAGCGTCAGCACCAGGCGCAGCGTGGTGTGCGTGGCCGGATGCTGCGGACCGAAGTTCAGCGTCCACAGGTATTCCTGATCGGCGGCGCCGGGATCGGATGTTTCGGCTAGCTCGAGGGGCATTTATTGGCGCTCAGGCGGTTATCGCCGGGCGGCGTTTGGCGTAATTCTGCTGTTGCTGATGAATGTGGCGATGCAGCCCCGGATAGGGGCTGATCTAAGATTCGGAACGAGTAATCACCGGAAAATTGTGCCGCTCGCCGAGCCCCTTGCAGGGGTAATCCTTTCGCAGCGGAAAGGCCGTAAACTCGTCCGGCATCAGGATACGGCGATGGTCCGGATGGCCGGCAAACCGAATGCCGAACATGTCAAATACCTCGCGCTCCATCCAGTCGGCGCCTTTCCACAAGGGGACGACGGTGGGCAATTCGGGGTCGGGCGGATTCAGGGCGGTTTTGACAACCAGCCGCTCTTTAGTCGCCATATTCAGCAGCAGGTACACGACGTGGAAACGATCTGACGCGTCGGGATAATCCAGATAGTCGACCGCCGTGACGTCGACCAGCATATCGAAGCCGCGGGCTTGCTTGAGCCAGGCAAGCAGGGCATATGCCTTGTCTGCTGGAACATAGAGGCGGCGATTGTCCCGAAACGTCGATTCAGCGACCTCCGGCCCGAATTCAGATTGGACTTCGCCGATCGCTAACATAGTCGGTGGTTTCGTGTGTTGCCGGCGCAGCTCAACGCCTGCCGAGGGCAAGTGCCGCTGCTGGGGGGGACGATTCATGGTCGCCACGTTGACAACGGCGCCGATGTGCGCTTAGTCGATTCGCGGCGGATCATAAATCTCCAGCCCGTCCACCGGCACGGCTTCGCGGCGACGGCGCAATTCGTCGATGTCAAACGGCGGGGGACCGGCGGGCGCGGTGCGTCCTCCAAATTCACGCCCGCTGAGCGTGCCGGTCCTTTCGATCTTCTCCTGCATGTCGATAACGGCGGCAATAAGTTGCTCGGGTCGCGGCGGGCATCCCGGGACGTACATATCCACGGGGATGAAGCGGTCGACCCCCTGGACTACGGCGTAGGTCTCGAATACCCCGCCGGTACACGCGCAGGCGCCCATTGAAATGCACCACTTCGGCTCCGGCATTTGCAGCCAGATCCGTTGAAGCACCGGCAGCATTTTCATTACTACCCGCCCGGCGACGATCAGCAGGTCGCACTGCCGGGGGCTGAACCGCATCACCTCGGCGCCGAAACGTGCAATGTCGTGCCGGGAGGAGGCGGTCGCCATCAACTCGATGCCGCAACAGGCCGTGGCAAACGGCATGGGCCAGAGGCTGTTCTTGCGGGCCCAGTTGGCAGCGGCGTCCAGCCGGGTGAGGAACACGTTTTCGGGGAGCCCTACCGCCACTTGAAGACCCCCTTTCGCCAGGCGTAGACATAGGCGACGACCAGCGTGGCAACGAATGCAAGCATTACGCCGAACACGGCGCCGCGGAGCTCTGTAGGGATGCCCGCCCCGGAGGCGCCGCCGTCCTCGAAGGCGCTAACCGCCCACGGGTACAGGAACAACAGCTCTACGTCGAACACCAGGTACAAGATGGCTACCAGGCAGAACCGGACGTTAAAGGGCTGGCGGGCGCTGCCGACCGGATCCATGCCCGATTCGTAGGGCATTTCCTTGACGGCGGTCCGCTTGCGGGGACCGATTATGTGCGTGAGGACCAGGGTCGTCACTACGAAGCCGACCAGCAGGACGGCATAGACGAACAATGGATGGAACGACGGCATGAAACTGATCGGGAGAATCGAGCGCGGCCAAGGCGGGGGCTGCTACGCGGGGGCCGCGGCAGGCGGAATCGACATTGTAGACCTAACTTACGGCGCCCCACAAGCCGCCCGAAATCGGCAATCGGCTAATGAGCGAATCGCCTTTCGCGCTGGCGCCGCCAATGTGCCTCGGCAGGCATAGGGTAGCGGCCCGCGCAGGCATCGGGCGCCATGCCGCGTGGTCAGAGCGATGGGAAATGCGCCGGATGGGGGGCGTCGACGTGCTCCGTCTTGAGGTTTGGACAGGGATGCGTTAACGAAGCGGCGTCGCCGCCGACGTTTGCGTAAGGGGATCGCCAGAACCACTGGAAACCAGCGCTTCAGCCTGGGGATGCGCCGCGACTGATGTCGATGGTTCGTAACGGGCTGTATTAAAGTACTTGAGCAACGCTTTGCGAAATTGAATTTGCAGCAGTCATCACGCCGCCGCATTTCGGGTACCGATGCCGAGCCGTGACTGACTGGATCTTCACAGGAATGCTACTACGGAAGGCCTGGGACGGCGCAGTCGGTCCGGGGCAAGCGACGTAGTTCGGTCATTCCAAGTAGAGGATCTTAATCCACGAAAGCTCAACTGCACCGCGGGCCGGCTGACTGTCTCGGCCAACCACCTTTAGCCGCAGGAATTGACTGCCGGCAGGGATTTCGAGGCTGCGCAGCGCGAGCTGTTGCAGGTAACCGTAATCGCCCGATGTCGTCTCACTCGACGATTGCCGATAGGCAATAGGTTGAAACGACTCGCCGTCGGCGGACGCTTCGGCCTCGATCTTCAGGGAATCGTCGGGCCGGTAGACGGTCGCCGCCCACTGGCGGATCTGCTCCGGCAGCTTGTAGGTCACTGAACCGCCCGCGGGCAGGGCCAACCGGCCGGCATCTTCGCGCCGCTGGCGGGCATCCTCGCTGACGAATTGCACGTTTCCTGAGTGGGCGGCAAGTCGAGCGAGGTCGCGGCACTCGTCAACCAGGGCGTAGTATGCCGCGACGACGGGCCCCACCACATTCGAAGGCGGCGAGGCCCCTGCGCCATTTCGTGCAATGATCCGGTAGTAATACGACTTCTCAGGCGTCGCCGTTTCGTCGCTGAATAACGGTCTATACTGCAGGGCGGCTTCATCGACCCCGCGGGCGACGACGCGCCACGGTCCGCTGGCCGTTAGCGATCTTTCGACGACGTAGTCCTCAGCGCCGACGCTCCCCTGCCATGAAATGGCCGCGGGATCGTCAATGGCGAGCAGGATCGGGGCAGCCGCGGGCGCTGGAACTGGCTCTGCAAGGCCGCGGATGGCAAAGGCCTTGGTCCGCGTAAGCTGCATGACCCGACGCTCCTGGTAGGCCTCGCCCGAAGCAAACCCCGGCCAGTGATAGGCCTTGTACAGCCGTCCGCCCGCCGGTTCTGAGTGCCAATAGAAGCCCCCCATTTGGCGACGATATCGCAGGCTCCAGATCAGCGCCCCGCTGATGCCTTGGTCGATGACGGCGTCGTAGACTCGCTCGATCTCGTCGGCCGCGGCGAAGCCGAATTCGCCTACGACATAGGGCTTTTTGCCGCGAGTTTGGGCTCGCGCCTGCAGAATTGGCGGAACAAAATGGCTCACTCCTCGATCCGGGTAATGATGGGTGGTAATTACGTCGACATGAGGATCGTCCAATGAGGTCAGGGGAACTCCGTGCAGGGAATTTCCGTCGATGACCAAATGATTGGGATCAAGCTGCTTCATAAGCGCGGCAATACGCGCCGTCCACGACGGCGGGCAGTCGAGTTCGTTGCCGGTTTCCCAACCTAAAATGGCCGGGTCGTCGCGGTACGGCACGCCGGTGCGGGAGTTCACTCGCGTCAGCACGTGACGCACTGTCGCTTCAAAGTCGGCGATAAGCTGCTCGTCGCTCCAAAAATCTTTCGCCTGCTTGCCACGGAAGGCCGCGTACTCGGCGCGGCCGCCGTGCCACTGCCAATTGTCAACCAGCGGAATGATGAGCCGCACCCCCTTTTGTCCCGCGATCTCGATCGCCAGATCGAGCGTCCGGAAGGCCTCTTCATTGAACTGGCCGGGCCCGCGGACATAGACAAAATCGCCCATGTCAGAATTCTGGCGGCGGACGCCCAGGACATACGTCCGCGCCACGGCGCCACCCATGTGCCGGACTGCCTCCAGGGCGTCGGTCAATTCGAATTCGGCGGGCCATGCCCAAGGGCTCGCGGCGCTAGGGTTAAAGTCGTCTTCAACAACCTGGAGATTGGGGATGTTGACCGAGATGAACCGGAACGGCTTGTCGCCCTCGAATAGCTGATCGCCGCGACGAACGACGAACTGCGCCAGCGGACCGTCGGCATTCGCGCGGCCGCCGAGAATCATGACAATCGCCATGCCGACGGCGGTAAACAAGCGAACGTTCATCGGCCGGCCATCGCTTGTTCAACGTCGCCTGCGGCGAGATCTTCCGGGTAATCGCGCAGCTTGTCGTACCAATTGAACTTCAGGAAGAGCGAAGCAGCAGCGATGACCGCGGCGGCTATTGCGAGGGCCGTCCACCGCTCGAGCACGAGGTAAATGCCAACCGCCGTCAGGGCCGTCTGCCAGCAAATGCCGACGGCGATGTTGAGCATGTCCCGGGGACAGTCGCGATTGGCCTGTATGTGGGGCGTTTCCAATTGAACCATGGCGTGCACGGGGCCCCAGAGGCCCCAGGGGCGGACCTTTCGGTAAAAATTCTTCAACGTCTCTGCGTCGTCCGGCGGCGAGGCGAAACTCCCGACGACGCACCCTACTAGCGCTACGGCAAGTATAGCGGGAAAGCTGACGACCTCGGTCGGAAGCCCCCAGATGGTCGCCTGATCGGGCAACAGCAGCGGCACAGCCCCGGCCGCGCCCATGCCTGACAGCATACCCCAGAAATAGCCGTAGCTATTAAACCGCCACCAATGCCACTTCAGGACGTTTGCGGCGGTATAGCCGCCGCCCAGGGCGAAGGCGATCCACTTTACGACGTCATTGAGGGCGTCGGTCATGAAACCGAAGGCGGTTCCGACCACGACGACTGCCAGGGAAGCGACGTAGCTCATCCATACGTAGGTCTGCTGCGACGCATGAGGATTGACGTAACGCTTGTAAATGTCGTTGACCAGATAAGCCGGGGCGGCGTTCACGGTCGCCGCGTAGGTGGACATGAACGCCGCGAGCAGAGCGGCGATTAGCACGCCGAACAGCCCGGTCGGCACGAAGTTCTTCATCGCCAGCGGCAGGATCAGCTCGAAATCCACCTGATCGCCCATCGCACTGAGATCGTCGGTGAAGAATGCCAGGGCCAAGACGGTCAGGCCGGTAATCAACATGTAGCGGGGCACCAGGAGGACCACGTTGACGAACCAGCTCATCAGCGCGGCTTCGCGCGGCGTTCGCGCCGAGAGGATCCGCTGCATGTCGTAGTTGGGCGCCGGCCCGGCCATCGACTGCAGGATTCCCTTGGCGAACATCAATCCCCACAGGGCGCCGAAGAGCTGCCACCCGTCGTTGGCGATCTTCTCGTTGGCCGCGGGCATGGCTTCGGACCAGTCGATATTGAGCCGCCAGGCAGGCCAGGGGTCGTCCCATCCTGCCGGGAGGACGGCATGGAGCATTTCCGGCGAAACGCGCTGCATGGCAATGGCGCCGACCCACAGGCAGCCGATCGTCATGACGATGAACTGAAACACCTCGGTGAAGACGACGCTGAACATGCCTCCCTTCACGACATAGAGGGTGGTGAGAGCGGTAATCAACAGGCCGTACAGATTGACGTTCCAGAGGGGATCGGCTGAAAGCTGCCAAGGGAGAAACGTCGCTGCGAACTTGCCGATGCCGATAAAGCCGTAGGCGAGAAACCCGATGACGTTCACGATCGCGAACACGACGACGATCACGTGGGCAAGTTGAGCGCCCCGGCTGTCGCCAAAGCGGAATCGTATCCATTCGGCGCCGGTCATGACGCCTGAACGCCGCATCCAGACCGACAGGTACGCCATCAGGAAGACCTGATTGAACACCGGCCACAACCAGGGGATCCAAATGCTCTTCAGCCCGTAGACGAAGAGCCAATAAACCATCAGCATCGTCCCGCTGATGTCGAACATGCCCGAGGCGTTCGACACGCCCAGCATGTACCAAGGCAACGCGCGACCGCCGAGAAAATAGCTCTCGAGGTTCTTGCTCGCGCGGCGGCTGAGCCACAGCCCCGAGACGAGCACGATGAGCGCATAGGCGGCAATGATCATTCCGTCGACGACGTCAAACGACGCAGCGACGTCGACGGCAGATGCGGCGGCCTGGGATGCCGGCAGTTGCATGGCTGGCGGTAGTCCGGCCCTCGGAGGGGAACGGCGAGTGGTGGTCTTCGTCAGCCGTTGGCGTTGGCGTTGGCTTTAACGGCTGGGCTGCACGCTTGCAAGATGCATGATAAGGGCGATCGTCGGCGACTGGACGATGCTACAGCGGGACACCGTCCGCGCTAAAAGAGGAGCGAGTTCTCTTTGATATAGGCGGTCAACTCGCTGAGCCTGGCGTAGCATAAGCAGGTAACCGTATCGGCCGCGCCATAGTAAATTGCCAAGCGATCGGTTTCGGGCTCGCACAGTGCGGCGACGGGGAATACTACGTTCGGCACGTGGCCGAACACTTCATAATCGGCCTCCGGCGCCAGAAGGATGTTCTTGCAGCGATAGGCGACGCGCCAGGGCTCGTCGCGGTCGAGCAGGGCAGCGCCCATATGGTAGACGAAACCGTTGCACGTGTCCAAAACGCCGTGGTAGATCAACAGCCAGCCATCGGCGGTTTCGATCGGGATTGGTCCGGCGCCGATCTTCGTCCGCTGCCACCAGAGCCCGTGCTCGTCGCCGCCGCGGCCCATCACCTTGCGATGCATGCCCCAATGGATCATATCCGGGCTCTGGCTGACGTAGATGTCGCCAAAGGGGGTGTGGCCGTTATCGCTGGGACGACTCAGCATGTAGAACTTGCCGCCAATCCGGCGCGGGAATAAGACGCCGTTGCGATTGTGGGGCAAGAAGGCGCTTTCGAGGCGCGTGAACTGCTGAAAGTCCGCAGTGCTGGCGATACTGATCGTCGGACCGTTGTGGCCGCCGCACCAGGTGATGTAGTAGACATCGTCGATCTTGACCACGCGCGGATCGTAGGCGTAGTCGCTGGCGCCGATCAGTTCGTCGGAGCGATTGGCGAACACTATCGGCTTTGGCTCGATATGCCAGTGCAGCCCGTCATCGCTCCAGCCCATATGGAGCCGGGGGAAGCGCGTACGGTCCTCCAATCGAAACACCGCGGCGAACCCGTCGCCGAACGGAATAACGGCGCTGTTGTAAATGCCCAGGACGTCCGGTAGCGGACGACGGCCAATCACGGGATTGCCCGTGTGGCGCCACACCACGTCGCGTACGCCTGCGGGTCGTTCCTGCCACGGCATGGGCGCCGTCGACGAGGCCCGCCCGCGCCCGGAACCGCGATTCAGTCCGCCGACGACGGCATTGCCGCTGTCGAGCGTGTTAAGCTTGCTGCTCATCCGGTGGTCTCTTTCGCATGGTCGAAGGCTAAAGGAGCCCATGTCGGCCGACGGCGGCCGCAGTGGGCGACCGGCCGGCCCGCCGCTGGCGGCCGTAGGTGCTGGCGTGGTGTAGTTTATTTGGGAAGCCGCGTCTGTTCAAGTAGTTTAACAGGAGTCTTCGCCAGTGCTGCGGCGAGTGCCCTCAATTGCTGGTAGGCTGGAGTGCCGAGATACTACAGTAAGCTGGCGCCATCTCAACCCCAGGGCCTCACCGCCATGGCTAGTGCTCAAGTCCCGCGGCTCAAAGACGTCGCGGCAAAGGCCAACGTGTCGCTGAGCGCCGCCTCGCGAATTCTGCGCGGCGAGCGCGAGCGATTTGGGACGGAGACTTGCGAGCGGGTCTTGGAAGCGGCGCGCGAGCTTGGTTGGCGGCGGAACTTGCTGGTCAACGGCATGCAAACCGGGCGAACTCGGACGGTGGGCGTGATGAGTCCGCCGTTCGACTCGTTTTGGGTCGACGTGCTGGCCGGGATCCACCTGGTGCTTGCCCAGGCCGACTACCTGCCCATTACGGTGTGGGTCGGCGACTGCCAGGAGATGCCCCACTTCGAGAAAGACGAAGACGAGGGCTTCAAGCAGATTAGCCGGCTGCTCGATCGCCGCGTCGACGGGTTGATCCTGTGGCCCTCGTTCGCCGTCGCCTATTACGATCACTTTCGGGAACTATTGGAGCGCCGCGTCCCGGTGGTGGTCATCGATCACGAATATTCTGAAGACCAGATCGCCGATTCGATTGAAACCGACGAGGAGGCCAGCGCGCGGGCCGTCGCCGAACATCTGATTAACCTGGGGCACGAGCGGATGGCCTGCCTTTCGGCCCGGGAAGCGGCGTGGCAGGCCTGGAGCGTTCGCCGTCGCGAATGTTTCGTCCAGGCAGTCGAGGATCTCGGCGGCGAAGTCAAAAGCTGGCGACTTAATCCGTGGGGCACCGACGGGCCCGAAGTGGCCCGCGAGATTCTAACCCAGTCGCCGAGGCCCACGGCGGTCTTCGCCGTTACGGACCACGAGGCCCGCTTTCTGTACGATGCCGCCGCTGAACTTGGGTTGCGCATACCGCAAGACGTGTCGATCGCCGGGTTTGCCGATCTCGACTTCGCGGCCACGATGCGGCCGCCGCTGACGACCATGCGGCAGCGCCCCCGAGAGTATGGGCGTCGGGCTGCGCAGCTTATCTTGGACCGCCTCGACGGCGACATGGCTGACAGCCCGCCGACGACCATTCGACTGGGGGCGGAATTGATCGTGCGCAAGTCGACCGGACGGCCGGCCGACGGCGGGGCGCGTTGATCGCGCAATTTGCCCTGCCCCCTCCGGAAGTGCGCCGATGCCGTGGCGAGCGGCCGGCAACAGCCGCCTCGAAGCGCGAGAACCGCCGCCGGCGCTTACGGCGCGCAACTACGGCGCCGCTACGGCTGTTCGCTTGCCGCCTGCCGTCGATCCAGAGGCTCACTGGGCGACTGCTTGTCGATCGTCATGAAATCGAAGGCGCGCCCCTCCAGATCGAACGCCTTAAATTCGAGGCGTCGGCCATTTACGCTGACCAGACAGTAGTGATGGCCGTGCTTAACGTTGTTCTGAAACCATGGCTTGACGGGACCGGCAGTTTCCAATCGCCCGCCGGCGCCGCCGGTAACCATATAGATCGTACCGCCCGCTTCCGCCGGCTTGTCGGCCTTGAGGGGCCAGGTTCGCTCATACGAATGGATATGACCGTTCCAAACGATGTCCACCCCATAGCGATCGTAGAGCGTAACCAGGGGACGAAGGCGCAGGTCGCCGTGCGTCGACGACTCTCCTTTCCACATGTCGCCATAGTCGTCCTCGTCGGATGAGTAGGCCGGATGATGGTAGGAGACGAACTTCCATGTCGCGGTCGACTCGGTCAACTGGCTCTCCAGCCATTTGTACTGTTCGCTGTCGGGATCGACTCGCTTGTTCGAGTCGAGCATGAAAAACTGGGCGTTGCCGTAGCGGAACGCGTAGTAATACTCCGGCTCGGGCAGCGACATGTAGTTGTAGTAATGGGCCGTGTTCTGCTCGTGATTGCCGAGCACCGGAAAGAAGGCCACCCGCGAGGCGAGCGGCTGCATGCCGGGAAAGAACTCTTCGACCCATTGCCGCTTGTTCGGTCCACTATCTACCAGATCGCCCGGGATGATCACGAAGTTGGGACGCTGCATCCACAGCATGTCGCTGAGGACCTTGCAGACGTGCGGATTCTCCTGCGTGTCGGAGAGAATGCCGAAGGCGAAGGGCGTATCGGCATGATTGGCCGTCTGCAAGGTGAGCAGCGGACTGCGACTCGTGCGGCCGCGGTCGTCGGTCGCTTCCACCTGGTAGTGGTGCGGAGTTTGGGCTTTAAGATCCTTGAGCCGAATTTCGTGGATTTGATCGTCCTTCTCCGCCGCCAATGCGACCGGCTCCTCCCCGAAGGCGCCATACCGCACGGTGACCTTGGCAGGTCGCGAGGTCTCGCACATGACGGTGATGCCGTCGGTCGTCACAAACTGCAAGTATGGCGGGACGACGAAGGTCAATTCATCGGCGACGTCGACCTTATCGAGTTCGAGCAGGTCGCTGCCATGGTCGAAGTCGTGCTTGACCCATTTTTCCGTGGCGGCCAGGTCGTAGACAGCTACGTCGCGGATCAAGCCTTGATGGCAGGATAAATCGTCATGGTCCGCGAAGGCGCCAATTACGTAACCTGCGTAGCGGGAAGGATAAATGGGCCCATGCTGCTCGTCGCTCGCGGCCTCCAATTGGCCGTTGACGTAAAGCCGCATCTCAGCGCCGTCGTAGACTCCAACAACGTGGTAGTACTTACCGGGCTCAAATTCGGTCTTTCCCTTCAGGATGGCGGCGCGGCCGTCGCCGTCGCTGGCGTCGACCGTCGAGACGGCGAAGCGAAATACCTTGTCGTCGTATCCGAGCAGCCAGCCGCGCTCGGCCGGGCCGTCTTTTTCGAACGTACTGACAATCGCGCCCTGCGGCTTGCCGGCTTCGACCACGACCCACGCGGCGACAGTGATGAATCTTGCCGGCAGGTAGTCGCGGGCATCAGCGTACGTCGGGGCGATCAGCAAGCGGTCCTGTACGCCATCGAAGCGCAGCGCCGAGCCGAGGCGATCCTCAACCAGCTTGGGGTCGCCCATCACCTTGGCGTTCGGACCGAGCCGTGCTTCAACTTCCCCATTTCTGACGGTCGACTTAGCGAAGAACCAATGGGAGATTGGATCGGGCCCCTCGTGTGCGCGACCGGTCGGGGCCGAACAGGCGATGAGGATCCAAGGTAACCACGGGTCGATTCCCCTGCGTCGACGGGCCATGTCGGAAACCTCCGCGAGAATCCATCGGAAGAGCACAGCGCAGACAGAATAGATCGATTCGGCAGGATCGTGTCGCCGCGTATGCGCATGCTGGTTGACGCTTTGCGCATATCTGCGGCGACACTGCCGTTCGCGTCGCTCACTTCAGGCGAAACGCCTTCAGGTCTCGGCCGTTCTGGTGGAGGACCAGGTGGGCGACCTTGCCGTGTTCGTCCTGGACGAAGGTCAGATCGGCATCGACGACTTTGTAGAAGAATTTGCTTTCTGATTCCGCGAACACCGGAAACCTTTCCTGCCCGCTGGCTTGGACCATGAGCTGTTGCTGCTCAAGGGTTACGGTCAAGGAGAACCAGGGCAAGATGTAATACGTGCCGACGTAGCGCTGGAGGATTGTCGCATCGACGGGGACCGTAGGGCGGCGCCGGGGCGGTTCGACCACGTCGCCGCAGACAGCGCGGGTGATCAGCTCGCCCCGTTCGGTGATTTTCATCGTCGCCGTGTTCGCCAGTACGACGACGCCGATCCGTTTCTCGGGCACGAAGGCAATCCAGGAGGCGTAGCCGCCGGTCATGCCGTTATGCCATCGGGTTACGCCGTCGCGGGCGATGTGCCAGCCGAGCCCGATCGCCAAACCGTTCTCCATGTCGTGTCGCTTGGCATGGGCCAGCGGCAGCGACCTGGTGATGGGCCGGTCGTCTTCGGACATATTCGCGTCGAGAAATCGCAGCAAATCGGCCGCGGTCGACCGGATGCCGCCGGCGCCGGCCAATGTAGGGATATCCCAGTTTTTCACCGGCTTGAGCGAGCCGTCGTGCCCTGGCGCGAGGCGCAGCCGCTGGTCGTCGCGAAGCACGATGGTCGTGTCCCCCATGCCCAGGGGTCGAGCGATTCGTTCTTCGAGCAACTGCTCATAAGACTTGCCTTGGCTCAGCGCAAGCACGTGGCCCAGCAGACCCATGCCAAGATTTGAATACTCGGACTTGCCCGGCGGCCGAACAGGCTTATGGGCATTCAGAAACGCGTAGAGATTGTCGGTCGAATAGTCAGCGTAAGGGTTGGCCGGGTCCGCGGGTGCAAAATTATCGGGCAATCGCGGCAGCCCGGAGGTATGCGTAGCGAGGTGCTCAAGGGTGATGGGACGGTCCTTGGCGGCGGGCATCCGTACCGAATCTGGCAGGTACGTTTGTACGGGGTCTTCTAGCCGCACCGCGCCGGACTGAACCATGTCGGCCAAAAGCGATCCGGTAAAGACTTTGCTGACCGATCCGATTTCAAAGACCGTATCAGCGTCCGGGCTAATGCCGGACTGCTTGCTTGTTTCGCCGTACCCGATGGTCTGATGCTCGCCCGCCTTAGAGACGCCAACGACCAGACCAACGACAAGTCCGTCGTCGATCAACGGCTGCACGAACGGGTCGAACACGGGCCTGAAGTCGTCGGCGCTGGCGGCTGCGCCGAGCAAAGCCAACGCTGCGACCGCCGACATCCAGAAGTTGACCATTGACACGTCTCCTACTATGGAGCGATCACTCAGGCGATTAGCTGTTCAAACTCAGCCTCGGTAATAACGGTTACGCCAAGCTGACGCGCCTTGTCCAGCTTGCTGCCCGCGTCGGCGCCGGCGACGAGATAGTCGGTCTTTTTCGAGACGCTGCTGCCGGCCTTGCCGCCGCATTGTTCGATCAGCGCCTGGATTTCCTGCCGACTATACCGCTGGAGGACGCCGGTGACGACGATGGTCTTGCCCGCCAGCGGCCCCGCGGGCTGCCGCTCGACTTTAGGCGCCGTCATGTCGAGGCCGGCGGCCGCCAGGCCGTTAATGGCTCGCTGGCCGGACGCGCTGTGGATGAACCGATGGACGCTCGCGGCGATAACCGGGCCGACCTCCTCCACGCTGCTCAGGTCTTCGAGCGATGCGGCCTGGAGGGCCTCCATCGACCCGAAGTTCCCCGCCAGCGTGGCTGCCACGCGGGCCCCGACATGGCGAATCGACAGCGCGTTGAGCAGCCGGGCCAAGCCGCGCGACTTGCTCGATTGGATGTTCGCGACCAGCTTCTGAGCGGACTTCTCGCCCATTCGTTCCAGCGACGTTAGTTTCTCGACGGTAAGACCGTAGAGATCGTCCAAATCATGGACCACGCCTTGGCCGACAAGCTGATACGCGAGCTTCTCGCCCAGTCCCTCAATGTCCATCGCCGACCGGCTGGCGAAATAGAGCAACCGCTCGCTCAATTGGGCGGGACAGGCAGGATTGGGGCAACGGATGTAAACGCCCCCTTCATCTCGTTCGAGCGCGGCGCCGCAGGCCGGGCACTCGGCGGGGTACTGAAACGGGACGGCGCTGGGCGGGCGTAAATGCTTTTCGACGCGCACGATGTGGGGGATGATCTTACCCGCCTTTTCCACGACGACGGAGTCGCCAATGCGGACGTCTTTGCGAGCGATCTCGTCGATATTGTGCAGTCCGGCCAAGCTGACCGTCGTGCCGGCGATTTGCACGGGCTCGAGTTCAGCCGTCGGCGTAAGGGCGCCGCTTTTGCCCACAGTGAGCATGATGTTCTTGACGCGCGTGGTCGCTTCATACTTTTCGAACTTGTACGCTACGAGCCACCGCGGCGCCTTGCTGGTGGCGCCCAGCCGCTCGCGCTGGTCGAAGCGGTCGACCTTAAGCACCAGGCCGTCGCACTCAAAATCGAACTCGGTCAGTCGGCTGATGAGCGATTCGCAATGCTCGACGGCCGCACTGAAGTTCTCGAAATGGGCGACGAGCGGCGTTGGCGGAATGCCCCACGCTGCGGCCAGGGTCAAGAATTCGCGGTAGGTGGTCGCCGTGAGCCCTTCGCAATGGCCGATGCCGTGGCAAAAGAATCTCAGGCGGTGCTGGGCGGCCAGGCGGGGATCGAGCAGGCGAATCGTCCCGGCGGCCGTATTGCGGGTGTTGGCATAGAGCTTCAGTCCCTGTTGCTGCCGGCGGGCGTTGACGTCTGCCAGGTCGGTGTTGGTCATGTAGACCTCGCCGCGCACTTCTAGCGCCGGGGGCACGTCGACGCCGCTCAACCGCAAGGGAACGCCCGCCACGGTCCGCAGGTTGTGGGTGACGTCGTCGCCCGTCTGGCCGTCGCCGCGCGTGGCGCCCTGAACGAACGCGCCTTGCTCGTAGATGAGCGTCACGGCGACGCCGTCGATCTTCAGCTCCACCGTCCAGGCGACCTCTTCCCCGGGAAGCAGTTTGCCGGTCCGCTCTCCATATCGATAGAGCTCCTCCAGGCTGTACGTGTTGTCCATCGACATCATGGGCACACGATGTCGAACGGGAGTCAGCCCCTCCACGGGTCGATCGCCGACGCGTTGCGTCGGGCTGTCGGGCGTAGTCAGATTGGGATGGGCCGCTTCGAGCTGCGTCAGGCGCTGCATCAGCCGGTCGTATTCAAAATCGCTGATCGTCGGCGCAGCTTCAACGTAATACCGGCGATCATGCTCGCGGATTTCGCGGCGAAGCTGCTCAAGGTCCTGCTCCAAGTTCGATGAGTCCATGGGCTCGCGGATGATGATGTTGCTTCGTGGCCACAGGCAGTTTCGGTCGGCGCTGGCCGGCCGGCGAACTGGCGGCCGGGCATTGTTTCGACCTTGTGTCGCAACGGGCCTACGGCGGCTGGCGCCAATTCACGAAGAGAAGGGGGGGCTGCCGTGCGCCGAGTGCGGCGTCAACAAATGCTCTGAAAGTCAACGGACCGCGGTTACGGCCGGACTGGTTCCAGGCCGCATTCGGGCACGACGGTCACCGTTTTACCCGCCGCAGAGTTGGGAATCAGGCAGAGCATCTTGAACGGCACGTCGCCGGTGTTCTTGAACTGATGAGGATCGTCGGGCGATACGAGCACGACGTCGCCGGGCCGTAGCGGGCGCTCATGGGCGCCGTCGACGATGCATCCCTCCCCTTCGAGCACGTAGATTTCGTGCTCGTAGGGATGGAAGTGGTACGGCGTATGGCCGCCTGGCTCAAGCTCGAACTGGCGCATGGCGAAGTTAGGGGCGTGGTCGGCTTCGCCCATCAGCCAGCGGACCTTACAGCCGGCGGCGCCCTCCATCGCAACCTCCGACTGCGGAACTTCTGCACTGTGCTTGATACGCATGCACGCCTCCTGAGGCCTATGGGTCCCCGGGCCGACTCATCGCCGACCGGCGATCGCATCGAATTGGTCTTGCTCGCGCTGCACCTGGTCCCACCACCGGTCCGTGCCAATGGCGCCGACGGTCAGCGCCGCCAGCGCGGCCAATTCCACCAGCAACGCCAGATCGCCGTGCAGCCGCAGCCACTGAAATAACGGATGCCCCGCATGCCGGCCCGCTTCGGCCCGCACGGCGTTTACGGCTTGGAAGGCCATAAACCCGTAGGCGAACGCTGTGACGACGAACACGATGCCGACAGGGATAAGCAGGATGTAGAACGGATTTCGACGCTTCTTCGCAGACATTCGCAAGCATTCCCCTAAGTGAGTATGACCGGGCGATTATAGCAGATCGACGGCTTTGCTTCTGCTAGGGGTAGTTTCGGCTAGTGGCACGGGGCCGCCGCGGCGCGGTAGACTGATTGGTTTATCGAGCGCTCGCCAGCGTCGCTAGAGGCCGTTGCTATGCAGAATGGTTCGCCGCCGATGATTCGCCTCCGGGGCGTGGCGGTCCACAATCTGAAGTCGGTAGACCTGGATTTGCCGCACCGGCAGTTGATAACCTTCTGCGGCGTGAGCGGCAGCGGCAAGACGAGCCTGGCGCTCGATACGCTGTACGCCGAGGGCCAGCGCCGCTACGTCGAGAGCTTTTCCACCTATACGCGGCAATTTCTCGAACAGCTCGACAAGCCGGCGGCCGAGAGCCTGGAAGGAATTCCGCCGTCCATCGCGATTACGCGAAAGCACGTGGGACGGTCGAGCCGCGCCACGATTGGCAGCGCCGCGCAGCTCAACGAACATTTGCAGCTACTGTTGGCGCGGATTGGCGAAGTCGTCTGCTATCAGTGCGGCCAGCGAGTCGAGCGCGATTCGGCGGACTCGGCGGCCAATGAATTGATGCGCCTGCCGGCCGGAGCACGGCTGATGCTGGGCTTCATCTCGCTGCGCGGCAAGGAGCGGTCGGCGGCGGAGTGGCTGAGCGACCTGGCGGCGCTGGGCTACCGCCGGTGCGTGCGCGAGGGACGGACGACCGAACTTCACTCCAGCATGATCGAATCGATCGGCGAGGCGGACCGCTTGGAAATCGTCGTCGACCGAATGACGGCAGATGCAGCGGCGATCCATCGCATACGGGACTCCTTGGAAGCGGCGCTGGAGGCGGGGCGGGGGGCCGCGCTGGCGTGGTTCGAGGCGGACCGCGGTTCTGCCAGCGTCCAGGAGCACGACGCTACGCTCGGCCTGCTGACTCCGCCCGAACCGCGCGCTGCCGAACCGGTTGACGATGCCCATACTACGACCGCCAGGCAACGGTGCGTGACGATCGACGACCGCGCGTGGATCCGCCGCGCCTTTAGCCATCGCCTCCGCTGCGAAGTGTGCGGCATTCAATATCCGGACGTTGAGCCGCAGCTTTTGAACTACAACAATTCGCTGGGGGCCTGTCCGGAGTGCGAAGGGTTCGGCAACGTAGTCGACATCGACATGGCGCGGATTGTTCCCAACCCGGAAAAATCGATCCGCGAAGGCGCCATCGCACCGTGGAACACCCCTGCCTATGCCCACGAACTGGAGGAACTGCTCGCGCTGGCGCCGGAGTACGGCGTTCCCATCGACGTGCCGTTTCACCAGGTGAGCGACGAACACCGTCGCTTGATTCGGGAGGGCGTTCCAGAGCGAAGCTTCGGCGGTCTGGTCGGCTTCTTCGACTGGTTGGAACGGCGGAAATATAAGATGCACATTCGCGTGTTCCTAAGCCGCTGGCGAAGTTATTACCCCTGTCCGCGGTGCCACGGGGCACGGCTGAAGCCCGAGGCCCTGGCCGTACGCCTGGCAGGGCTGAATATGGCCCAGATCGCCGCGATGCGCGTTAACGAAGCGCTACGATGGCTGCGGGGGCTTTCGCTCACTGATTGGCAGCGGCAGGTGGGACGACTGCTGATCGATCAGGTGGCGGCGCGGCTGCAATATCTGGAACAGGCGGGCGTCGGGTATTTGACCATCGCCCGACCGCTGCGGACGCTCAGCGGCGGCGAAGCGCAGCGGGTCGCCCTGACGGGCGCCCTGGGATCGAATCTGACGGGCATGTTGTATGTGCTGGATGAGCCCTCCGCTGGATTGCATCCTGCCGATCTGCCGCGATTATTGCACGCCATCAGAGGATTGCGCGACCGGGGCAACACGGTCGCGGTGATTGAGCATGACGCGTCGCTGATCCAAGCGGCTGACCAGGTCGTCGAACTGGGGCCCGGGGCCGGGGAGTTTGGCGGCAAAGTTATTTTCCAGGGGTCGCCAGCGGCCATGCTCGACGACCCGGAAAGCCGCACGGGCGATTGGCTATCGGGCCGGCGGCGCCTCGGACGTCAGCACTCGCGCCGAGCGACCACGCACGGCTGGCTGCGACTGGTCGGGGCGCGCGGCAACAACCTCCAAAACTTAACGGTCGAATTCCCGCTGGGCTTGTTATGCGTGGTCACCGGCGTAAGCGGCGCTGGAAAAAGCACGCTCGTGCAGCACACGCTGTTTCCTGCCGTTGCCCAGCGGCTTCGTATGGAGAGCGAGCCGGCGGCTCCGTTCGACGACGTTCTGGGAGTGGGCCAGATTGAGGACGCGCTGCTTATCGACCAGAGCCCGATGGGCCGGACGCCGCGATCCAATCCGGTGACCTACGTGAAGGCGTTCGACGCCATACGGGCGCTGTTCGCCGAGACGGCCGAGGCCCGCGCGCGCTCGTTCAAAGCCGGGCATTTCAGCTTCAATGCAGAAGAAGGTCGCTGCCAGGCCTGCCAGGGGGACGGATTCAAGCAGATTGACATGCGGTTCATGGCCGACGTGTACATGCGGTGTCCGGAGTGCCACGGGGCTCGGTATCGCCGCGAGGCGCTAGAGGTGAAGTACCGGGGTCTGAGCATCGCCGACGTGCTCGATCTTTCGGTCCGCGAAGCATTTAACTTTTTTCGCGGTCACAAGAAGATCCTGACGCGACTGAAGTGCCTGATCGACGTCGGACTCGACTACCTCCGCCTGGGACAGCCCGCCAACACCCTTTCGGGGGGCGAGTCGCAACGGCTTAAGCTGGCCAACTACGTGTCGGCGGCCCGGCGGGGCCGGACGCTGTTCGTGCTGGATGAACCGACGACGGGACTGCATTTCTCCGACGTCGTGCAATTGATCGATTGCTTCGATTCGCTGACGGCCATGGGGCATTCGCTGATTGTCGTGGAACACAATCTGCTGATGATGTGCGCGGCCGATTATTTGATTGACCTGGGCCCGGGCCCGGCCGACGCCGGGGGGCGAATTGTCGCGGAAGGCACGCCTGAAGAAGTGGCCGCCAATCCGAACTCCGCCACGGCGGCCTTTTTGGCCCAGGAGTTCACGCGATCGCCGCCTCCGCTGGAGGACGAACCGTGAAATTCAACCAGGACTACCTTACGAACGATTTGCAGCATCGGATACGGTTGCGTCTTGAGGAAGCCACGGAAAACGCGGCTCGGCTTGCGTTCGTCGCGGTCGCGCCCCAGCGCGATCCCGATGAAGGAGACCCTGCCGACCGAATAAGCGCAGTGTCCGGCGTCCTCTACGGTCCGAAGTGCCTCTATGCCCGCACGCTGCCGACGTGCTTCACCTTGTCGGGCGAACTAGCGCCCGGGGCTCCCGCGGCGGCGTCAGGCATTATTCCGGAGCCTTGCTACTGGACGGAGGAATTGCCGTTTCTGTATGAGGCGCGGTTGACGGTGCGCTACGCCAGCGGAGTGCAGCGCGAATGGTCGCACACGTTTGGCCTGCGGCGGCTGGAGGTTCATGGACGCCACTTGCGAATGGAGCGCCGCCGGACCGTGCTGCGGGGATTGGCGAGCCGGGGCGTCGACGAGTCGATCCTGCGACAGGCCCGCGACTGCCAGGCTGCCCTGCTGGCGCCGCACCCAGGGGCGGATGTGCTGCGGCAGGCCGATACAATTGGAGTGCGGCTGCTGATCGATCTGCGCGAAGGGTCTGGCGGCGCGGTAAATGAATTGGCTGCGTTTTACTGGCATCCCAGCGTCCATGCCGTGCTGCTTAGCCGCGAAGAACTTCAGCGGACTGACCCAGGGGGCCCGCTGGCGGGGGTCGCCGTCAGCGACTTGGATGTTGTTGACGGAAACAGCGTGGACAATGGCGACTTCGTCGTCGCCGTAGTTATTTCGGGGCAACGCCCGCCGGCTACGGTGCACGCGATCGACAAGCCAGTCATTGCGATCCGGTACGATGACGCTTACGTTGATGTTGCATCGGCCCGCGAAGCTGCCGACAGCTTGCAGGCGGAACTAGCCCCGGAGTTCGATCTTGCAGGATACTTCGCCGGGCCAGGCACTCGATAAATCGCAACTTGGACGGGTGGGTCGAGCGTGCAGGCTGCCGCCGCAGGGGGCCGCGGCTTGCCTACACACGTAGATCATGAGCGCATCAGACGCAGACCTCGATCGCTATCGCCGTCAGATGCGATTCGCGCCCCTCGGACCCGAAGGCCAACGGCGGCTACTGCGAGGGCGGGTCCTGGTATGCGGTTGCGGCGCGCTGGGCAGCGTCGCCGCCGACCTGCTGGTGCGGGCCGGAGTGGGCTTGGTGCGCGTCGTCGATCGCGATTTCCTGGAAGCCGACAATCTGCACCGGCAAGTGCTGTTTGACGAGCAGGACGTTGCCGCAGAGTTGCCAAAGGCGGTGGCTGGCGCCCGGCGGCTGTCGCACATCAATTCGGCGATCGTCGTAGAACCGGTTGTAGCGGACGTCTCGGCGGCGAATATTGCGGCGCTGGCCGGAGACGTCGATCTGATCGTCGACGGCACGGATAATTTCGAGGTTCGCTATCTGCTCAACGACTTCGCGATTTCTCGGGGAACGCCGTGGATATTTGGCGGCTGCGTGGGCGCCGAGGGACAAGTTCTGCCCGTGCTGCCGGGGGAGACGGCCTGCTTGAGCTGCCTCATTGCTGATCCGCCGCCGGCTGAAACCCAGCCGACGTGCGAGACGGCCGGAGTGATCGGGCCGGTCGTCAGCGTAATCGCAGCGCTACAGTCGGCCGAAGCGCTGAAGATTTTGAGCGGCAACCTCGCCGCCGTGAATCGCCGGCTCACGCTGGTTGATCTGTGGAGCAATCAAATTCGCAGCATCGGCGTTTCTCGCCTTCGGGACAACCGCTGCCGGGCCTGCGGAGAGCGGGATTTTCCGTGGCTCGACGGGCGCCGCGGCGCTGCGGCTGTTTCGCTTTGCGGGCGCAATGCCGTACAACTCGCCTCCTCGGGCGAACGGATTTCTTTACCGAATCTGGCAAAGAAGCTGAGCGAAGTCGGTCGCGTAAACCTCAACGATTTTCTGCTGCGCGTCGAGGTCGAAAAGTACCGCATTACGGTGTTCGCCGACGGTCGGACCATCGTCGGAGGCACGGGCGATCCGGCCGAAGCTCGCGCAGTGCATGCACGCTACGTGGGCGGCTGACGGCAAAGACCTCGCTGCTTCCCCAGCTTCACCGGCGCGGATGCGGCGACCGGAAAAATCGGTTTCTTCGCATCGAGCGCGAGCCGGGATTTGGCCGATTTGCTGTGCTGGGGTCGGCTGTTCCCGCCGCCGACTTCGCGCAGGCAGCAGCGCCGTCGCCCGGCATGCCGTGCGCTATCTGACCCGGAACAGGAAGCTGCAAAGAGCACGAATGGCCACCGTCGAGAAATCGTTTGCCGCCAAACCTCCCGCCGCCCCTACCGCCGAAGGCAGCGCGTCCCGGCTCATAGGCCGCATCGGCCCCTGGCAGCTTGTGCGGCTGATCAACGAGAGCGAATTGGCCCGGGTTTACCTGGCGCGCCCGGCGGAGGGCGCGGACGACGCCCCCGACTCCTATGTGCTAAAGGTGCTCCGCAAGGAATGGTGGCGCGACCCGCACGCGATCGAGATGCAACGCCGCGCGGCGTGGGTGGGTCGCAAGGTCTCCCATCCGCACCTCCTTCCCGTACTTTCGGCTGGCGTTGAGCAGCCGCCGTTTTATACGGTCAGCCCCAAGCTTGAAGGGCGATCGCTGGCCCGGATTTTGGAGCAGCAGCGAAGCCTGCCGCTGGCGCTTACGCTATGGATCGCCCGACAGGTGGCCGAAGCGCTCGACGCCCTGCACACTACGGCGCGGATGATCCATTCGGACGTAAAGCCGGCGAATATCGTCGTCGGCCCCGACGGGCATGCAACGCTCGTGGACCTCGGCTTCGTGCACACGCCTGGTGAAAGCCGACATTGGTCGCAGCGACCGGTATACGGCACGCTTAACTACCTGGCGCCGGAAACGCTTACCTCGGCGCTGGCGGCCTCGCCGCAGAGCGACGTCTACAGCCTCGGCGTGACGTTGTATGAAGTGCTTTGCGGCGCGCTGCCTTTCGTCGGTCGCGACGCCGAACACCTGTTGCGCCTCCATCGGGAGGCGAAGCCGGAGTGCGTTCGCGCCCGTCGGCCGGACACGCCTAAGGGCGTGGCGTCGCTCGTCCATCGCATGTTGGCGAAGGATCCGCTGCGCCGCCCCGAGACCGCCGCGGCCGTGGCCGAAGAGTTGGTACGACTGGAAATCGAGAGTTTTGCGTCGGCCGCGGCCTAGGCGTTTCGTCGATCGACCAGGTCGCTGCGGCGCCGCGGCGGGCTTGGGCGCCTCAGGGAACGTCGAGGGGCATCGGCTCGATGCCGTCGAGAAACCCCGTTAAGGCGCGAGCGCGATAGGGGCTTTGCAGTTTACGGACCGCCTTGGACTCGATCTGCCGGACGCGCTCGCGAGTGACGGAAAAGATCTTGCCCACCTCTTCGAGCGTATACGTGTAGCCGTCGGCCAGACCGTACCGCAGCCTGAGAATTTCTCGTTCGCGGTAGGTCAGTTCGGTCATCACTTCTTCCAGGCGCGCCTTGAGGGCCTCGAGATGCGTGTCGTAGAGGGGGTCTTCGTCGCGCTGCTCCTCGAGGAATTCGCCGAAGTAGTTGTCCTCGTGGTCGCCTACGGGCTGGTCCAACGAGAGCGGCTGGCGCGTCATCTTGTGAACGCAGCGGGCGTCTTCCAGAGACAGTCCAGCCAACTCCGCGATCTCCTCGGGGTTCGGCTCGCGACCGTGCGACTGGACGAAGTCAGTGGTCACCGCGCGAATCTTGCTCATCGTATCGATCATGTGCACGGGGAGTCGGATCGTGCGGCTCTGGTCTGCTATGGCGCGGGTGATCGCCTGGCGTATCCACCACGTGGCATAGGTTGAAAACTTGAAACCGCGGGCGTGTTCGAACTTGTCCACCGCCCGCATGAGGCCGGTGTTTCCTTCCTGAATCAGATCGAGAAAACTCATGCCGCGGTTGCGGTACCGCTTCGCGATGGAGACGACGAGCCGCAAATTTGCCGCTGACAGATCGCGCTTGGCCGCATCGTACGCCTGCTTGCGGCAGAAGGTGCGCGACATCAGCCGGGCGAGCGTCGAGGGCGTCTCCTGGGTGATCCGCATGAGATATCGAAGCTCGGCCCGCAATTCGTGCTCGTTGCCGCGGTGGAGCAGGCGTTCAGAATCCGCCAGTTGCGCCTTAAGGGAGAGCATGCGGCCGGAGATTTCCTGCAATTGCCCCAGCAGCGGCATGAGCCGCTGCAAGCGGAGGTTCAGCTCTTCGACCAGCCGCACGATCTTGTTACGGCGAACTATGAGTCGCCGCCAGGCGGCGTGCTTTTCGCCGCTGGAAAGGCGTTTGCTGACTGCGAGGCGGAAATCGGCGCGGTTTTGATCCATCAATCGGCGAGCCGTGGCGACATTGGGCGCGATCCGCTTGAGGATTCTTTTCTTTTCCGACGTGTTCGTAACGGAGATTTCGATCGTCCGATCAAGGCGTAGCGTGCCGTCGGCCACCTTCTGCAGTAATTCGACGGCGGCGTGCAACATATAATCGCTGCACATCATGGTGCGGCGGAACCGTTGCCGCGTGGCTTCGATCTGCCGGGCGGCGGCCACCTCGTTATCCCGGCTGAGCATGGGGATCTCCCCCATCTGCATGAGATACATGCGGACGGGGTCGTCAATGGCGGTCTCTTCTTCGCCCTCAAACGACTCGTAATCGTCGGCGGCACCCTCTTCAAACGGCTCGTCGCTATGGAGGGGTTCAACATCGCTTGCCTGGGCGACGGGCTTCTGCTTCTTCAATCGCGGCGGGGTCTCGTCGCCGCCTGGGGCCTGGCGTACGTTAGGCGATTGTCCATTGGCGGCGCGGCGGTGAGGCTTCATTGGCACAGCGGGCTTCCTCATGAAGGGCAGAGGTCGACGAGCGATCGTGTCGCCGACCGTTGCACCCGGTGCGCCGCGTCGCCGTTGCGAGCCTGGCTAATACAGCGTAAAGTGTTGGTGCATGAGGACTTTGGCTTCGAGAGAGAGGCCCGTTCCGGCGTGCCACCAAGCGCACGATGTTGAAAAACGTCGACGATGGGGTGGGTGCGTGTTGCCGAGAAACACCGCCGCAGCGCGGCCGTTTTGGACCGCCACAGAGCCATGCGATTTGCTCGACTACAGTGCGATAGCGATGCCGCTCCCCTGGGGATGGAAGAGCTGCTTCACGGCCCCGACGTCGACTGGCTGCAGCTCGATTACCCGCGCGTTTCCTCGATCGCCGTCGAGCCGGGGGTCCGCCCGGAATTGCCTGCTTGGCCGCACGGATTTGCCGACGCCTTAAGGGGACTCGGCCCAGCGCTCTTCCTGGAACCGAACTTCCGGGTAATTGCATCGGCAGGCTGGGCCGACGCCTATGCGTGCGTAGAGCAGGCTGCTGGAGCGCTGGTAGGCTCGGGCTGCGGCGACGTGCCGGTGTCGGCGGTCCGAGGCAGCAACGTGTTGCCGATTCTCGACATGCTCGTGGCGGACGGCGTCGACCTGCGAAATGTGGAGACAGGCGCTCGATGGCGCGATCTCAAGGAACCGCTGTTGGCGGCAGATCTGCAGCTCGGCGCCGGACCGATTGCGACGGCCTTAGCGGAGGAAGCGCGCGTCATCGTCGCCGGCTGGTATGATGCGACCGCGCCGTCGATCGCGATGGCCGTCCATGAACTGGGCTGGACGTGGATCGACTACGATCGCCTGGCGGCTGCCGCGGTCGCCGCCAACTGCGCATCGTGGTTCGATTGGGAAGGCCCCAGCGAGGCAGCCGCCAACGGGATCGCAGCCGCCACTGCCCATGTGCGCGCGATCGAGCTGTCGGCGAAGGGCGAAATCTCGGTACAACTGGCGCAGCAGGCCAGTCCGGCGGCCGCTGCAAGGTTGCTGGCATGGTTGACGGCAAGCCGTCAGAAGACCGCCGTCGAGTACGCCGACGTCCATGTCGAGACCGCACAACTTCGCGCCGGGGTTGCGGGGTCGCAATCACTTGCCTTGGAGGGGGCGATCGGCCGAGCGAGCGACCGTTCGTGGCTGCTTGAGGTTCTCTATCAAACCGGCTTTACGGCCGAGGCGCTTATTGAACTCGATGCAGGAGCCCACCCGCAGCTCCGCAAGCACATCGTCAAGGTGGCCAAGAAGCAGCTTCATCCGCCCGGCGACGGCGGCGCCGCAACCATCAAAGAGCTTCACCCTGCAGGCGATGGCGTCGGCCCGAGTTGGATCCATTTGGCTTATCATTCCAAATCGCACCAGGCCTGCCGCCGCTTCGCCGAACTGACGCTAGAATTAACGTCAGCGTTTCGACCTTGGCTGCGACTGGCAAGCGGTGCGCCCGCGGTCATGGTCAACTGCGGGGTCTGGCCCGCCCGCGTACCGCGCGACGCCGTAGATATCGCCGTAGAGACCCGCCTGGCCAAGGAGTGGACGTAGCCGCCCGGTGGCCGTTGACGACAGCCCGTTACCCGCAATCGATACCACAATGTACATGTCCAGCAGCGCCATTGAAGTAAGAGTCGTCGACAGAGCCGGAACCATTATCCTCAACCGCCCGGACTTCGGTAATGCGCTGACTCGATCCATGGTGCCGCAGATCGTCGAGGCGCTCGACGACTTGTACCTGGAGAAGCGGGCCCGCTCGATCATCATCACGGGCGCGGGGAACGATTTTTGCGTCGGCGCCGATCTTCACGAGATGCAAGGCGACTGCGAAAACAACGACGCCGAAGAGCAGTGGGGCGAGGACGCGGCCGATTTTCGCGAACTGCTGGTACGGATGCTCGAGATCACCAAGCCGATCATCGCCGCCGTCAATGGCGCGGCGCTGGCCGCTGGGGCTGCGCTGGTCGCCGCGGCAGACATTGTTGTCGCGAGCAATTCGGCCGCCTTTGGAGTGCCGGATGCGCGCCAAGGCATGGTCGCCGGGCTGGCGGCGCCGCTACTCTGCTTTCGGATCGGGGCCGGCCAGGGCGCGCGGCTGCTGCTGACGGGACAAACGATCGGCGCGGCTGAAGCCCATCGGCTGGGCGTGTTTCACGAGCTGACAGCCCCTGACACCGTATGGGCCCGGGCGATGCAGTTGGCCAACGACTGTGCCGCCGGGGCGCCGGAGGCCGTTCAGTTGACCAAGCGGCTGCTTAATGAAACGCTGGGCGAGAATCTCAGTACGCAGTTATCGGCCGGCGCCATCATGGTTGCCACGGCCCGCACGACGGAAGCGGCGCAAGAAGGGATCTCTGCGACGCTGGCGGGTCGACTGCCCAAGTGGCAATAGTTCGTCGGTTTTTGATTTGACTCTCGTCCCTTTCGACCTACGTTTGAGTTGCCGGCGAACTTCGACGTTTCGCCGGGCCGCCGCGGCGAACGATACGCGTCGACGAATCGCTACCGCCTCATCCTCGCCTCATACGTTTCGTTCGACCGTTGCGGTCGGGCTGCACGCCTGCCGCCGATCCAGCGGCCTTGCATCCTGTCAGGTCTGCCGTCGGCGTGCGCGCGGTTTACCCCACGCTGCCGCGAAAGCGCACGCCGCCGGCAGGCCGACGTCCGCCGAGTGCCGCTACGGCAGTCCTCGGCGGGGTTTTCGCCCGATTGGAACACCGCACCCGCGCACCCCAATGGGAAAAGCCCGGCCCGCTTCGGCGATCGACGCCCTTGCCTCGGGCCGGGCTTTCCTTTTCTTTCACTGCACGAAAGGAATGCTTGGGATGGGCCCGTAGTTGTGCGAAGGAAAACGCTGTTGGGAGACGCCCTTCGAGGCGGATAACGACTTGCCATGGAAACGGAATCGGCGCCAGTGACGCCCCCGCCAACGATCTGTCAGCTTCTGTACTGACAGATCGGGGCTTTTGCGGCTGGCGTGCTTGGCTAAGCGACGGCTCGCGTCGCCAAAGACCCTTCGACCCTCTTCGCCCTATCAAGGCGTTCACCGCCCGCGGTCAACAAACGACTCCTGATACAACGGCATGTACCGATAGTAGACTTCCAGCGTCATGGCGGCCATCGCGGTGGTGTAGAGCCGGCCCCCTGGCGTACTGTGCTGTTCAGCGAAGTACCAACTGCCTGCTTCGTGTCCGTCTCGCGACTGCGACTCCACAAGATAGTCGCGCATCTTGGGATTCCACTTCTGCCAGTTCGGTCCGCCGACGTGGTGCAGGACCTGCGAGGCATAGTAGTTGAAATACATGTTATTGCGCTGCGGCGATTGCCCGCCCAGCTTTACGGCGCCGCGCTGCAGCGGCTGATGCTCGCGCGGCCATCCGGTCACCATGCGGCAGAGCAGCCCGATGGCGGTCGTGGCCTTCGTACCGCGCTCGCCGGGCAGGTAAAGATAGGTCGCTCCGCCGTCCGACTGGATGCCGTCAAGAAAATCGTTGATTTTCATCCAGACGTCGTACGGCACGTCGATGCCAGCCAGGCTGGCGCTTTTGAGCACGGCGATTTGCCACCCGCTAACGGTCATGTCCCCCCGGGCAGGCCCCTCCCAGCGAGGCTCGTAGCGCCAGCCGCCATCGCTGTATTGGGCATTAATGATGAATTTCACAGTTTGTTCGGCCGGTTCGCGAAGCCCGGCGTCGCGCGTCATCGCATACGCTTCAGTAAGCGCCAGGCTCGCGATGCCATGGGAATACATCGAGTCGCGGCGGGCGTTGGCAGCCAGATCGATGGCGCTGAGAAGTTTACCCGCCGGCAGCGTCAGTTCGAGCTCCGCCGACTTGTCCCGCAGATCGCCTCCCTGCGAGGTGATCGTCATGTGTTCGCGAAGGTAATACAGTCCCTTGGACACCACATGATCGTACTTGCCCTCCTGATGGGTGTAGCCGGCGCCCAGAAAGCTGAGCAGCGCCAGTCCCGTGGCGGCCGTGCTGGAGGTGTGACTGCCAGCGTTGCGGCAAGCGCCTTGGCATCCCGGGCACTTCTCTAAATCGAATCGCCATCCGCCATCGGGATACTGATGCTCGGCGAACCAGGCCAGCGCCCGTTCGACGGCGTCCTCGCTCGCGGCCGTTCCGCCGCCTGACAGTGCCGCAGCACGGCGATTCTCCAGGCGGCGGCCGTCCAGTCCCCCGCCGCGAGATGCGAGCGGGTTAGCGAACGCCTCGAGCTGCCCGGCGGCCACTTCCCCGGTGGGCGCCAGCGCCTCAGCGGCCAGGTTGGCGGCTGCGCGGCCCCCGATTGCGGGGATGGGGGAGACCCCGGCGGGCGAACCCAAGGCGGCGTCGCGCGGGCCTAGAAGGGAATATGAATTGCCGATTTCAACCGGCCCCAGCGATGGTTCCCCGATCGCCTCGCTTGGAATCTCGCTAAGATCGACGCTGACATCGTCGGTCGACGCCGTCTCGAAGCCGCCGCTTACCCACAGCGGTTCGCTGCTGGGCGTCGCCAAGATGACGAGTGACAGGATGATCAGCGCCAAACAATGGACAATGGCACTGGAGAACCAGGCCCACGCTTGCCCTCCGGCGAGCCAGTCGGCGAATCGGCTGATCCAGGTTGGCGACGAAGGGCCATATGGCAGGTTTTCGAGGGCCGAAGGTGGCGCAAGCGGCGAATTCCCGCCAGAACCCGAGGATTCAAGCCGCGGCCCATTCGCGACGCCGGGGCGCAGAGCGGCTTGCTCGGGCGCCATCGGCGCGAGCGGCGGTTCCAATAAGGGCAGCGGGGGATGGAGCGGCGGAGCGGACAAGCTCTGTTCCACAAATTCTGTACGGCGCCACACTTAAGGGCATTATACCACCGACGCGCGAATTGCCGTCGGCATTGTGCCGAGGGACGGCCCGCAGTGCGGCGGCGGAGTGAATCGGCGGTCGCGCGGGGGCCTTGCCGCGGCGGTGCTCGCTACCGCTCGCCGGCGCCCCTGGATGAACGAGGCCGCCGCCTCTAAAATGACGGGCTATTTCCCGCCGCCGACGCTCGATCGGCTGCGTGGACGGGGCGAATTTTCTGCAGAGCGATCAGGACGGAATTCAGAGCCATGGCCAAGAAGAGCGGCGGCAAGAAGAAAAAGAAGGTCGAAACCGTGTTTCTCGTCTGCGAGGAGACGGGCGATTATAACTACACCATCCGCCGCAAGATGGGCGGCGAAAAGCTTAAGCTATCGAAGTTCTGCCCGCGGCTGCGTAAGCATACGATGCACGTCGAGAAGAAGAAGTAGCCTTTAGCACTGCGCTGGCCATAGGGCGCATGCAGGCCCGGGGGGCGTGCATCGCTGAAGGGGCCCCAGCGGCTCCCCGGCCGGCTCGACGCGGCCATCGACAGGAAGACGGCGGAGCCTCTCCTCATGCCCAAATCGTGGCGCATTGCCCCGCACGATTCAGACACTATCGGCCGCCTCGAGCGGGCGGTCGGCGTGCCGTCGGTAGTGGCCCAACTGCTGATCGCGCGAGGCATCCACGATCAGGCGGAAGCGCGCCAGTTTCTCGAGCCGAAGCTATCGGGCCTTCGTGACCCGGAAGCGTTGCCCGGCGCCGCCCAGGCTGCTGACTTGCTCTATGAGGCCCTGCGAGCGAAACGGCGCATCACCGTCTATGGCGACTACGATGCCGACGGCATGACCGCTACGGCGATCCTCGTCCGCTGTTTGAAATTGCTGGACGCGCCGGTCGACTTCTACGTACCTCATCGGCTCGACGAGGGGTACGGGCTTAATGGCGAAGCACTGCGAAAGCTCGCTGGCAGGGGAGGCGACGTAGTCGTAACCGTCGATTGCGGGATTAGCAGTCTGCACGAAGCGGCCCTGGCGGCCGAGCTGGGGCTGACGCTCATCGTCACCGACCATCATCAGATGTGCGATCGCTTGCCGGCGGCCGCAGCCGTTGTTCATCCGAGATTGCCCGGCGGCGACTACCCGTTCACCGGGCTATGCGGCGCGGCGGTGGCGTTCAAGTTGGCGTGGCTCCTCTGCCAGCGCGCCTCGCAAAACAAGCGCGTTGGCGAGCGTATGCGGCAGTTTCTGCTGCAGGCCGTAGGATTGGCCGCCATCGGAACGGTAGGCGACGTAGTGCCGCTGGTCGACGAAAATCGCATCATTGTGCGGAGCGGACTCAGCAGCTTGCTGGCCTATCCGACGATTGGCGGGGCGGCCTTAATGCGACAGGCCAAACTGCATCAGAAAGCGGCGCTAGAATGCGAGGACCTCGCCTTTAGCCTGGCGCCGAGGTTGAATGCCGCCGGGCGGCTGGGGCAGGCGGAATTAGGGATCGAGCTGCTCACCACCGACAGCGAGGCCCGCGCCGAGAAGCTGGCCCAATACATCGACGAACTGAACGTCGAACGCCAGTCGCTCGAGCGAAGCATTGGACAGAAGGCAGACCGGCAGGCGCGCGAAAAGTATGATCCCCGCCGGGACGCGGCCCTCGTGGTAGCCGACGCCGATTGGCACCCCGGCATCGTCGGGATTGTGGCCGGACGGCTCACGGATAAGTACCGGCTTCCGTCGGTCGTCATCGCCTTAGATAAGCTGGGCGTACGTCCGGGCATTGGTTCCGCGCGGAGTATTCCCGGGTTCGATTTGCACGCTGCGCTGTCGGAATGCGGAGACGTCCTGGAAAGCTGCGGCGGGCACGCGGCAGCCGCTGGACTGAAAGTCGCCGAAGCGAACATACCGGTCTTCCGCCGGCGGTTCTGCGAGGTGGCGGCCCGCGAACTGACTGCCGACGCCCGTTCGGGGGGACTCCATGTGGACGCCGAAACAGCGCTGCACTGCCTTACGCGACCGATCGTCCAGCAGATTGAAAACCTCGCCCCGTTCGGCCACGGCAACAGCCGACCGATCTTGTGCACCAGCCAGGTGCGGTTAATCGCCAAGCCCAAGCGCATGGGCAGCGACGGCCGGCACCTTTCAATGATGTTCGAACAGCACGGGGTGCGAATGCGGGCCGTGGCGTTTGGCGGCGGCGATTGGGAACAAGAGCTAGCAGCCATCGACGGCGAGTTTTCGATCGCGTTCCGCCCGGTGATCAATCGTTACCGCGGACAATCCTCGGTGGAGATCCACCTGGTAGACTGGCGTTTCGATTGAGCACGGCGCGGGGGCGACCTTGCCGCCGGCGCACGGGCTCCACGCATGGGCCGCTGGCGGCCCGGCCTTTCGCTCACGCTAGCTCTTGCTGCGCGTCGAAATTCGATCGGCGTTTACGCCGCCAGGGCCATGGCCTATGCTTGGCGGCGCTTTTGCTCGCGCCTGCCGACCTGGAGCACCGACCATGGCACGATTCCGTTTCACGATTGCCGCCGCCTTTGTCGTCATGCCGATAACGATGGTCCTGGCCGCCCTCCCCTCGCTGCCGGCTGCCGCCCAAGAATTCCGCATTGAGACCGACGTCATCGTCGGCGAAGAGGAAACGCCCGCCAGCCACTCGATTACGCTCTTCGAAAAGTCGGCGGTTTACGAATTCAACGAGAATCCCAACGAAATCATCGTATATCGCAAGGCGAGCGAAGGCCGCAATGCGCAGTTCATTCTCCTGGACGTCGCCTCCCAACGCCGGACTGACGTGGAAGTCGATCGCGTCGAGCGGTTGATTGAAAAGCTGTCCCAATGGGCGGCCAACCATCAAGATCCGTTGATCCGGTTCTCAGCCGAGCCGACGTTCGAGGAATCGTTCGACCAGCAATCCGGCGCGCTATCGCTCAGCAGCCCGAAGTGGACGTACAAAGTCGCCACGATCGAGGCCCAAGACGCTGCCTGCCTGGAGCGTTATCAGGATTTCATCGATCGCTATACGAAGCTTTCGACGATGCTTCAAAACGGTCCGCCGCCGGGCCCCCGGCTGGCTCTGAACGCAGCCCTGGCTAAACATCGCCTGGCGCCCGTAGAAATCCAGCGCACCACCGGCGGCGAGAATAAGAACGCCGTCCGGGCAACGCACATATTCTCTTGGCGATTGTCGCGCGAAGATCGGGCCAGGCTGGACGAGGCGCAGGCCTTTCTCGCCAGCTTCGACAAGGTGGATAATGAACAGTTCATGTCCGCCCGCGCGAAACAGGCGCAGTCGATCGTTCGGGGGCAGTCCACTGACGATTGATAGCTTCGCAGCAGGCGACGGGGGCGGCGCTTCGGCTATGGGCTGTCGGCTATCGGCGAGGTGCAGGGGGCCCTGGCGCTGCGGGCTTCGTTGCCTCCTGTCGCGTTGCCCAGACGGCTATGCCCGCACGAGCTGGTGAAATTGCTCGGTGAGCTGCTTGGTGACGGGCCCCGGCTTACCGTTGCCAATGATGCGGTCGTCGACCTTGACGACCGGCACCACCTCGGCGGCGGTGCCGGTTAAGAAGCACTCGTCGGCGACGTAGACGTCGTGCTTGGTCAGCGGTCGCTCAGCCGTCGGGATGCTCGCCTGTAGTGCTAGCTCGAGCACGGCGTTACGGGTGACGCCTTCGAGAATGCCAGCGTCCAGCGGCGGCGTCGAAAGCTGGCCGTGTTTCACCAGGAAGATATTGTCGCCGGTGCATTCGGCCACTTCGCCTTTGTGATTGAGCATCAGGGCTTCGACGCAGCCGGCCTTTTGGCCTTCGATTTTGGCCAGGATGTTGTTCAAGTAGTTCAAGGACTTAATTCGCGGGCTCAACGCCGCGGGATGATTGCGGATGACGCTCGAGGTGATGAGCTCCAGGCCGTTCTCATAGAACTCGCGCGGGTAGAGCTGGATCGTGTCGGCGATGATGATGATCTGCGGCGTCTTACAGCGGTTGGGGTCGAGCCCGAGCGTACCGGCGCCGCGGGTGACGACCGTCCGAATGTAACCGTCGACGATGCCATTGGCCTGCACCGTTTGGTTAATCGCCTTACGCATCGCGTCCTGGGAGAGCGGAATTTCCAGGCGGATCGCGCGGGCCGAGTCGTACAGTCGCTCGACGTGCTCGGCGAGCCGAAATACCTTGCCGGCGTAACTGCGGAGCCCCTCAAAGACTCCGTCGCCGTACAGCAAGCCGTGGTCGAATACGCTCACGGTCGCCTGTTCAGCCGGCACTAAATCGCCATTAATATACACTTGTCGCGTCATAGCCGTTCGTTGCGCTGCTGCGGGCCCGAAGGATCGTAGAGGATAGCCTGAGAATACCATGAATGGGCGCGGGCGGCGACCGGCGGCAGCGTTCCCTCTGCAGGCGCCGGGGCCTATCCTGCGCGGTTATCAGGAGCCTTGCTGGATCATCGAGGTTCGCAGCCGCTGAGAAGCCGCTGGACGAAGCGGTGCACGGTCGCTTATCGGGCGTGCCAGGCGGCCGATTATCGCCTACGTCCGCTGGATTCGACCTTCGACCAAGTGCACCGTACGATCCGCCTGGCCGGCAATCCATGGATCGTGCGTCACCATGACGATGGTGAGCCCGTCGCGACGGTTCAGCTCGCCCAGAATATGCATGATCTGCTCGCCGGTAGATCGATCGAGGTTGCCGGTCGGCTCGTCGGCCAGCAGCACCTTGGGACGGGACAGCAGCGCTCGTGCGATGGCGGCGCGCTGCATCTCGCCCCCGGATAGCTCGCGCGGTTTATGTTTGGCGCGGTGGGAAAGGCCGACGAGGTTAAGCAAATCGAGCGCCCGCCGGCGGTGCTGCGAACGTCGGAGCCAATATCCCAGCGCGCCTTCGGCGATCAGGGCCGGCGCCAGTACGTTCTCGAGGGTCGAAAGCTCTGGCAGCAGGTGATAGAACTGGAAGATCATGCCGAAATGCCGATTGCGCAGCAGATCGCGGGCTGTGGCCGGCAGGTCGTCGATACGATGCCCTTCGAACGAGACGGCCCCGGCGTCAGGCTGATCGAGCGTCCCCAGCAGATGCAACAACGTGCTTTTGCCGCAGCCGCTCTGTCCGACAATGGCCAGGAATTCGCCCTTGTGAACGTCCAGATCGATGCCCTGCAGTACGGGAATGCCGATGGCGCCCTTGCGATAGCTCTTGAACAAGTTGCGGCAAGCCAGGTGAACGGCATAAGTTCGCGTCGGGACTGCGCCTGGCGCCGTCGCCGAGCTGTAGCGTTCTGCCAACTTGCGCGGAGCGACCGCCGCCGCTGCCGTTTCGCCGGCGTCGGCGTCGTCGCCGGGCAAATCGCTGGCGCGCCTCGGTCGCAGGCAGACGGGCGCAGTGACAGTAGCCGATGCGTCCAGGGGCAGATTACTCATAGCGCAAGGCTCGCACGGGGTGAAGTCGGGCCGCGCGCCGCGCCGGCAGCACGCTGGCAAGCACCGCAATGGCGACGGCGCCAGCGGCAATCCAGGCCACCGTGAACGGCTCGACGATCGTCGGGATCCTGTAGAAGTAGTACACCGAGGGATCGAACACCGGTTGGCCGGTCGCTCGTGCGAGCAGGTCGGCGATTTCATTGATTTTCGCTACGAACAACAGCCCCAGCCCGGCGCCTGCGCCGGCGCCGACCATGCCGAGACTCAGGCCGTACCCGAGGAAGATGCCCATTACGCCGCCCCCCGAGGCGCCAAGCGATTTTAGAATGCCAATATCGCGGGTCTTCTCAACGACGATCATGTAGAAGATCGCCAGGATGCCGAAGCCCGCTACGGCGATGATCATGAACAGCAGAACGTTCAGGACCATTGTCTCCATGTGTACGGCCGCCAACAGCGGACCTTGCTCGTCGCGCCAGGTGTTCACCTGATAGAATTGCGCAGGAAAGGCGTTTTGCAGCCGGTCGCGCACGGCCTCGGCGCTGGCGCCTGGCTTGAGTTTGATCTGAATCGACGTGAACTTGCCGACGCCGGTCTCGGGATCGATCAAGCCGCGATTCTGCTGCAGCACCTTGAGGGGCACGAAGGCGAAATTGCTGTCGTATTCGCTCATCTTGCTCTCGTAAAAATCGACTACCGTGTAGTCGTGGCTGGCGATCTTCACCGGCAAGACCGAGAGCGGGTAGCTGATCTTCACGTCGTCGCCAGGCAGACCAAGGAACTGGTCCGTTCCGTCCGGCATGCGGAAGCCGCAAATCCCGATGCCAAGCACGATACCCGGATGCTGCTCGGAGGCGGGGTCGAATTCGCGGCCCTCGGGCTCTCTCTCGCTTCCGGCGGCGGCGATGGATTGAAAGGGGTTCTGCGTGTGGACGGTCTGCTCGACCGGCGGCTGGGCATCGGCCGCGACGCTGCGCTGACTCAATCGTTCTTGTTCGGCGCGCTCGCGGTTGAGCATTGCTTTATAGCGCCGCCAGGGCCAGCCGGCATTCTTCATGACCGACCGCGGCTTTGCGGCGGCGGCATCGGCCTGGTGGTCGACGACGTCATATCCGCCGTCGCGCAGCGAGAAGTCGAGCTGACGCCGGTTTTCTGGATGCTGCAGATATTTTCCGAACGAGCTGACCGAGGCGTAGGTCTTCTCGTCGATGCCGACGAGGGTGATTTGCCGCGGCATCAGTTCTCCGCCCACGGTGAGATACATCAGGGCCGGGACGTGCACCGTGGGCGACATGCCGGCGACGGCATCGCCCGCCACCTCGCGTATTTTGGCCATATGGGCGTCGGCGTCGAGCACTCCGTCCAGGCTCCGGCTGCGGAAGATCAAGTCGCCCAGCATGCCGTTGAGCCGGTCCTGCATCTCGTGCGTGAAGCCGGCCATGACGCTGTTGACGACGATCATCGTCGCCACGCCGAGCGTGACGCTGATGATGCACACCAGCGCGATATACCGGGTCCGCAGGTAACGCCAGCAGAGCAGAAGCTTGTACATAGTTCGCCTTCCATGGCGAGCGATCAGCGATCAGCTTTCAGCTATCAGCAAGAGTTTTCTGGCTGACCGCTGGGGGCTGACAACTGACAGCTCTTTTACTTCTCCGGTCGCAACAGCGGAAACAGGATAATGTCCCTAATGGAGGCGGAATTCGTGAGCAGCATTACCAGCCGGTCGATGCCGATGCCGAGCCCCCCGGCGGGCGGCATGCCGTGGCGAAGGGCGCGGATGAAGTCCTGATCCATTTTCGCCATGGAGTCCTCTTCGCTCAGGCCGGCGAGCTGGCTGCGGAACAGCTCTTCCTGCAGGTCCGGGTCGTTTAATTCCGTGTAGGCGTTGGCGATCTCCATCCCGCCGACGAACAGTTCGAACCGCTCGGCAACGGCCGGGTCGTCGGCCTTCCGCTTGGTGAGCGGGCAAATGCTTGCCGGGTAATCCAATACGAAGATCGGGCCCACGAGCTGGTCTTCGACCTTCGCTTCGAACACGTCGTTCTTGATCACGTCGGGATGGCGGCCAGCGGTTTCAAGACCCAGGGACTTCGCAAGCTTGGCGACGGCGACTTCGTCTTGGGCGCTTACGCGCGTATGTTGCTGGAACAGCTCCGCGTAAGTTTTGCGGGCGAACGGCCGGCAGAAATTGATCTTCTTGTCGCCCCAAGGAAGCTCATAGCAGGTCGCGACGGGCGATCGCGACATGGCCAGCGAGGCGGGCCGATCGCTGGCGTCGATCACCCGCGGCTCGCAACCAACGTCCCGCGACCCGCCAATCGCCTGGATGGCCTCGCAAATGCACTCCTCGGTGAGGTCCATCATCGTGCGGTAATCGCCATAGGCCTGGTACGCCTCGAGCATTGTGAATTCGGGGTTATGCCGGGGACTGATCCCCTCGTTACGGTAGACTCGCCCGAGTTCGTACACCCGTTCGATGCCGCCCACCAAGAGCCGCTTGAGGTGCAGCTCTAATGCGATCCGCATGTACAGGTCGATGTCCAGCGCGTTGTGATGGGTCGTGAACGGCCGGGCGGCGGCGCCGCCGGCGATGGCGTGCAGCGTCGGCCCCTCGACTTCGACAAAGCCGCGATCGCCGAGGGTCTTGCGAATGGCGGCGACGATTTGCGTCCGCTGGAGAAAGCGGTCGAGCGACCCCTCGTTGTAAATCAGGTCGAGGTATCGCTGCCGCTGGCGCAACTCGGCATCCTGCAGGCCGCTATGTTTCTCCGGCGGGGTTTCGAGCGATTTTGCGAGAATGTACAGGCTTTCGGCGAAAATCGAAAGTTCGCCGGTCTTGGTGCGGCGAAGCGATCCATCGACGCCAATGATGTCGCCCAGATCGAAGTTTTCGGCCAGCTCCCAATCGTCGCTCACTTGAGCCTTGCCGACGAAAAGCTGTATCTGGCCGGTCATGTCGCGAATATCGATGAACTTCAGCTTGCCTGCGTCGCGCGACAACACGATCCGGCCGGCGGCCCGCACCCGCGGGCCTGCCATTTCGCCGGCGCCTTGCTCGGCCAGCCAGCCGCGGAAAGCGGCCCGCTGCTCCTCGGTGTCCAGCGATGGCAGCTCCAGGTCGATTCCCGACGACCGGCGAAAAAGGATCTCCCCGGCCCGGGCGCGGATTTCGCCAATCGACTGCCGATCGTCGAACCGGCTGCCCCAAGGGTCATGGCCCAATTCGATGATGCGAGCCAGTTTGGCGCGGCGGGCGGCGGTAAGAAACGATTCATCGACGGCGGGGGCCGTGGGGTTGGGTTCGTCGGTCATTACCGTTCCAGCGCGTGTCATGGCACGCGGTCGTAGAGCCGCAGCGGCTGCCGTACGCGCGAGTTATCGAACTAAGGTCAAGAGTGGAAAGATTTTAGTGAAGACCTACCGGGGGTCAACGGCACTCCACGAGCGGCCCGGACCGTCTCGCCCCGTCAATTGCTAGTTACTGGCTCCGGGTCAACTGCCGCTGCAACGCGCCTATAGCACCCGATATCCACGCCTCCCTCCGCCGCGGCGAATCCGCCGATCAATTGACCCCAATACGTACCCTTACTAGGATTCCTGCCGCTAAGCGCCCGCCGTTCTTCGCAGTAGATCGTTCGACACTCCCGCATGACAGCCCGACGTAGAACCCTCATGCTTGCGCTGGGATGCTTGCTGCTAGCGGCAGCGGGCCTGGGAGGGTATGCCCTGCAGGCGATGCATCGGGTGAGGCCATTCTACGCTGAGGCCGTCCAAGCGCCGCCGGAGCAGTTGCAAACGGCCGCCCAGCGAATGGAAGACCGGGTAGAGGACCTGGTCAGCGAACCTGCGCCCGTGGGCGCTTGGGAAATGGTCTTTAGCGACGAGGAGGTCAACGGCTGGCTGGTGACGATTCTGCAGGAGAAGTATCCCACCTTTCTGCCGCCGCAGGTCGCCGACCCGCGCGTCGCCTTCCGCGAGAACCGGTGCATGCTGGGCTATCGTTACCGCGGCAAGACGCTGGAAACGGTCATTTCCATCGAAGGCGCGGCGTCGTTGCCGGAAGACGATCTCGCGGCCGTTCGGTTACGGAAGGCGTTTGCCGGGTTGCTGCCGCTGCCGATGTCCCGCGTCGTGCAGGAGGTGGCGTTGGGCGCAGAGAAACTGGGCATTCCCATTCGATGGGCTGAAGAACAAGGCGACCCGGTGCTGCTGGTTTCGGTCGCCGACGCCTTATCGACCGACAATGAACGCCGCACATTGCAACGGATCGAGCTCCGCGACGGCGAGTTGCTACTGGCTGGCAGCGTCGAACCCCGGGAGACCGCGGCGGCCGCTAAGGGCAGCACCGCGATGAGTGACATACGTCTGCCGGCGTGGCGCAGCGGCAATCGGCAAGCAACGTACGCCAGCGCATCAACACCTCTGCCGTGATGTGCGACATTTCCGGCGTCGAGACGGCGTAGTGGCGTCGCATCATTCCCCGCTGCGTTGCGGCTGCGCATCGACCGCCAGGCGCCAGATGGCGCCATCATCTTGACTAAGCACTACGGCCCCGACGAGCGTGTCGCTGGTTAAGTCAATGCACCACCGCTCGCGCGACGCCTGCATTACACAATACTCTCCGGCAGCGCAGCGTGTGACATGGCCGCGGCCGGCGCTCAGCGGGCCTTCATACTCCAAGTATGCCAGCCGATGGTCCGGCAACTTGCGGGCAACGAGCGTCGCCGCAGGGCGACCCGCCGGCTCTTGCCCAATGGCCTGCTGCCAGGCGATCGGCAGCTCTTCCAAGCTCCAGGTCATCAGGACGCCGGCGCGCTCCAGCATCAGATCCCAGTGACTTGGCTTGCCGTAATTCGGCGGGCACTCGTGGCGTAATAGGACGAATCGCGGCATCCCAGCCATCGTGCCACAATCGGCGACCGCTAGCTATAGGCCATGCGATTGGCTTCAGGGCGGCTCATCGCGTGTTGCCGATGACCTCTAGCTGCTCGGTCCGCGACACCCCCTGTCGGAACGCACTGCTGATTGCGCCGGCCGTCACCGAGACCACCCCCGATTGCTGGGGATTGATCCCAATGACAAAGCGAATCACCTCCGTTGGTCGCAGCGCGGCTAGCGGCGTAAAGGTCACGGCATTTCCGTCGAGCCGCCACTGTATGTTCGGCGGACCTTGAATACGAGCGGCGTCTACGGCCAATTCGGGCGGAAAGGCCGCCTTCACAGCCACTTGTTCCTGTACGTCCGACGAGCGATTGCTCACTGTCACTTCGCACGTCGCGCTAGCGCCGACGCGGGCTGGCGTTGGCAAGAAGGCGACGGCCACGCCCAGCGGAGCGCTGCCGGCGGGCGGGGGCGTTGGCCCCGCGGGGCCGCCGGGCCGGGCGCCGTCTCGGGCGATGATTTCAAGGTAGTGATCGTCGTGCTTCTGCAGCACATGCGACGGCGGATCGGTCTGGGCGCTGGCCCGCACAATCGGGCCGACCGTCGCTGCCGGACGCAGACAAAGGACGCGCGTCTCAAACCGCTGTTGCTGGCCTACGTCGAGCCGCGGAATGCGACGACTTACCGTATTACTGACTACCTCGACGCCTGGCTCGGCTATCGGCTGCAAGACCGACGCCGGCAGATATTCCTCGACCGTTTCGACGTTTACGAGCGGGACTTGCCCAGCGTTCTTGACGGTAATCACGAACGTGGCCGTCTCACCGACGACGCGCTGTCGCTCGCCGTCCAGTCGAACGTCCAGCAGCGCTTCGCGCTGCGGCGGCGGCTCGGCGACGTTGACGCAGTGCGACCGATTTACGGGCGCAGCCCCGTCAGCTTGAGCGACGATCTGGTGGCACAACCGGCCCGCCTTATTCACCTGAAACGGGAGCGTCTCATCGTAAAGCTGACCCGGTTGCAGCGTACCGATCCGTTTGGCGATTCCTTTTGACGCCGGATCAAACGGGAAATAAAACGCCGGATCGAAATCGTCGCGAAGCACGACGTTCGACGCCGGGGCGTCGCCCGCGTTGCGAAGGACGATCCGTAGCGGGGCGTTGGCGCCCACCACGGCCTCGGTCGGGCCTTCGAGCTGTAGCTCCAGCCGTGCGCCAATGGCGGAGGGCAACTGCGGCTGCGGCGTGGACGGATTCTGCGGAGTCGACGGCAGAGCCGGGGGGGCCGCTGGGACGGACGGGGCCGTTTCCGGCGGCAGGTATGTCGAACCGCCGCTCCAATTCACGGTGGTCGAGCCGCTGGCAACTACCAGTCGCGGAGCATCGCTGCCTCCCAGGCCGGCCGGTCGAATGAGTTGCATATTGATCTGCGAGCTTGCTGCGCCCGAGGCGGTGGGCGTAACCTGCGCGGCGGCACGGCCGTCGGCCTCGGTGACGACTTCCCGCACGCCGGACTCGCTACCGGCAGCATCGGCCACCTCGTACCTCACAACCCAACCTGCTAGCGGCGTACCGTCGCTCTGGCGGGTGACCACCGTTGTCAGCGTCTCGCCTTGCCCGGCGCTGACAACGACCGGCGGGGGGAAGCTCCACTGTACATCCACCCAGTAGATCGTTGCGGCCGCCTTCCGCTGGTCCCACGACTGGACGGCGGGCGCATAGACCGTCACGTGACTCGTCCCCTCGTTGGGGGATGTCACGCTGATCCATCCGTCGCCGCGATGTACGTTAACGTCGTCGGTCGGGTCGGCCGTGCCCCGATCGATGCACAGCGGCCCGTTGGCGGTGTAGCCGGTAGCCAGGTAGTTGTCGACCTTCTTGCCGCCGTTCCAAGGGAATAAGGGGGGGTGAAAGACGCCTTTGCCGCCGACCTCCACGAACTGGCCGACGCCGCTGCGACCGAGCATCCACTCGATCTTTTGATCGGCGAGCGTATAGCCGTCGCTCGTGCAGATGCTGGCCTTGAGGACGACTTCGCTACCCACGGGCGCCAGCACTCGGGCGGGAGTAACTGAAAGCTGATCCTGGGGCCGTTGAACGACAGTCGCCGCGGCCGGCGTGACCGCGGACATCGTCGGGGCCGCGGCAGGAATCTGCGGATAGTATGGGTCGGTCGTCGCCGGCGGCGCTAACGGGTTGGTCGGCGGAGCGACCGCGGCGACCGCCGGCTCGTCCTTCGGCCAGATCAGGCATCGCTCGCCTGTCGGATCAATTCGCGGGCAACGCAAACCCGCGCACCCGACGATCCCCGCGACAAGCGCAGCAACGACCGCCTTCCAAGGGGCTACTGCGAGTCGTCCATGGCGGGCACTGCAGGACATGAACGCCCAATCTCCGCCGCGGCTGCCGGCAGAGCGTGTTTGCCGCCGCGCGCACCGGCGATCAGAACGCCGGACCTGCCGCGGTTGATAAAATGTAGCGCCTGGATAAGCGGGTGTTGCCTGAAACGCACCGCGACGCGGCGTTTTTGCCACGGGGGCGCCGGTTGGGGATCGTGTTTTGCCGGTTGTGACGGGAATGGCCGGCACGGCGACTGAGGCCGCCGGGGGCCCGCTATTGGCGCTGGCCACCCGATTGGATGTTTTTGCAGCCTGATACACGTGAGGCGAGAGTTCGACGATTTCTTGCTTCCCGCAAGGCTGGGAATTATGATCAGAAATGCCGATCCTTACCTAGTTTGCGCCGATCTCCCAGGGCGAACTTCGGAACCGGCGACATCGCCGGAAGTGCGCTATGACGGCGCCATTTCCGCGGAACAGAGAAAACGGGCCGACTGCGACGGCGGCATTGAGCTTTAGACGGCGTCGCGCGGCCGCTTACCCTATCGATTTACCGAGGTCGTCATGTCGCGAACCTTGTCGCCGTCGTTCAATCGACCGCTGGTTTACACCCTGTGCCTTGTAACCGCCTTGGCGTTGGCCCGCGATGCGCGGGCTCAGTTCGGCGGCGGTACGGGCGGCGGGACCGGCGGCACCGGCGGCGGAACGGGCAGCACAATCGGCGCTAGCCAATTTGCCGGCGTAGCGGTCGACGCCGACGGCGTGCTCAAGCGCCGCGAGGTAACGGATCCGACTGGCGAGCTGATTCGTACCCGCATTGAGCAGGCCCAGGCCACGCTCGGCGACGTGGCCCAATCGAGCAAGCTCCGCAAGATTTCGTTGACCCGGCTCATCGCGGCCGCCACCAAGGCGATTAAGGAAAGCCACGGTCCGGATGAAGTGATGGTTCATCTCGCGGGGCTCACTCGCATTCAATACGTTTTTTATTACCCCGAAACTAAGGACATCGTCATCGCCGGTCCCGCCGAGGGCTGGGTGGAAACGCCCGACGGTCGGGTCGTCGGCTTTGAAACGGGCCGGCCCGTCATGTTGCTAGAAGATCTGGCTGCCGCGCTGCGGACCTTCGCCCCCAGCGGCAAGAAGAACCCGCTCGTCTACTGCTCGATCGATCCGACGCAAGACGGACTGGCCCGGATGCAGCAGTTCCTCAGTCAGATGGGCCGGCAGATCGTTCCCGGCGACGAACAGTTCATCGTCGAAGGGCTGCGAGAGAGTTTGGGCCTGCAGACGATCACGGTAGGCGGCGTCCCGGCGGGCACTCATTTCGCGCAGGTGATGGTTGAAGCCGACTACCGGATGAAACTCATCGGCATCGGGCTGGAGCAGCCGCCGGTGAATATCCTTAGCTTCGTTGCTTTGGCCAATCCTGCTCAGGTGGCCCGCAATGCTCTGCAGCGCTGGTATTTCGTCCCCGATTACAAGCGCATTAAGGTCAGCGACGACGGCCTGGCCGCTGAGTTCGTCGGCCCCGGGGTGAAGCTGGTGGGCGAAGACGAGGTCGTCTCCGAACATGGCGGCCGGCAAGCCACGGCCGCACAAAGCCCTGCCAGCCGCAAGTTTACCCGCAGCTTCACAGAGAAGTACGGCGAACTGGCCGAACGGGCTCCCGTGTACGGGCAGCTTCGCAATTGCATCGATATGCTCGTCGCGGCGGCGTACATCCAGCAACATGATTTATACGCCCAGGCGGGCGTCGATCTGGGCGCCCTGGGCGATGAATCGGCGTATCCGATTGAAACCTATAACGCGCCGAAGCAGGTCGCGACTGCGGTGAGCAGCATGTGGAAAGGTCGCCGGCTGATGACGCCGGTTGGCGGGGGCGTTGAAATTCGCGCGAGCAAAGCGGTCGCCGCGGAAAATACCCTTGCCGACGACGGCGCCGTCGCCCAAGCCCGCCAAGGGATCGACATCTCGTCCCTGCCGGTTGAGCGCTGGTGGTGGGACTAAGTCGCGGTTGCTACGGCTGTCCAAGGTGCGCCTACCGACTCTCTAAATGCCCGCGGCTGACGGTTACTACGCGCAGATCGCAAACGTTGGTATGCGTCGGTCCGGTAATCAATAAGCCGCCCGCCTTCTCGAAGAACGAATAGGCGTCGTTTCGGTCCAAGTAACCGTTGTCGGCCAATCCCAGCCGTGCACCCGCCGCGGCGACCGACTCGTCAACGCAGGCGCCCGCGGCGTCCGTTGGGCCGTCCTCACCATCAGTCCCGCCGGCGACTAGCGCCACTCCCCGCCAATCAGCCATCTGCCCGAGCGCGGCCAGGCAAAGCTGCTGGTTGCGCCCCCCTCGGCCGCGAATCGTCGGGGGCGCCAGTCGCACCGTCGGTTCGCCGCCAGAGATGAGGCAGTCGGGGCCTTCGTCGACTCTCATCCGTTGCGCCATTTCCACCAGCCGGCGGCCTACGGCTTCAGCCGCCCCTTCCGAGGCGTTGGCCGAGACCATGGCATGGCTGTATCCGAGACGTTCGGCTTCAACGCCCGCGGCGTCGACGGCCATTGCGTTATTGCCGATCAGCACATTCGTAATCTGGCAGCCATACTCGTTTTTCGTGAACCCATCGTGGCCCGGATAGGCAGTGCCCGCAAACGGCTCCCTCGAGCACTGTAGGCGCCGCCCGAGCAGGCGTATCGCGGGCGCCGCGGCCGGATGGTCGCCCAGGCCGAGCGATTGCAGAGCATCGGCCGCCGCGTCGGGCGTCGGCCGACGGAGCACGGTCGGGCCCGACGCGATCAGGCTGAGGTCGTCGCCGAGAACATCCGACAAGACGAGCCCAATTAGTCGCCGCGCGCGACACGCCCGGGCCAGTCCGCCTCCCTTGATCAGGCTAAGTTCGCGCCGCACCGTATTGAGTTGATCGATGGTCGCCCCGGCGGCGGCCATAGCGCGGGTCAATTCTCGCTTCTCGGCGAGTGTGATGCCGTCGACCGGAGCAGGAAGCAGTGCGGAGCCTCCTCCCGAGATCAGAGCGATGCATAAGTCATGCTGTCCGAGCTTGCCCGCCTGGCGAAGCATCTCGCGGGCGCTGGCAACTCCGGCCGAAGTTGGCTCATTGATTGCGGCGGGGCGGCCAGCGCTGAGGGCGACCGCATCGGTCGCCAACAGGCAGTCGGCCGGGACATTGACCAGCCCGCACACTCGCTTGTCTCTCAATAGGGCCGGCCCTAGGGCCTGTTCCAAGGCGAGCGTCATGCCGGCCGCGGCCTTGCCGCCGCCTACGACAATGATGCGGTCGATCGTGCCGAGGTCGAGCAGATCGTCTCCGAGCCGCAGCCAGCGGCCATCAACCTCTACGGCCTGGAAAATAAGACGTGCAGACCGCACGGCCCTCAGACCGGCCGACCAAATGCGCAGAGCGTCTTGCCGCAGCTTATCCGCAGGACGATTCACTGGGGGCCGTTCGATTGGCGGAGTGGGTGGCTTTTCGCTCGCGGAGGTCCCCCCCGAGCGAGCTGATTTAGCGACTGGATTATTTGGGGAAATGCCCCGTTGACAGATAATCGCGGCAGCTCATAATTACGCCCATAAAACGAGACTGAGTCTCAATACCATTAACGGCATTTTCGACGCATCTTCCCAAATCCGGAGCAGCGATGTCGCGTCCCCGAATTAACCTGCCGCCGCGCGGCTTTACCCTAGTTGAGCTACTTGTCGTTATCGCGATCATCGGCGTGCTAATTGCGCTGTTGTTGCCGGCAGTCCAGGCCGCTCGAGAAGCTGCCCGACGAGGCCAATGCCAAAACAATCTCAAACAGATCGGCCTGGCCACGCATCAGTATCACGACACCCATGGGCAACTTCCGCCGAGCTTTATATCGCAGGCTGCGACGCCCCATGATAGCTGGTGCGTGCAGGCCCGGTTGCTGCCGTACATGGAGCAGGGCGCCATCTACCGCGGCATCAATTTCAACTTGAGCTACAAGGATCCCAGCCAAGCCGTCGGCGGGACGCACATTTCTTCGCTCCGCGTGCCCGTGTATCGCTGCCCGTCGGAAATGGGCCCGGAGCAGCGAGAAGACGGAGCTATCAATTGGTTTCCCATCAATTACGGAGCAAACCTCGGACAGTGGTTCATTTTCGACCCAGCCACCAAGGAAGCCGGCGACGGCGCCTTTGCCGCCAATGGTCGGCACGGGTTCGACGGCGTTACCGACGGCACGAGCAACACGCTATGCTTTGGCGAGGTCAAGACCTTCCAGGCCTATTTGCGAGAGGGCAAAAATCCGAGCCAGTTCAACGCCCCCATCCCGGCAACCGCTGCGGAAGTTGCCGGCTTTGGCGGCGACTTCAAGCCCGATAGCGGACACACCGAGTGGACCGACGCCCGCGCTCACCAAACGGGCATGACCGCCGTCTTCGCGCCGAACACCGTGGTGGAGTATTCGAAGGACGGCAATGTCTACGACGTGGACTTCAACAGCGCCCGCGAGGGCAACAGCAATGCCATTACTTACGCCGCGGTTACGGCGCGCAGCTACCATTCCGGCATTGTGAACGTGTCGCTGCTGGACGGCTCGGTCCGCGGCGTAGCCGACGGGATTGCGTTACCGGTGTGGCGGGCCCTGGCGACCCGCGCGGGCGAAGAGCCAGCCACCGAATTCTAATGCCGTCGCTTCCGGCGGAAAATCTGGTACTTCAGGCGGCTCCGACCAAGCGCTGCCCCAGCCAAGCTTAGTCGGGTCTGAAGCCGCAGGGGGCAGTGAGCCGCATCGCCCGCCGACGGATCAGGTAAATCGCAGCAACGCGTACTTCTTCTTGCCGCTGCGGAGCACGACGACGGTCTCGCTGGCCAGGTCCGCCCGGGTTAACGCCGCGTCGACCGACTCGACGCGGCGGTTGTTCACGTAGGCGCCGCCCTGCGAAATGGTGCGGCGCGCTTCGCCCTTGCTGCCGGCGAGCCCGGCCTCGCACAAGGCGTCGATGATCGGCAGTCCTGGCGATTGCAGGGCTGCGGCCGTCAATAGCCGGCTGGGTACGTCGGCGAAGATTTGGCCCAGCTCGGCGTCGCTCAACTGGCTGATTTCGGCGCCGAAAAAGATATCGGTCGCCCGCCGAGCGGCCGCCAGGCCGGTCTGGCCGTGGACCAGGCGCGTCATTTCCTCGGCCAGTCGTCGCTGGCTCTCGCGCCTGGCGGGCTCGATGGCACGATGCTTATCGAGCGACTCGATCTCCTCGCGGCTTAGCTCGGTCAGCAAGCGCAGGCACCTGCCCGCGTCGTCATCGTCGACGTTGATCCAGTACTGGTAGAACTGGTAGGGACTGGTCTTGTCGCCGGAGAGCCAAACGGCGCCTGATTCGGTCTTGCCCATCTTCGAGCCGTCGCTCTTGGTGAGCAACGGCCAGGTGAGCCCGTGAAGTTGCACGCCGCGCATCCGGCGGGCCAGATCGATGCCGGCCGTGATGTTGCCCCACTGGTCGCTGCCGCCGGCCTGGAGTTCGCAGCCGTGGCGGTCGTACAAATGAACGAAGTCGTACGCCTGCAGCAGCATGTAGCTGAACTCGGTATAGCTCATGCCGCTCTGCGCTGCGGCGTCGGCGTCGCGACCCAGTCGGCTCTTCACCGAATCCTTGGCCAGCATCACATTTACTGGGAAGTTCTTGCCGATATCTCGCAGGAACTCCAGGTAGCTCCAGGGCCCGGTCCAGTCGAAGTTGTTGAGCAGCCGCGCGGCGCCGGCGCCGGAGTCGAAATCAACACACGACTCCATCTGCCGGGCCATGCAGTCGATGTTCTTCTGGAGCTGGTCCTTGCTGAGCAGGTTACGCTCGGCGCTCTTGCCGCTGGGATCGCCGATCATGCCCGTAGCGCCGCCTACCACGGCGATCGGGCGATGCCCGGCGCGCTGGAACCGCCGGAGCATGATCACCCCCATCAGATGTCCGACGTGCAAGCTGTCGCCCGTGGGGTCAAATCCGGCATAGAGCGTGCGCGGCTGCCGGTCGAGCCAGGCGCCCAGCGCCGGGTCGGTCGATTGATGAACAAGGCCCCGCCATCGTAGTTCGTCGAAGAACTTCATCGCCACTCCGCCACCGTGTGTCTGCCGTTTACTGATCAACGATTCTGGCCGATCGCCGCCTGCTGATCCATGGATGCCGCGCGGCGCTCTGCGGTAAAGCGGTAGGCGGAGTTCGGCAGTCCGCTCATCTCCAAAGATCGTCGTCGGCGAACGGATGCGACATTCCGTCGGGCTTCGGCCGGGGCAGCACTTTCAAGATTTGCTCTGCCAGCCGCAGGTCGTCTTTGGTCGTAATCTTGACGTTCATCGCCGATCCGGCCACCAGGGCGACCGGCGCGCCTAAACGCTCGACCAACTGGGCGTCGTCCGTGGCCGCCGCGTCGCCGCGGGCGGCGAACGCACGAGTGATTAATTCGCGGCGAAACACCTGCGGCGTCTGCGCTTCCCACAAACGGCTGCGGTCAACGGTCTCTGCAATGAGCGGCAATCCCGCCGCCGGGGCGACGCCCGACCGCTTGAGCGTGGAGGCCACCGGTATGGCCAGCACCGCGGCACCCGTCGCTTCTGCCGCGGCGAACACCTGGTCGATCCACTTGTCGGCCAGGCAGGGTCGGGCCGCGTCGTGCACCGCCACGAAGTCAACGTCGTCTCGCACGCGCGCTAGGGCGTTTTGAATCGAATCGGCCCGTTCGGCTCCGCCCTCGCAGACCTCGACGCCCATAATCGCCATGTTCGCGCCGAATCGTCGCGTAAACTCCTCAAGATCGCTTGCTGCAACGACGACCACCACCTGCTTGACGTCGCGACGGTTTAGAAACCGCTCGGCTGAATGCAGCCAGACGGCCCGTCCCGCCAAGGGAGCGAAGGGTTTCTTGTAATTCTGATCGCGAAAGCGGCTGCTCTGCCCGGCGGCGGCGATGATGACAGCGAACGTTGCCATGTCAAATCTGCTCTCCAGGTCGCTCCAGCGACGATACAATGCCCATTACCAAGCTTATCGACTCGGAGGCCGCAAAGGGAGGCGGTCGCTTGGACGGATCATGAGACCTAGGCGGATTGGTCGGGCCGAAGCAGCGCCGGCTTGGCATTTCTCGACTCGGCGTTTGCGACGTACGGTTAAATAACTACGTCGCAAAAAGCCGAGGAACCCTCGTCATGATTGCCGCCATGCCCTTGGAGATTTGGGACGCCCGTTACTTTACGACGGAGCAAGCCCGGAGCATCGGCGAACTGATCCATCAGACGTGGCTCAAGCCGCATCTGACGGCCGACGATCGCGCCGCGCAGCAATTGGCGCTGGGTCGGCAGTATTCCGAGGCGGCAGAGCACGGGCCCTTGGCGATGGTCATTGTGGAACAGGGCCGTGTAGTGGCCCACGCCTCGGTCCAACCGCGCACGCTCCGCACCCAGCGTGGCAAAATGACGGTCGGGGGCTTGGCCCGCGTCTGCACGGCCGCGGACCGGCGTGGAGCGGGTCTCGGCGAAGCGGTGGTTCGAGCCGCTTTCGAGTTAGTCGATCGGGGCGCGTTTCCGTTTTTGTTGTTTCAAGCGAGCCAGCGCGTGCAAGCATTCTATGAGAAGCTTGGCGCCGTCGGCGTCCTGAACCGCGTCGTCAATTCGCTGGCCGACGATCCGACGGCGAGCGCGTTTTGGGACGATCTCGTGCTCCGCTATCCTGCTGGAGGGGAATGGCCGCCCGGCGTCATTGATCTTCAAGGCCCCGGGTACTGAGTGGACATGTGCTGAGACGCAAGCGGCCCCCGGTTTCGCGAACTCGCCAAGGCGCGCATCGGGCGCTGCGCGGCCGTCAATCGGCGGCGTCGATCATTTCGATCCGCTTCTGATGCCGTCCGCCCTCGAATGGCGCATTCAACCAGGTTTCAAGGATTCGCAGCGCGGTCGCTTCGTCGATCATCCGTTCGCCCAGCGAGAGCAAGTTGGCATCGTTATGGGCCCGTGCCAGCCGCGCCGACTCGGCATTCCAGCAAAGCGCACATCGGACGCCGCGGACGCGATTGGCGACCATCGCCTCGCCGTTGCCCGAGCCTCCCAGCACGATGCCCCGGTCGAACTCGCCCCTGGCAACCGCCTCAGCCGCCGGGCGGACGAACACCGGATAGTCGACCGGCTCCGTGGAATGAGCGCCGAAGTCATACGCCTCATGCCCCAACTCTTCCAGCCGCCGCTTGAGCAGTTCCTTGTAGCGATATCCGGCGTGGTCCGAGCCGAGGGCAATTTTCATAACATCACCGCATAATCGGCCGGCCAGGTGAAACGCCAGCATCCCGGGTCTATTATGACGCCTCGGCCTTTTCGCAGAAACCCGCCCGCCAAGGGGTGACCTCCTCGAAGGATATGCCGCCCACGCCGCTGCGCGTTGCCCTCTACGTCACCGATGGTCGAGGGCCAGCGTCGCGGCTGGCTGTACGCAGCGGTTGCCTATCCGTTCGGCGGTTGCTCCTGCGCGAGGCGATTGCGGTAAAGCTCCGCATTCTCGTAGTCAAACAAGCAAAAGGTAACCGTCTCCGGAAGTCGATTCTCTGCAAGCCACCGGACAACCGACGCCACAGCCGTCTCACACGCCCGCTGCTTCGGATAGCGGTAGGCGCCGGTAGAGATGCAAGGAAAAGCAATGGTCCGGGCCGCTACGTCTCGCGCCAGCGTCAATGCGCTTCTGTAACACGACTTCAGCAGCGCCGCCTCGCCGCACCGGCCGCCGTGCCACACCGGCCCGACCGCGTGAATTACGTACCGCGCCGGCAAGCAATAACCGCCCGTGAGGCGGGCCTCGCCGGCGGGACATCCTCCCACGCGGCGGCATTCCTCCAGCAACCCCGGTCCAGCCGCCCGGTGGATCGCGCCGTCCACTCCGCCGCCTCCCAGCAGGGCGCTGTTGGCCGCACTAACGATCGCATCGACCGCCAACTGCGTGATATCGCCCTGGACGGTCCGCAGTCGTGAAGCGATCGCCTCATCCATCGCTCGTTTGCGCCTTCGCTAGGGCCATGAGCTTTCGCGCATCGGCAGAACCATCACTTCGGGGACGACCGTCTCGGCTGGTTGGGTAAGCACAAAGCGCACGGTATCAGCGACGTTCTTCGGATCCTGCAGTACATTCGGATCCAAATCAGGAAACCTGTCTAAGAGAAAGGGCGTACGCATGCCGCCGGCGATTACCGCGGTCACTTTCACCTTGTGCGGACGACCCTCAACGTGCAAGGCATGACTTAGGCCCAGCAGTCCCCATTTGCTGGCGTGGTAGGCGGCCGCGTTAGCCCATGCTCGCTTAGCGGCAGTGGATACGATGTTGACGATATGCCCGCCGCCTTGCGATTTCATCTGCCGCAGCGCCAGCTTCGACATAACGAACGGTCCGCGCAAATTGACGGCCATGATGCGGTCCCAGTCCTCAAACGATAGCTCTTCCACGGGAACCGTCTTGTCAACGCCGGCGTTGTTCACCAGTACGTCGATGCCGCCTAGGTCGGCGACGATCTCATCAATGACTTGTGCCGCCTGGCGGTCTTGCGAAACATCGAGCGTCACCGCGCGCCCCCCTGGCCGTTCCAACAACTGCGCGGTTCGCTGGGCCGCCTCGCCTCGGATATCTGCGGCGACGACCGTTGCGCCGGCTTCGGACAGGACTTTGCAGGTCGCCTGCCCTAAGCCTTGCCCTGCACCGGTGACCAAGCACACCTTGCCGTCCAACATGCTCATCATGGCTCCGACTAAATATTATTACAGGAAGCCTTCCATCAAGGGGTAATAACGACTGAGCGCCGCCGCTAGGAACTTGTACCCTTACACGGCGTGTTCTGGTCCTGCACCAAAAGCCAGCGATCTGCTTGCCGCTGGAACACCAGCGTCAGAAAACTCTCGGCGTGCAGTTGCGGCTTGCCGGGCGGCGACTCGCAGTAGTCGAGTTTGAGAACCACCACGCCCAGGCTCTGAGACTCCCACTGGCAAACAGGCTCCGTCCCTAGTTGCCATGCGTCTGAGGCAAACCACTGACGATGCATCTCGAAAAAGACGGCCGGGTCGCGGACAAGTCTCCCCTCGGCTGTGATCAGGACGATGTCGCCCATCGCCACAGTCTCCTGCAGGGCGGCAAGATCTCGCTCGCAGATCGCCCGCAAATGCTTATCAATTGTCTGCTGCAACGAGGGCACTGGCAGATCCTCCGAGCCAAATGGGGCGCTGCTCAAATAGCGCCATTGTGCGCTTCGCAACTCCGACGACCCCTCGCTTCGGGCGACTTCCGCGGTAGCCCAACGGACGCCGGTCACTTCCGAGCGGACGACTTACTTACGAATTTCGAGAAGCGGCTCGGGCGTCCCGTCGCCGTTTTCTCCTGGTAGAGAAAGACCAGATCATTTGCATCAAAGGTCTCAAAGAATTGGTCCCACGAGAGTTCCTGCAGACTTCCTTCCCCGCGATATCCAGGGAAATCGATCCGCAATAAGCCGGCGGATTTTCCCCGTCCCTTCGTGGCGCCTACGATCGACGGTTTACCGCCGCGAGCTTCGACCCACTTGCGAATGACCGCGTGGCTGGTCGTCCGCTTGCTGCTGGCCGATCGAGTGCTGGGCGCCTTCCCTTCGCCGCCGCGCTTCGCCGCGCCATTGGTCTTCGCTGAAGTGCGACCCGACTTGCCGCCGGCCGCCTTCACGGATTGCCCTTTTGTCCGGCTGCGGCTTGCTTTGCTGCTGGTCGCCATAGGTAGTTCCTCCTGTCGTCGAAAGTGTGGAATAACAGGGCTTCGTAGGGGCAAGGCGCGCGCCAAACGCCCCGAAGGCGGGCCGCGGGGCGGAACCGAGTTCATTAACTGGAACTGGCCAGTTCGATCCTGATCTCGCCGTGAGACTCTAGGACTGGGTAGGTAGATAACGGTTCTGTCGCTGGTCCGGCCTGGACTTTGCCGTCAACGACACTGAATTGAGAGCCGTGCCAGGGGCAGGCGACGACGTCGCACGCCAGAACTCCGGCGGCCAGTGAGCCTCCGCGATGGGTGCAGCGGTCGTCGAAGGCGCGAAAAGCTGATTCGGTTCTGGCCAGGACGATTCGTCGGCCGCCGACGTGAATGAGCATCATCTGCCCAGGTTTTAGCTGGTCGGCCCCCGGCACGGCCACAGGCTCGCCCGGCGCCGCTTGGATGGAGACTTCTCGCCATTTTCCCGCTTCAGCGTAGCGATGGTCGATTCCGATTTGATTGCGGTACACCAACGTGCCGCCGAGCCAACCGCCGACGCTGATCAGCGCCCAGCCGGCAATTTCCAGCGCTACCGCTAGGGCCTGCGGCTGTAACGTATGCCAGTCGCGAAACGCCCACCCGGCCGCAAAAGCGACTAGGGCTGTTGCATTGATCGCCATATGCCAGGTGGCCCGGCGTTTACCCGAGCTTTGCGGGGGCACGACGAGGAAGTAATCAACCAATCCTGGCGCGGCGGCGAACAGACCCGTAACCACCGCAGCTAGACTGGAATATGCCCCGATTAGCCACGCCTCGCGCCATCCGCCCCATATTCCCACAAGGTCCGCTATCGGGGCAGTCGTGACGAATGCAATCGGAAAGGCAATGAGCATTGGATGGAGCGGATGGTTCTTTATCCGCGCCTTGCTTCGCATGACAGAATCCTCGTGCGTAGTGCGGCGATGCGGGGGCCTTGTATAACCACGCTACGCAAGCGGCAGTAGCGGCGCTTATGCCGTTTCAGCAGCGACTTTGGGAAGAACGGCCAGGTGCGACGGTGCGGAGTCGGCAATATCCTCCCACATCCGCAGCCCGCCGAAGTAAGCATTGTGATTGCCGCCCCGCCGACATCCTGGGGGCATTTCCTTGAGCTCGTCCGCATTGCCGCCGCCAAGCACGATGTAATCCGCTAGAAAAGCCGGCTTGAGAATGGCGGCAGTTTCAGCGACGGCTTGCCGCCACCGTTTTTTGCCGTGTAGCGTCAACGCGGCGCGACCCAAATAGTGCTCGAAGGTTTCGCCTTCCCACAGTTTCGGGTGTCCGAGCGCTAGGGGGACGATCACGCCGTCGGTGATAAACGCAGTTCCGATGCTGGTTCCCAGTCCTAGGTATAGCATCCGCCCCCCGTCGTAGCTTCCCAAGGCCTGCAGGCAGGCGTCGTTCATGATTCGAACCGGACAGTCGAAGGCATGGACGAAGTCGAAGTCTACCCACCCGTCGCCCAAGTTATAGGGTTCAGCGATGGGTCTGCCGTTTCGGACGTCGCCCGGATAGCCGATCGACACCCGTTCCACGGGCCAGCCTTCGGTCGCCTCGCGGACGCCTTCGAGAAGCGTTTGGGGCGTGAGGTCCCTGCCGGAGGGAAATTTGACTTTTTCGGCCTCTTCGGTCTTCCACACCTTGACGTTGGTGCCGCCCACGTCGATCACGAGGATGTTCATCGCACAGCCGCGAGTGGAGTTTTGCTGCTCACATCACCGCGAGGCATGCCTAGCAAGCGTCGTGCCAAAACTGTTCGATTGATTGCCGCGCCGCTATGAACCCGTTACCGCTTTTGGGCCGTCGACTCTCGGCCATCGGTTAGTGGGTGGAAGGATGAGCATTTTCCTCTCTTGCCGTCGGGCGACCGCCGCCCGCCGACAGTGGGGCACGGTTCCTTAGCCGCGCCGTTTTCAATAAATTCTGCGCCAGCGCAGCTCGGGCCATACATGCGCCAATGGCGGCGCTTCGGGTATGTTCGTTCCTTAGATCCGCTGATCGAATGAAAGGCTCTCCTTGGTTTGGCGCGCTGCAGGCCGCCCTTGCTGGAGAACAAGTAGGCGATGTCCGTGCCATCGAAGAAGGTATTGCAGTTCCAATCGGCCGCGGTACGGGTCCTTTGGCTGGCGGCGGCGTGGGGAGCCCTTAGCGGGGCGGACAAGGACCTCCACGGCCAACAACTCAGTAACGTCATCAAGACTCTGGTTTTCCGTTCCGGCGCCGACGGCTACCACACGTACCGCATTCCGGCGATTGTCACAGCCCATAACGGCGACCTGCTCGCCTTCGCTGAAGGGCGCAAGCGGGGCAGCGGCGACGACGGGGACATCGACATCGTCATGAAGCGGAGCAGCGATGGCGGTCGCCATTGGAGCGGCATGTCGATCGTTCAAGACGAGTGGTCCGATCCGGCGGCGGACGTCACTATCGGCAATCCGTCGCCCGTGGTAGACCTGGCGGATCCGGAGCATCCAGGGCGAATCTGGTTGCCCTTCACCCGCAACAATGATCGGGTGTTCGTCACCTGCAGCGACGACCACGGGGCCTCTTGGCTGCCGCGTGTGGAGATCACCGCGGCGGCGAAGCAACCACGGTGGGGCTGGTATGCCACGGGTCCAGGCCACGGCATTCAACTACAGCGCGGAACGCACGCCGGGCGAATCATCATCCCCGCCGATCACCGGCTCGCCGGCGAAGATAGTTGGGGAGCGCACGTGCTGCTGAGCGACGATCATGGCGTCACTTGGAAAATCGGCGGGGTCGACACGCATCTGGCCGGCAGTCCCATTCATCCCAATGAGACCACGGCCGTGGAGTTGATCGACGGCCGCGTGTATTTTAACGCCCGGGATCAGAACGGCTCGTCGCCCGGAACGCGGCTAATTGCCTATAGCGAGGATGGTGGGCTGACGTTCTCCGCGCCATTCTCTCCCGAGGAAGACATCGTAGCGCCGGTCGTTCAGAATTCGGTTCTGCGACTGGCCGCTACAGACCAAGGCGATCGGCAGAACATCCTCATGTATTCCGCGCCCGGCGCCATGGCCGCCCGTCGCGATTTGACCGTGCTCGTCAGCAGCCAGGAAGGCGGCGCCTGGACCAAAGTCGGCCTACTCCACCCCGGCCCTGCCGCGTACTCGGACCTGACGAGAATCGACGCGCGACGGACCGGCGTACTCTACGAAGCCGGGGTCCCGCTTTATAGCGAGATCATATTCGCGTCGTTTGAACTGAGCGACTTGCCGTTGGAGCGCTAAATCAAGCGCCCAATCGCCGCCCACGTCGATCGAGTTTGCAAATTGGGCTTCGCGAACCGGCGCGTTGAAGCTACAGCTCCGCATGGCGCAGTCGCAGGGCGTTGGCTATTACCGAAACCGAGCTAAAGCTCATCGCCGCCGCGGCGATCATTGGGTTGAGCAGCAGGCCGAACGCCGGATACAACGCCCCCGCGGCGATCGGGACGCCCAACGCATTGTAGACAAAGGCAAAGAACAAGTTCTGCCTGATATTGCGCAGTGCGGCTTCGCTCAGCCGGCGGCTGCGAACGATGCCGTTGAGATCGCCCTTCACCAAGGTTATGCCGGCGCTCTCCAAGGCGACGTCTGTGCCCGCCCCCATGGCGATGCCGACCTGGGCTTCGGCTAACGCAGGAGCGTCGTTGACGCCGTCTCCGGCCATTGCAATGGTGCGTCCCTCCGCTTTCAATTGCTGGACGACTTCGACCTTCTGGGCGGGCAGTCGCTCCGCTTCAACTCGTTGGATGCCGAGGTTTCCCGCGACCGCTTCCGCCGTGGCGCGGCTGTCGCCGGTGAGCATGACGATTTCGACCCCTTCCTGCCGCAGATCATGGAGCGCCTGGCGGGTGGACTGTTTGATCGGATCAGCTACGCCCAGCAGTCCCGCGCATTGGCCATCCACGTACACGAACACCGTAGTCTGGCCGCTGCGGCGAAGTTCGTCGGCCTGCGCGAGGGCCGCGGCCGACGGCTGATCTCGCTTGACGCTGAGACCAGGATTGCCGACGGCGACTGTCCGGCCCTCCACGATTCCGCGCACTCCCTGGCCCGTCGCGGAATGGAAGTCGTTTGCTTCTACGAGCGCGACGCCGCGATCCCGGGCCCCTCGTACGATGGCAGCCGCCAGCGGGTGTTCGCTCATGTGCTCGAGGCTAGCGGCAAGTCGGAGAAGCTCGGTTTCGGTCCACGATGCGAAGGCTGTAATCGAGGTCAATTGCGGCTTTCCCTCGGTCAGCGTGCCAGTCTTGTCCGCCACGAGCGTATCTACTTTTTCCATGAGTTCGAGGGCTTCGGCGTTCTTGACCAAGACCCCCATCGACGCTCCTTTGCCGACGGCGACCATAATCGACATGGGTGCGGCGAGTCCCAGAGCGCACGGACAGGCGATGATCAGCACCGCCACGCTGTTTACCAGCGCGTAGGCGAACCTCGGCTCGGGGCCTGCGACCGCCCAGATAATGAAAGTCAACACCGCGACGGCCAGCACCAATGGCACGAAGTGCCCGGCCGCGCGATCTGCGAGCCGCTGGATCGGCGCCCGACTTCGTTGCGCCTGAGCGACCATGTGAACAATCTGCGACAACATCGTTTCCCTGCCGACTCGTTCAGCGCGCATGACGAAGGAGCCGGCGCCGTTGAGCGTGCCGCCGATGACCGTCTCGCCTGGTTGTTTCTGAACGGGCATCGGCTCTCCGCTGATCATCGACTCGTCCACAAAGCTGCCGCCATCGCTGACTACGCCGTCCACGGGGACTTTTTCTCCAGGACGAACCCGCAGCAAATCTCCGACATTCACCTCGGATAGCGGAATCTCCTCATCATGCCCCTGTGAAGCAACGCGGCGCGCCGTCTTAGGCGCCAGCCCCAGCAGCGAACGAATAGCGGCTCCCGTCTGTGAGCGGGCGCGCAGCTCCAGGACCTGCCCCGCGAGCACCAAGGTCACTATCACGGCGGCGGCTTCAAAGTACAGATCGACCTTGCCATGCGACCGAAAAGCCTCTGGAAACACCTCCGGAAAAAAGGTTGCCAGGGTGCTATGGACGTAAGCGGCGCCGGCGCCGACGCCAATCAGGGTAAACATGTTGGGCGAACGGTTCACAATGGACTGCCACAGCCGAACGAAGAACGGCCAGCCGCCCCACAACACCACAGGCGTAGCTAGCGCGAACTCGATAATCGAAAGCGTGCGGCCCGGCAGAAAGGCTTGGAGCTGCGCTTCGACGAACATGCGCGACATGGCCAGTATCACCAGCGGCAGGCTTAGCGCAGCGCTGATCCAGAAACGACGTTGCATGTCCTCCAATTCGGGGTTGCTCTCCTCGACGACAACGGTCCGTCGCTCCAGCGCCATGCCGCAGATCGGGCACGTCCCTTGCTCAGGGCGCACGACCTGGGGGTGCATCGGACAGATGTACTCAACCCGCTCCGCCGGCGCCGATGGCTCGACCGGTTCGAGGGCCATGCCGCACTTGGGGCAGGCGCCCGGACCCTTCTGGATCACCTCTGGGTGCATGGGACAGGTGTACGCTGCAGCGGCCTGCCCCGTTGACCGTGAAGCCGCGATTGGTTGCCGTTTGGCTACGCCGGCGCAACAGCTTTCGGCAGCGGTCGCGCCGCGGGCTGGCCTAATAAAGGCCTCCGCATTTGCCCGGAAGCGTGCGGCGCAGTGCTTGCTGCAAAAGTAGTAGGCGACGCCCTGGTGCTCGACCTGGTCGGCGGCGTTCTGCTCGTCGACCGTCATGCCGCAGACAGGATCAGTGGCCATCGAAATGCTTTGCCCTTGGTAAGCGGATTACGGCTGACGAAAACGAGCCGGAGTTTATTATTGATTCC
>JADLBW010000068.1 GCA_020847515.1 Pirellulales bacterium | reverse complement strand
GGGGCGGCCGTAAATATAATTGTAAACCCCCAGGCGGGTTGGATTATAGGCGCCCGCCCTAGACAGAAATGGAGGCCCCAGGCCGTCCGACCGGCCGAACATCTACGCAACCCGCCGCGGCGTGTGCGATTCGGCCTCCAAACTGGCCGCTGCCAGTAGTGGCGGAGCGCAAGCGGCTGGTTCATGCGCGCTGCAGTCCTGGCCTGCGAGCAATAGCCCTTGCGCCCGAACTGGCACGGCCCCCGGCCGGCGACTGCCGGAAGCGGCCCAGGATTCGGCTTCGGCAGTCAGGTCGTTGAGCAATTGTTCAACGCCCTGGCGGCGCAATTCGAGCTGTTCTCGATTAAGATTGGGGGGAATGGCTATTTCAGCGCTGACTAGAGCCCGGGCGCGCGACCCAGGGCGCGGCACGGCAAAGCGATCCCAGGTGGGGGCCCGCCATGGTCGATCGACTCCCATGCCTAAAAGCACCAGAGGCATTTGCAGCTTAGAAGCCAGATATACCGGGCCGGGGGCCATTTTGCGTCGCGGCCCTCGCGGGCCGTCGGGCGTAATTGCCAAATGCATATATCGTCCCCGGCGCGAAAGCTCAAGCAACGCCTCGGTCGCCCCGCCGTAGGTCGAACCGCGAACACACTCGAAGCCCATGTGGTGGGCAACGCGGTACAGTATGTCGGCGTCGCGATGCTTGCTCAGGAGCATCGTAAGGTTGCAGTTTCCGCGCAGCGCAAGGGGAATCAGGATGTACTCGTGCCAGAACACGTAGATTCGCGGCCGCTCCGAGGGGTATATGCCGTCGACCGTGCGATCGTAAAACAGCACGCGGTAGTCCAGCGTGCTCATCCAGGCGCGAATGCCCATGGCCGAGAGCATGCCTGCTGCGCCCATCCATAGCGGCGTCTTAAGAGGTTTGCCGGACATCCGTGTCCTCTGGGAGAAAATCTCGTTGGTAGTCCGTCGCTGTCTGGAACTCGGAACTCATGCAGCGGCCGTGGCGCTCCATTTTGTTAACGCCTGTCCGGCCACTCGCCGCGGAAGACCTCTGTCGCCGGGCCGGTCATGAAGACATGATTGGAGTGCTCGTTCCACTCCAATTGAAGATCGCCGCCAAGTAGTTTTGAGGTAATTCGCCGCTCGGTGCGGCCCGTCAGGACGCCTGCCACGCAGACCGCGCAGGCGCCGCTGCCGCACGCCAACGTTTCGCCCGAGCCGCGTTCCCACGTGCGCTGCCGGACGGTCTGGCGATCAATCACCTGAACAAACTCCACATTCGTTCGCTGGGGGAACCGTGCGTCGATCTCAACTTTCGGGCCGAGACCCAACACCCATTCATCGGTTGGTTCATCTACGAAGACGATGCAGTGGGGATTGCCCATGGAGAGGCACGTCACCTTGAGGGTGCGTCCCGCGATCTCGATGGGCGCATCGAGCGGAGGGGCGCCGACGAGCGTCGTCGGAATCTCGCTAGCGTCCAAGATCGGCTGGCCCATATCGACGCGGACCGTCTCGACCCGGCCGCCGGACAGCTTTAATTCCAGGTCAAACCGCTTGCCGCCGGTCATAATGGCGAGCGACCGCCGGGCGGCAATGCCGTGATCGTGAACATATTTTGCCACGCAGCGGATCCCATTGCCGCACATCGCGGAATACGAGCCGTCGGCGTTATACATCCGCATCTCGGCGTCGGCGCCCTCGACGGGGCATATGAGGATCAGGCCGTCGCCGCCAACGCCGAAATGGCGATCGGAAACTGCGCGGGCGAGCGCTGCCGGATCTGCCGGAACAGGATGGCGAAAACAATCGACGTAGACATAGTCGTTGCCCGCGCCGTGCATCTTCGTGAATTGCATAGTCGTCGTTCGTGGTGGCAGTTCGCCCTGGGAAGTCGCTCGGACCAGCTATTCTAGGCGCTCCGGCGATTCGTACAACGCGCCGCCGTTCTTGTCGTTGCTCAATCTGCCACGTACTCTCCGCATTGACGACCCAGGCAGGCGACTCTTACACCCATCGCGTTCAATGCCAGTTGCTTCTCGAAGTCTAGAAAGCGCATCAACGACGATGCTCGGTGTTCGGCTGAGCCCTTTCGCAGCAATTGCGACGGGCGTTGCTCTTAGCCGGTCAAATCCAGGGAATTGCCCGCTTGACCTGTCAGATCCTTCGCCTGCCGCAAGGCATCGTGCTCGTCGCCGGTCGGCTTTCGTCGTCGTTGATCCTCCCACAGCCGCCGTCCGTCGGCGTCGCGTTCGGACGATTGGCGATCCTCTTGCGTCTGACCGATGCCCGACGCTTGTTCCGACTTGCTCTGCCCGTCGGCACTCCGCTGATGTACGGCGGCGTCTCTGGCGGCTCGCTCCGGCTCGGCGCCGGCCGACTGGGCCAGCGGCGCGCCTGCCGCTGAGACTAGCGGGGCCGTTGTTGCACCGACATTCATGTTCGCGCCTCCGAATAAAAAGCGCCCCTTTGCCTTTAGCTTCAATCTTCAGCGACCGATGCTCGTTCGTGCGGGCGTATGTACGCCGACCGCCATCGTGGAGGGGCGCTATCGCCCTAAAGCGCGGCTGATCATGTCGCGGTTGGCCTGACGCCGAGGCGCCGGACCGGTCGGGTTCTCCAGATCAATCCTCAACTTCTGCAGCACCTGATTGATGCCCGGGAACGCCTCGGTCGTGACGTTAGGATCGTCTACAGTGCCGTCCACGTACATCTGCATGACCTGCTGGCTCGTGTTGCTGACAATGTACTTCACGCCAGGCAGCAAGTACTCGCGGGGTCCCAGTTCCGGTCGGAAGATGAGTTTTACGCTATGGTTGAAGTTGGCGTAGCCGTAGCCGTACAGATCGACGACGTCGCCGAGAAAGTTGATTTTGTCAAGGTAGATGTGCGGACCTTGAATGCGGAAGGCGACGTCGCTTTCATTAAATGCCGTACTATCCGGCACGCTGGCGCGGAGCAGCTTGAGTTGACGCACCAACAGCGGCAGTTCGTAGATATTGGCTTCGCGAATGTGCACGCTGCCTTCGCCGTTGAGCGGTTCAATCGCGGGGCCTTCGCCGCGGAGCATCACCGTGGCGTCTACCTTGCCTTGCAGCGGTTTGGGGGCGCGAAAACGCTCGACCATCAAGCGACTGAGATCGACCCCGATCAGGTCCGCCTCAACCGCATACTGCGGCAGCGCGGCGAAGCGAACCCAGCCGTCGCTCGCCACCGCGCCGTCGTAGGCCTTGCCTGTCAGGCGTCGCGACGGCTTTCCGGCCCGATCGGTCGCATGCTTGCCGAAGCTACATTGCGCTTCGTCGAGCCACAATGGTCCGGCGACGTTCGTGAATTGCACATCTTGATAGGTAACAGTCTCCAGGGCCAATTCGCCTTCGCTGTAGCTCCGCTGGCCGTCGTAGGAGCCATGCAGGCGAACGGATCCTGTGATGTGATCAAGCGGAATGCCGCAATTGAGGTCGGATTGGTGACATTCGAGCTGAATATCCCAAGCCGTTTCGATGACAGGCACGGGCGCCGCCGTCTGGCGAAACGCCAGTTCGCTGTTGCTGATGCTAAAGGTGCCGGTGGGACGGAGTTGATCGATCAGCCGCGTCAGCTTGGGCGGCAATGCGGTAAGCAGATCTGGTCGCGCCGAAAGCGAATCTGCCCAGAGCCCCGTAAGGCGAAAGTTCCAATTGCCGTCTGGCGCGAAGTAGCCTTGGCCGTTCGCGCCCATGGCGACGCCGTCGTGGCTGGCCCGTAGCTGTTCAAGCGAAATGGCGCCGTCGTTGTAAGTAATCGTGCCGGTAAGATCGTCCAGCAGGTAGGGAAAGAACTCGGGCTTAATATAGCAGTTGTCCATCGGCTCGATTTCGATGCTGATGTTGGGACGGCCTTGGCCGACGCGATGGACGATGTCCGCCGTCAGATTGATAGAACCGTAGGGCCGCAGTTGTTGCCACGCTTGCTGGGCTGGCGACGGTCGATGAGAGGCTTCGGTTTGCAGGGCCGAGTATAGATTGTCGTCCAGCGGCACGTTGGTTCCCGTAATGCGCAGCCTCAACTCGGGGCCCGCCGCCCCCGGTAGAAGCGAGCCGGCGGCCGTGATCGTGCGGCGGCCGCCAGAAAAAAGGTCCGAAAATGTCCATTGATTCCCGCGGGCCTCAATAATCCCCCGGATCTCGCGCAGAGGATATGGAAAAAGCTCGTAATTGATGCGCACATCGGTCAAGTCGAGCCGCATCGAAGTCTGCGGCTCTCCGCCAGGTTGCTCGCGCACAATCCGCCAGTACGTCAGGTTGAACTTGCCGGAGGGCTTGAGCGATGCGAGTACCCGCGAGGTAGCGTCGCCGCTCGCCTCGCTGATGCGACGGTCGCAGGCCGCAATGAGTCGGTCGTCTATTTCAAGACCGGCGCCCGAGATCTGGGCCCAACCTGCGGCGGCGGGTTTGGGATCGAAGACCTGTCCGACAATGTGCAACCGCTGACCGCCGCCAACGCCGTAAAGGTCGACGTCGAGCTGCGCCGGTCGTCCCTGCTCGGCAGCACGAAAGCCGATCCTGCCCCCGCCGTCGGTGAGGCGGTAGGCGAAGCGATCGGACTGAAACGCCAGTTGCCTGCCGGTCAGGCTTACCGCTGGCGTCCATCGCAGTCCGTCGAATGCGACTTGGGCGACCGCGTCGACGATGCCGGTGGGCTGATACTTGTCGAGTTGCTCGCACAGAAGTCCGGCCAAGGGAATTGCCTCGCCTGCTTTCGGTTGGGCAAAGCTGGCCAGCATGTCGTACAGGTGCTCGTCGAGTACGACATTGTCCGCTCGTGCGGCTACGCTGAGCGGCGCCCGCGATGCCCAGCCGGTACGATTCAGCGACAGCGCGACTGAGGCGCTGTTCCACTTGCCGTGCAGCTCTTGGACTTGAAGCTGTGAGGCGTCGGCTTTGATCTTGGCGACGATATCGGTCACAGGCTGCGGAAGTCGCGGATCCTCCAATCGCCCGGACGCTACCTGCAAGTCAGCGGTAAAATCAGGTCGCCATGGGGAGTCGCGGCGCCACGTGGCCGCAAGCTGGCCGTCGATGAGGGCCGTCAGGCGCGTATTTGCCGCGGCCTGCGGGATGAACTGTCGCAGCCAGAGCAGTATCTGTTCATTAAGCTGGAACTGACGTAAATCAGCGGCGATGGTAACGACGCCTTGCGAGCCGTCGACGCCCATACGGACGTTTATCTGCTTCAGAGCAGGCCCGGAAGCGGCGCCTTCAATGCGGACCGACGGCCACTTCGCGCGCGACGCGGGCGGCGGAATTGGCGACGCACGCTGCGCCGACTGCTGAACGACGCCTTGCTGATTCGCCAGTTCGGCCGGCTCTTCGCTCGGAGTTACGATCAGTTCAATGTCTCGAAGAACCAGCGGCTGGCGGTCGGTTGACTCCGCATCGCTGATCGACACAATGCCGCCGTGAACGACGATCGGCGGAATGACGTCCGCTGCTGAGTGCATCGGCAGAAGCGATTGAAAGTTCCAGCGACCCGTAGCGCTGCGCTGCAGCGAGACGTGCGGGCGCCTCAATTCAATCCGATGTATGGGGGGACGCCCGCCCACAAGAGCGCTCACGTCCACGTCGCAAGCGAGCATCACCTCTTCAACGGCAAGCAGGGGTTCGCCGCCGGGCGCGGCGTTGGCGAGTCCGAGCGTAAGGCCATAGACGGCAATGCCCTTACCCTCGACAAGGCGGGCGCCGTCGACGCTGACATTGAGGCCGGGATACCCCTCTTCCAACAGCCGCCGCACGTGTTGCCGAATTTCATCATCCAACCGCACATAGAAGTAGACGCCCGCGACGGCGACGCCCACGATCGATAGCGCCAGGGCGACCTTAAAGAAATACCAGCAGACGTTGATGAGCCTGGTGATGATGGCGAGCTTCCTTGCTCTGTCAACTGCTCGAAGCGGTCGGCGTCCATGAAGCCGGGCGGCCTCCCTGGGGCCTACGAGCGAACGCCCGCCGATCCGCGGTTGACGCCGCCCTCCATGGAACGCAAAGCGCTCTGCCGAATTGCGACGATTAGCGCAAATTGGCCCATGGATGGTAGATACGTTCGGCGCCGCCGGTCAAGACAAACCCGGTGCTGGCGCCACCATGATCTCGGTCGCAAGGGGCCGGGTCGCGCAAAACCCGCCCGGCAGGTTGAGAGCCGGATGCGGCTTTGCAGCGATCGCATATTCTGTAAGCTGGCGCCACCATCGCTGCGTCATATTCTGTTCGGGCAGTTTCTCCAGGCGCCAGGCCTGCCGAAGTACTTCAGCCACAATGAGCAAGGGCTGATCAACCAGGGGCGAAACTCCCAGTCGAAACCCGCTCGCGGGCCGCACGGCGTGCCTGCCTTCAATGGCCTCCCGACAGCGTGATAGCACGCCCGCCGCGACGCCGTCGACAATCTCCTGGGCTTCGGCCGCCAAGCCCGCAGTACGGACGATCGCCGCGTCCACTTCCGCATTGAAGTGCTCTCGAAGGTACGGCAGCAATTCGCCGCGCGTTCGATTTCGGGCGAAGCGCCGATCGTGGTTCGTCGCGTCGCTGCGATAGGTTTGGCCGATGGCTTCCAAGAAAGCCAATACGCTCGATCGCCTACAGTCGAGCATCGGCCGCATGAGCGTGACGCTAGCGGACAGCGGTCGGGAGCGCCGAATTCCCGCCAGGCCGCGCAGCCCGGTACCCCGCAACAGGCGGAATAGAACGGTCTCAACCTGATCGTCCTGCGTGTGGGCTGTCACGACGAACCGGCATCCTGTGCGTTCGGCAATTGCGGTCAGTAGTCGGTAGCGCACCTGCCGAGCGGCAGCTTCCAGGCCGTCGCCCTGTCGGGTAGCCAGGGCAGCGGCGCTTACGCGTTCCGTTCGCAGCGGAGTGCCAAGATCGACGCACTGCTCGTGGAGCCAGGCTTCGTCGGCGTCCGAGGCGTCGCCGCGCAGCGCGTGATTGATGTGTGCCGCGAAGACGCGGCCCCGCCCGCCACAATCGAGCTTCAGTGCCAATAGCGCCCGCAGTAGCGCCATGCTGTCAGGCCCGCCCGAAACGGCGACCAGCACGTGCACGTCAGCCCATCCTGTCGGCGGCCAGGCCGCACAGATGGTGGCTGGTACGAGCGCAGTGCCACGGGCCGGTTCCATGGTAGTAATTATCGGCGCTCCACGAGGTTGACGCAATTCGCGCAGGTTTCTGTGGACGGTAGTCTGGTCGCTCGCCAGATCTGGCCTTGCGGCAGCGGCTGCGCGTTCGTCTGCGGCGGAACTGACGGCTTGGACCCGTTGCATCGTCAAAACCAGTGAGGGCCGGCAACCGATCTGCGAGCGTCTTGCGCCTCGTCGCTGCCATTTTCGGTGGACTTGGCCGATTCGCCCGTGGCGCGCTGCCGCGGCGCGTCCGTACTACTGTCGCGAAGAATCGCCGCGTAAGCGCAACAACGTATTTTGCATGTTTTTTTGTTCATTTTCGCTGGAAGACCGTGCGGGGGGCATTAGAATCACGCCGCACCGGCGGGGAATATGCGCCCGCCGCCCGCTCGACTCTTCAACGCATAGGAAGCCGCCCTTATCGGCACAGCTTGTTGCCCGATGTGGCGGGTTTAGAGAGGCCTGGTCATGCGTCGATTGCGCAAGGAATCTGCTGTGCGGCCTAAGTCAAAGTGTTTCGCACGGCACGCCGGGGATCGTGCCAGGCGCCTGAGTCTTGAGGCGCTTGAGGATCGTCGCCTGCTGGCGATCACGGTCAACACGCTGATCGACGAGCTTGATGGTAGCGTTTCCGACGGCGACGCGTCGCTGCGCGACGCGCTGTTGGCCCATGCACCGTTCGAAACGATCGACTTCGACCCGGCGCTCTTCTCTACCGGGCCAGCTCAGATTTTGCTGAGTCGCGGCGAATTGCGCATATCCAAAGATGTAACGATCCAGGGGCCGGGCAGCGCAATTCTGACAATCAACGGCGCCGGAAACGACCTCTCTCCGTTTTCTCCAGCGGGCGACGGTAGCCGATTGTTTCACATCAACAATGGCTCCGCAGGCTCGATGATCGACGTGCATATCACGGGATTGAACCTCGTGAGCGGCGACGCGTCGGGCGACGGAGGGGCCATTCGCAGCAGCGAGAGTTTGACGCTCAACGACGTCGCCATCGCCGTCAGCTCTAGTCGCGGCAACGGCGGCGCGATCTACAGCGCAGGCGTCTTGACACTCATCAACAGCAGGCTGACGGACAATATCGCGCTAAACAACGGCGGTGCCATCTATAGCATCGGCGGCGCATTGACGATTCACCATAGCACAATGGCCTTTAACAACGCGGCTCGCGGCGGGGCAGTTTTTGTCACCGCAGCCGCTGGAGACGCCAACTCTTGGATCATCACCGACAGCACAATCTTTAGCAATTACGCGTTTTCCGATGGCGGAGCGCTGGCAATTGAGCAGGGGAGCGGCCGACTGCAAAACTCGACCGTCAGCGGAAACTTTGCCAATGGGTTTGGCGGCGGCATCTGGATTGGGCCGGATCCTGCTCAGACCGTGGTCATCGCCAATGCCACAATTACCGCAAACACAGCGGACGGGGACTTCAACGGCGTCGGCGCCGGCGGAGGGATGGCTGCGGGCATCGGCCCGAGCGTAAGGCTGTTGAACACCTTGGTCGCCTCCAATGCCGTATGGTCCAACACCGCGCCCGATATCCTGGGCCTTGCAACCGCGTCGTATAGCCTTATTGGAAACAACGCGGGCGCCTCCCTGACTGATTTTGGCGGCAACCAGATCGGCACGCCAGCGTCGCCGATTGATCCGCGGCTTGGCCCGCTGGTCGAGAACGGCGGGACGACGCTGACCCACATGCCGTTATCCAATAGCCCGATCCTCAACGCCGGCGATCCTGCGTCCGCGCCCGGCGGCGTCATGACGCCGTTTTACGACCAGCGCGGCGACGGATTCTCTCGCGTCCAGATGGGTCGCATCGATATCGGGGCATTTGAGGCGAGGCCGGTTTCGATACGAGGTCGAAAGTGGAACGATCTCGATCAAGACGGCCAGGAGGATCCAGCAGAACCAGGCTTGCCCGGGTGGGTAATCTACCTCGACGTGAATCGGAACAGCATTTTTGACATTAACGAGGCGTCTGCGGTCACCGACGCGAATGGCGAGTTTTCGTTCAGCGAACTGCCGCCGGGCGATTATCGCATCGGCGAGGCGCCCCAACCGGGCTGGATGCAAACTTACCCCACCAGTGACGTACTGGGACAACTCAACGCAAACTATGCGACCGTGACGTCGCAGGTGCCCAACCTCTATTTCTTCTCGGAGGGTGAATTCGGGAATTCGATCGACGATGGCGGCGGCGACATGTACGACACGGGCAACGTATTGAACACCAACCTCGCCTCGGCGATTTCATATACCGGCGGCGCGATGGCGCCTGGCGATGCGATGTTCGGCCCCGGCAGCCGCTATTTCACTGCCAAGTACCCGGGCCTATTTGCGCTGGCTGCCTTTAATGCTTCAATCGATTCATTTTTCATCACCGGCAACAACGGCGCCGACGGCTCTGGGTTCGCTGATGCCGCGGAACTGCATACGAGCGTGAACGGCCAGGCGTATACGGTGTACGTCAAGCGAGTATTCAACGCCGGCGATCCGTCGATTAACGAAATCATTATGGTCCCGGGAGACGGCGTCGGCCTTACTCATTCGATCACGACCAACACCAACGACGGATACCATGAATTGTCGGGGCTGTCTTCCGTTGACGAGTTCTATTACGCCCTGGTGTCGACCTTTGACGGTTCCCGAATCGACGACGCCGTGGTGCTAAATGTCGCGAACCAGTTTCTAGCAAGCGCCGAAGCGATTGGGGGCTTTCATTCAATTTCGCTTGCCGAGGACGCAGCAGGCGTGGTCGATTTCGGCAATGTCGCTCTCCCTGGATCGATTAGCGGGCAAAAATGGGAAGATCGCAACGACAACGGCCGGAAAGACCCCGCCGAGCCCGGCCTGCCTGGGTGGACGGTGTATCTGGATCTGAACGAGGACGGCGCGCTGCAGCCGTCGACTACGACGACCAGCGCCGTGGAACCCGACGATTTTGCGCCCTCGACCGACCTGACGTCGGCCGTGGCTGGCGTGACATTGTCGGCGGCTGATTTCTTGGGAACGCCGACCGGGGAATCGGTTGTAACAGCCGACGTCGGAGCCACGTTTTCTTCTACGGGCGTACTAGCGTTTGGCGGTTCCAGTTTTAATCCGACGTGGGATGCGTCGCATCGCTTACGCGCAGATTTTCCGGAGGGCGCTAATGGCGTAAGCATCGACGTCATTAGCGACGACGCGTCGGACATTGGCCTTTTGCAGGCGTTCGACTCCAGCGGCGCCCTGCTGGCTTCCGTAACCTCGCCCTCGCTTACCTCAGGCAATCACTACACGTTGAGCGTTGCGTCGTCGACGGGGGGCATCGCCTATGTCCTGGCTGGCGGCGCGGGGGGCGACGTCGTGTTCCTTGATCATCTGTCGTTTGAAAGGGGAGTGGCTGGAGAGCCGTTTGCGGTAACCGACGGCGACGGCAATTATTCGATTCCGGGCGTCGCGATTGGGACGTATGTCGTGCGCGAGGCGAGCCAGCCCGGATGGACGCAGACGTTTCCAAGAGGACAGATCGCGCTGTTCGACGACGGGGCGTTCGTCGATACCTTTGGCGGCAGCGCCAGCGAGTCAGACAACGAACAGGCGACGTTGGCGTCGTTCGGAGCCGTCGTCGCTCCATTCGTCGGCACCGACGGCGCCAGTTGGTCCACAGCACTTGCAACCGCGTCCCTGGTGGTAATACCCGAATTAGAGCTCAATTCTCTGGCGGCATTCCTGTCGCCTGAGGCGGCGTCTGCGCTTCGCGACTACATCGCCGCCGGCGGCGGCTTGATCGTACATGGGTCGTATTCGGCGCCGGGATGGGCCGCCCAATTGCTGAACGAGATTTTTGGATTCTCGTTGGTCGAATCGCAATCCTCTTCCACCTTTACGCTGACGGGGGGCGCCGCGGGAACGGCATTCGAGGGCAACGCGCCAACGTTACCTAGCAACGACGGAACCAATTCTCTGGCAATTGGCACGCTTCCCGCGGGAACGAACCGCATTTATGCCAATCGAAGCCAGACGGCCGTGGCACTGCTCCCCTACGGCGCCGGCCAGATCGCCTACCTCGGCTGGGATTGGTACGACGCGGCCCCGGTCGGGTCGCAGAACTCCGGATGGCTCGACACGCTACGCTCGGCGACTCAGCAAGTCGCGCTGCCGACTGCTCCAGCCGGTTCGTATCGAGTTACCGTCGGGCCCGGTCAGGACGTTGAGGGCATCGACTTTGGCAACCTCGCCGCACCGACTTTACGCGGCGAATTCAATAACGACGGCATCGTCGACGGCGGCGACTTATTGAAATGGCAAATGTCCTTCGGCGACGCGGTCGCTTCTGCAACGGAGGCCGATGGCGACGGCAATGGCGTCGTCGACTCATCGGATTTGGGGGTTTGGATGACCCACTTCGGCGAAGCAGCGTCACCAGCGCCTATCGACAGCCCAACTAGCGGCGGCGCGGCCATTTCAGCATCCGCCGTGGACGCGGTATTTGCCGCAGGCGACTTCACCGCGTTGTTTACAGAAGCGCAAACCACTCGAAGTTTCCGGCCGGCGCGCCGAGGCGTCTTATCGCTCGCGGCCAATACCTGAGTTATCGAATTGGGGCTTGCCGCCCAGAGTGGTCTGGCGCACGGACTGACCTCAATCGTTGCGCAGCCCACGCTAGTTCGTGTGCGCCTACAGCGGAACGTCGCGAGGCTCGTCGGCCCGTTCTCCTGGATTTCCATATCGATGGTAGGAAATCGAGACGCTTTGTTCAGCCAGATACCACAAGAGCTCGATCCGACCGTGGTCCGAGATCGGTGCGTCGGCCACGTACTGCAGCGCCTCGGCAGCCGCAGTGCGAATGATTTCAGGAACGCGATCTGGCGCCGCATAGCGCAGCCGGGCTAGGCTGCCCGCGCGAATCGCGCTTGCGACCTGACGATCGTCTTCCCCGATGGTTTCCAAGCCAAGCCCGCAGGCTTCTGCGGCTTGCTGCAGCCAGTTCACAATATGCGCCGCACGCGCCGCCGCGTCCCTGCCGCTGGGAGGCGAGACGCTGACGATAGGCCGCATTTCGAGAGCCCACAGGGCAGCCGCCCGCAAGACGACGTCGGTCGCCGTATCTTCTTCCGCGATTCGAATGCGCAGCGGCGTCACCGGGAGATATCGTCGCAAGTTGTCCTCGCCGAGCAGACGGAAGTGATCGTGCACTGCGAGGTATTCCATATTCGCCCAGTGTAAGTACGAGGCGACGCCGTTGGTTACGAGTCTGAGGTCGTCCGCAGAAAAATGCGGGCTCGAAAGACCCCCGCCCGCCAGTTCAGCGATGAAGCGTTCGAGGCCTGAGATCCGACCCGTTTTGAATGGAGCTGCCCGTGCCGACGCTGCTCCTCCGGAGGAATTAGCCTGATCGGCCCTGCCAAACTCGATTAGTGGCGCCAGATAGTTAGGCCCCCCGGCCTTGATGCCCGGCCCGACGGAGCTCTTTCCTTGTCCTCCGAACGGCTGACGAAAAACAATCGCGCCGGTCGTGGGACGATTTATGTAGAGATTGCCGGCGCGAATACCAGTCAACCATAACTCGTGTTCTCGTTGATCAAGGCTTTCCAAACCGGAAGTCAAACCATAGCCGGTGGCGTTCACCAGAGTAATGGCTTCGTCCAGGCTGGCGGCCTCCATCACCCCTAGAACAGGACCGAACAGCTCGGTCATATGCGTGAAGCTGTTGGGCTGGACGCCCCATTTGACGGCAGGCGAGACAAGGTTCGGATTGCCTTCGACGCACAGCCGGGGCGCGAGCGCCCATCGCTCCCCCGTCTCAAGTTGCTGTAGCGCCCGTTGCAGCTCGCCCCGGGGCGGATGGATCAGCGGGCCGACCCTTGTGGCGGGATCCCAGGCTGAACCGACCCGCAGGCTGCAGGCCGCGTCGCACAACCGCTCGCGAAACTGCCGATCGCGGTAAACCTCGCTTTCGAGAATCAACAGCGAAGTGGCCGAGCACTTCTGGCCGCTGTGGCTAAAGGCGCTGTGAAGCACGTTCTTGATGACCTGGTCGCGGTCGCAAAGCGCCGTAGCGATCGTGGCGTTCTTGCCCCCCGTCTCGGCGAACAGATGCATGGTCGGCTTGGCGGCGAGCATCGCCGCCGCCGTCGCAGTTCCTCCGGTAACCACCACCGCGTTGACGCCGTCATGCGTCGAGAGGCGCTGGCCAACCGTGCCGCCGCTGCAGGGCGCGAACTGCAGCGCCGTCTTCGGGACGCCCGCGCGCCAGAAGCACTGGCATAGGATGTAGGCAATGTACACCGTATCGGACGCCGGCTTCAGAATAACGGTGTTTCCCGCAGCCAAAGCGGCGGCCACGCCCCCGCAGGGTATGGCAAAGGGGAAGTTCCAAGGCGACACTACCGCGATGACGCCCCGGCCGCGAGCGTTCACTCCAGGTAGTCGGTCGACGTCGAGAGCACAATCGGCGTAGAACCGGCAGAAGTCGACGGCCTCGGACACTTCGGGATCGCTTTCGGCAAGCGTCTTCCCCCCCTCAGCCAGCATCGCGACCATGGCGGCGCCGCGGTTGGCAGCAATCTCATCCGCCGCCTGATGCAGTATTAAGTGCCGCTGTCTCGCCGAGAGGCGTCGCCAACCTTCAGAATCACGCCGCGCCGCGTCGATCGCGCGCTCGATGTGGGCTTCATTTGCGGCGCAATAGCGAGCGACTACGACGCCTGGGCAAGAGGGGTCCCACGACGGCTTAGCTGTTTCGTCGTCGAAAATCTCGTCATTGCCGATGACCAGCGGGATCTCGGCAGGCCGATCGCCCCGGAGGCCTCGCCGCTGCGCGACAATGGATTCCGCCCACTGGCCATTATGCGGCAACGACCAATCAGTATCTGGCTCGTTACGGAAGTTCGCAGCCGAGGTCGACGCCGGCCGGTTGAATGCGCCGGACGTTTCGCCGTCTGAATTGGCCGCTGATGCCGACGGCGCCAAACCCGGCGCCGCAGGCTCGCCATGACGTCGCCGATCTTGACTTCGCCTCGGCTTATCAGAGACGAGCTCGCAGGCGCGGAAGGCCTCCAAGAATTGCTCCTGAAGCATGTTCCATTCAGGGCTGTCTGGCTGGATATGGAATGCATAGCGAAGGAAATTGCTGGATCCGCTGTTTTCGTCGAGCCGGCGAATCAGATAGCCGATCGCGCTGGTGAAGTCTTCTTGCCGGCAAGCCGGCGCGTAGAGAAGAAGGTCGCCGACCAACTCAAACAGCGCCCGGCGCTGGTGGTTCACCATGCCTTCGAGCATCTCGAACTGCACTGACTGAAGGCAGCCGCGACGCACGGCAAGCGTCAACGCATAGGACGCCGTAAATAGGTTGTGCGTCGCGATTCCCAAGCGAAGCGCGGGCAGGTTTTCAGGCCGCAGGGCCTCGTGGAGCATGCGCAAATAGTTTGCGTCGGTTTCAACCTTCGCTTTGAAGGGCGCCTGCGGCCAACCGCGCAAGCTTGCTTCAACGCGTTCCGCCTCCATATTAGCGCCCTTAACGAGACGGATCGTAATCGGGGCGCCTCCCTGGGCGACCCGTCGGCGAGCCCACGCGGCCAGCCGCACCAGCGTCGGAAATGAATCTGGCAGGTAGGCCTGCAGCGCGATGCCCGCCGACGCTCTTGCCAGCCCCGGCCGATCCAAGGCGGCCATGAAGGCTTCCGCAGTAATTTCCTTGTCGCGATATTCTTCCATGTCGAGATAGACCATCTTCTCGACGCTCGTGCCATCCTGGCGCTGGAACGTATGTTTTGTTGATTCGCGAAACAACGCTTCCAGACGGTCGCACAGGACTGCGATCGTATGGCGGCGGGCAATCGCTGAGATTTGCGAATATATTGTGGAAATCTTTACCGACAGCACTTCGATGTCGGGGTTCTGCAAGGCGACAAGGTAGGCGCTCAGCCGCCGTGCAGCCTCGGCTTCCCCAAGCAGCGCTTCGCCGAGGTAGTTAACGTTCATCCGCAGCCCTTCCGCCTGCCGTTCCCGCAGGTGTTGGCGAAGGTGCTCCGGCTCGGCGGGCAAAATCACATTGGCCGTTTCGTGGCGCATACGGTCTCGCACAAACGGCATGGCGACGCCCGGCAGGTAGGCGCCAAAGGAGCGAAATCCCAGCAGCAGCGTACGATCGAGCGCGCCAAAAAAGCGAGGAATACCCTGCACGTCAAGAATATGAATCAACTGATCTGCTGATCGCTCCGGCCGATTGGCTCGAAAAGCCTGATCGGTGATCTGCGTCAACGTGGCTTTGTCGCGCGGCGACTCGATCATCCGACGCAGCTCAGCCTGCTGTCGGCGTTCGTGCGGCGTCTGCAATTGCTGCGCCCGCTCGCATAGTCTCCGGGCCAGGTACAAGGCCTGTTGGACTTCTACAGGCCATTCCGAACGAGACTCGCGGCGATGTTGCTCCAATACGCGCCGGACTGATTCCGCACGAAGGCCGGCCCTCTGTTCGCCCGGAACAATTGCAGAGTCCTTGCCGTGATCGACGCTCATAGGTCATCCGCTCTCAATCGCTAGTCTCAAGGCGTCTGGTTTCTCCAGCAGTTTGCGGAGCCCACGACGCCCCTGCCGCACGCGTTTCCCGCAAATTATACCGCCGGGACGCGGCGCATTTCCGGCGTCCAAAGCGGAGTGGGAGGCAGATCCGCGGCGGCGGCAAGAAAGTCAACGGCCGTCAGGCGGCCGGCGGGACGGCTTACGCGGGTCGGTCAGCGGCTGCACTGTTGATGAAAATTCCCTGTTTGTCTCAGCCCTGAGGCGCATCCGCCGGGAATCAGGCCGACGCGGACGCGAATGACTGCCCTGCGCGTAAGATCGGCGCGTCTGCTTACTGGAATTAATCCTTCCGAAGGTGCGATGGGCAGCGCAGCCGCAGCACGTGCGTCTGCCGCGGCCTCGGCCGAATCGGCCCGACTTGAAGTTCCGCAAGGATTATCGTCCGGCTCGCTCTGTTCAGAGGGACGGGCCCGAAAGTTTTTTAAGATGCGGTTGGCGATCGTGTACTCGCCGATCACCTGCTCGCGCTTCTCGATCTGGGCCTCCAGCTCAGCGATCCGGCGGTCACGCGCTCTCGGCGCCCTTCTTGCCGCTCCCCGGGGCCAACGCCGCCTCGCAGGCGGCGAGACACTCGTCGTGCCAGCGGTATAGCTTCGGCTCGCTGATCCCGATCCGACGGGCGGTCACCGCCGCCGCTTCTTCTCTCCGCAGCAAGCTCAGCACCGCCTCCCGGCGGTCCTTCACGTCCCCATGGCACTGTCGGGCCATCGCTGCGACTCCTGGTTAATCATGGGGCGGTCAGCGCAATCTACCAAGGAAGTCTCTCACATCACGATTCCCAGGAGCCTTGAGCTATACGCGGCTACCCAAATTCCTAGTTCGTTTCAGCGCTGCAAATGGGTGTCGCTGCCGCTTTGAATCCCACTGCATGTAAATGCCTATTGACCGGTGCGCCGATAAAGAGCCTATGCAGCCCAGGCCTCCGGCCGGGTATCGTTTTCCACCGGGACACCGTTTATCTATCCCCAGGGCACGCGCCCCCGGCCAAAGGCCGGGGCGGCATTCGATGAGTCCCTGGCTCGTTGACGGCGCGACGCTCAATAATTTCCTTTTTCTCCGCTGCCGCCTGTTGCGACGAGGTTTGCCGCCAGTTCCTCGCAAACATCTTCGGCGAGTCTTGATTCGCCGGGCGACGCGTTCCCTGCTAGTTCCAGCGTGCTCAAGCGCAATGCCGCGGACATCTCGGGCAATTGTCTGCGTCGGCTCGGCGTTAAAGTTGTCGAGCTGAGATTACTCGCCGACTTGGCATGCGCGGTATTCACGCCGCTGGCGAACGTGGTTCGGTTCGCGGGGCTGGCACTGGAACGCATCGCGTTTTCATCACTCAATCGTCCGATGGCTAGATCAAATATGTCCGGTCCCAGTGCCTCGGCGGTCAAGGCAGCGGAGCCCGCGTGACTGGCGGGGCTCCACAGAACCCCGCCCTCAGGCGGCGGATCAGCGATTCCTTGCGGGTTGGAGTTCCCGCTTGCCAGGATGAATATGCCGGCGGCCGACTGGGCCCCTGAATTCCTACCAACTGCGCCATCATACCGATAGACCGCATCGTCAACGGCGTCGACAATCCAGATATGATTGGGGTTAGACGGATCGATGGTGAGCCCGGTCGGACTGCTATTGCGTGAATCGATCGTCCACGAGCCGACCAGCGCTCCGCTGGTCGTGTACTTGAAGACCTTATCGGTTGAATTGTCGTTCACCACCCATAAGTGCGTTCCATTAGTCACCAGGCCTTTGCCATTGGCATTGCTGGCATTGAGTGCAAACGACGAGGTGGCTGCCACGGTGCCTGAGAGCCGGTTGGCGGCAGAGGCGAACTTGAAGACTTTGTTGCTGCCATCGTCAAGAATCCAGATGTTATTGCCGTCTGTCGCAATGTCCTCAGGAGCCATCAGCCCGCTTGCCGTCCATGATCCGAGCAGCTTGCCGTTGGCATCGTGCACAAAGACTTTTTTCGACCCGTCGATTACCCACAGTTTGTCTCCTACGGCCGTCGTAGCGACGCCTCGCGGGTTAGAATTTCCGGATCCCAGATTGTAATTCGCTAAGCTCTGGCCGCTCGGGCCGTACTCGAACGTGTCGTCAGCCGTGGCGTCGACTACGTAGAACTTTACCGCCTTGGCGCAGACGTCGAGCTTCGACAGCTTGAACTGGTCATCACGGGCGGAATCGGTCGTGCGGGCGGCAATCACCAGCACGTTGCCAGTCCCTCCGCCGCTGTTGAAGTCAGCCCACCGGGTCGACGCCCCGCCGAGATTGTCCTCAGTCGTCGGCAAGCTGGCTAGGAACGAATCGCTGAGCGTCTGATGATTATGGAATGAATTGGCGCGCGTGCCGATCCAAATCGATACGTCGCTATCGCCGACGATTGATTGGAGCAGCGCTCGATCGGGCGTGACAAGCGTGGAAAACTCAAAGAGCAGATAGTTCCACTGCCCGAGATTATCGAGTCGATGGGTGCCGTTCGCTCCATTCTCCGACGAGTCGGTGACGCCAAGGCCCTCTGCGTACACGCCTACATACGCCGGACTCCAGGCGCCTGACGTGCTTCGGCTAAACGCGCTGACATTGACCGACGTACCGGCCGCGGTGAACGTCCTGATATTTCCCGCAGTGCCGTATACTGCCGTGCTGCCGGCGAAGGTGAACGTCGTGTCGACACAAACGGGATTGCGATAATGGCTGGGATCGTCGTCGCTGACGGTCTTGGCCGTCACGCGCCCGACGTTCTTATAGACGCCAGGCTCGTATTGCCGAACCGTCAGTTGTTCGATTTTGAACTGATCGTCGGGGGTGTCGTCCTCGGTCCAGGCGGCGATTACCAGCACGTTGCCGGCTCGCAAGGCGGCGTTGAGGTCGGCGGTGCGCGTCGAGGAGAGATCG
>JADLBW010000067.1 GCA_020847515.1 Pirellulales bacterium | reverse complement strand
GTGATGCCAGCGGCGCCGGGGTGGTACCACGGGGTGAACACGCTGCGGGACTTGGTGGATTTTATGGTGGCGCGCATCTGCGACCAACTCGGCATCGACAACGCCCTCATCAACCGCTGGGGCTGAAACCACTTTGAGTAAGCCGTAGCAGCTTGGGAAATCGGGCTACTGGGAAATGACCAAGCACCAATGACCAATAGCGGTTAATCGAAAAACATTGGTCATTGGTGCTTGATCATTGAACTTTCATGCTGCAAACAATCCGCCATTTCCTCTCGCTGGTGCGGTTCAGCCATACGCTGTTCGCGCTCCCCTTTGCGCTTCTGGCGGCCTTTATGGCGTGGCATTTGCGCGCCCTGGAAATGACGAAGTTCGCCGGCCCCCGGCGGGATGAATTGCTGAAGTTCACCAGCGACTCGCCGCCAGGTACGCACATCTTCCTGATCCCCTTCAGCATCCGCTGGCAAGAACTGCTGGGGATCCTGCTGGCCATGGTGTTTGCACGCAGCGCGGCGATGGCGTTCAACCGGCTGGCGGATCGAAAGCTGGACGCGAGCAACGCCCGAACCGCCGCCCGCCATCTGCCCGCGGGCATATTGAGCGTACCCCAGGTGACCGCCTTTGCCGCCCTCTGCTCGCTGGGCTTCATCGCCAGCACGCTACTGTTCTTCCCGAACCGCCTCCCGCTCTACCTCGCCGTGCCGGTGCTGCTGTTTCTGCTGGGCTACAGCCTCGCCAAGCGCTTTACATCGCTCTCCCACTTCTGGCTCGGCGCGGCCCTGGCCCTCTCGCCCGTCGCCGCCTGGATCGCCATCCGCGGCGAGGTGCTGTGGCACACGCCGGCCGATCTGCTCCCCGCGGCAGTCCTGGGGGCGGCGGTCCTGGCCTGGGTTGCCGGGTTCGACGTCATCTACGCCTGCCAGGATTACGACCACGATCGCCGCGCGAGCCTCCACAGCCTCCCGGTCCGCCTGGGCGTCGCCGGGGCGCTGCGACTGGCCGCCGCCTGCCATCTGGGCGCGATCGTCCTGCTCGCCATCCTGCCGCGGGCGTACCCGCCCCTGGGCTGGATCTACTACGCCGGCGTCGCCGCCGTGGCGGCGCTCTTGGTCTACGAACATGCCCTGGTCCGCCCCGACGACCTCGCCCGAGTCAATATCGCATTCTTCCACGTCAACGCCGTCATCAGCCTCGGCCTGCTGGCCCTCGGCACGCTCGACCTCGCTATCAGTTAACTTTCGCCCTGAAATACGGAATCTCTCCCAGAGGCGCAGCGGCGCAGAGCAATCAGCAGAATCAGCAAGCAGAACCAAGTAAGCGGACTCCACATCCGTCCCATCCTCTTTCTCGCTTCCTCCCCTCTGCGTCTCTGCAGCTCTGCGAGAGACCAAGAAAAAACGCGCCGATTCCTTCGCGCCTTTGCGCCTTTGCGCGAGACCGTAATCCGCTAACAATCAAGAGATGCTCAGAACTTCCTCCGAACTACTCCGCCCCCTCCGCGAGAAGGTCGAAGCCGGCCAGCGCCTCTCCTTCGACGACGGCCTGACGCTCTATCGCGATGACGCCCCCCTGGCCGAGGTCGGCGAACTGGCCAATTTGGTCCGCGAGCGGACGAACGGCAACGCCGCCTACTACAACATCAACACCCACCTCAACCCGACGAACGTCTGCGTCTACCGCTGTACGTTCTGTGCGTTCCGGGCCGATCTCCGCTCGGCCAAGGGCTACCTCATGAGCGACGAGCAGGTCCGCGCGCGAGGGCAGGAGGCCGTCGACCATGGCTGCACCGAGCTACACATCGTCGGCGGGCTGCACCACCAGGCCAAGTACGATTGGTACCGCGGCATCGTCAGCACGCTGCACGAACATTTCCCCGATCTCCATCTGAAGGCCTGGACGCCCGTCGAAATCGACTGGTTCTCCCGCCTCACCAACAGGCCGATCCGCTGGGTCCTCCAGGACATGATGGACGCCGGCCTGGGCAGCCTCCCGGGCGGCGGCGCCGAAATCTTCCACCCCGAGGTCCGCCACCAGATCTGCGAGCACAAGGCCGACGCGACCCGCTGGTTCGAAACCCACCGCACCGCCCATCAGCTCGGCCTTCGCTCCAACTGCACGATGCTCTACGGGCACATCGAGCAGCCCTACCACCGCATCGACCACCTGATCCGGCTCCGCGAGCTGCAGGACGAGACCGGCGGCTTTCAGACGTTCATCCCGCTGGCCTTCCACCCCGATAACACGGGGCTGGCCCATATCAAGAAGCCCAACGCCCTGATGGATTTGCGGACCATCGCCGTCAGCCGGCTGATGCTCGATAACATCCCCCACATCAAGGCCTACTGGATCATGCTGGGCGTCGGTACAGCCCAAATCGCCCTCGCCTACGGCGCCGACGATATCGACGGCACGGTGCGGCACGAGCTGATCTACCACGACGCTGGCGCCGAGACTCCCCAGATGCTCTCTGTCGAGCAACTCCGCCGCCTGATCGAAGAAGCCGGCCGCGACCCGGTCGAACGCGACACCCTCTACCATCGCGTCGATCGCACCGGCGACCGCTGGCAAACCGGCGCCGCGATCGCCGCCGCAACGTAGCTCGGCCGTCCCGCCCCGGCGACCCGAACTGGGGTCGGTCGCCCCGTGTCTCTCGTTCGGCGCATCCCCTCCGCTGGGCGGAGCACCAGGTCCGGGGCGGACCTTTATGCACGCCGCCGCGGCGGCTTACCTCGCGCCCCATTACCAACCCTTCCGCCGAGGGCTAAAATACCCCGTTTCCCGTTGACAATTTGAGAATCGCCAAGGAATTGCCATGACCCAGCGGGTCTACAACTTCTCCGCCGGCCCGGCGGTGCTTCCCCTTCCCGTACTGGAGCAAGTAGCCCGCGAAATGCTGGCCCTGCCCGGCGTCGGGGCGTCGATCCTCGAAATCAGCCACCGCAGCGGGGCCTTCCTGCCCATCATCGAGGATGCCGAGAAGAATCTCCGCCAGTTGCTGTCGATACCCGACGACTACGCCGTCCTCTTCCTCCAGGGCGGCGGCCGCCTCCAATTCTCGATGGTCCCGATGAACCTGCTCGCCCCAGGGCAGGTGGCCGACTACATCCTTACCGGCTCCTGGGGCAACGACGCCCTTAAGGAAGCCAAGAAGGCCGGCCAGACCCGCATCGCCTGGGACGGCAAGGCCGCCCATTACGACCGGCTCCCCAGCCGCGAAGACCTCGACCTCGAGCCCCAGGCCGCCTACGTCCACTTCACCTCCAACGAAACGATCCAGGGCGTCCAGTTCGCCGCGGAGCCCGAAGTCGGCGACGTGCCGCTGGTCTGCGACGCTTCGAGCGACTTCCTCTCGCGGCCGCTCCCTATCCGCAAGTACGGCCTCCTCTACGCCTGCGCCCAGAAAAACGCCGGCCCCGCGGGCGTCACCGTCGTCATCATCCGCAAGGATCTGCTCAAGCGCAGCGATCCGAAGCTCCCGGGATACCTCAACTACGACGTCCACGCCCAGAACAACTCGATGTGGAACACCCCGCCGACCTTCTCGGTGTACGTGCTGAAGCTGATCACCGAGTGGCTGCTTGGCGACGTCGGCGGCCTGGAGGCGATGCACGCCCGGAACAAAGAAAAGGCCCGCCTGTTGTACGACGAAATCCAGCGCAGCGGCGGCTTTTACGCCGGCCACGCCCAGCCCAATTGCCGCTCGCTGATGAACGTCACCTTCCGCCTCCCCAGCGACGAGCTGACCGCCCAGTTCGTCAGCGAGGCCAAGCAGCGAGGCCTTACCGAACTCAAAGGGCACCGCTCGGTCGGCGGCATCCGCGCGTCGATCTACAACGCGATGCCGACCGCCGGCGTCGAAGCCCTCCGCGACTTCATGGAAGAGTTCCGCCGAAAGAACCAAGAATAACAAGGAATTGTGTGTTCCGTCCCCCTCCCTCGATGGGGAGGGGATAGGGGAGGGGTGACGCGCCGCGTACCCGCTTCCACCCCCTCCCTAGCCCTCCCCACAAAAGGGGAGGGGACCGGATGATGCTCAACTTGATCAACCACACTCCCCGCCCATGCCCTCCGTCATCGTCCTCGACACCCTCTCCCACGAGGGCCTCGATCTGCTCGCTGCCGCCCCCGGCGTCGCCTATGAGGTCCGCACCGGCCTCAAGGGCGACGCCCTCCGCTCGGCGCTCGCCCAGTTCGACGGCGCCATCTGCCGCAGCGGCGTGAAGATCACCGCCCAGTCGCTCGAAGGCAATCGCCGCCTGCGGGCCATCGTCCGCGCCGGCGTCGGCACCGACAACATCGACCGCCCCGCCGCCACCCGCGCCGGCATCGTGGTGATGAACACCCCGGCCGGCAATACCCTCAGCACCGCCGAGCATGCCATCACGCTCATGCTCGCCCTGTCGCGCAACATCCACCCCGCCTACCAGGGTCTTATTGAAGGCCGCTGGGACCGCAACAAGTACATGGGCGCGCAGGTCGCCGGCAAGACCCTCGGCGTCGTGGGACTGGGCCGCATCGGCCTGGCCGTCGCCCAGCGGGCCCGGGCCCTGGAGATGCGCGTCCTCGGCTACGATCCCTTCCTCTCGAAGGACAAGGCAAAGGAACTGGGCATCGAGCCGTACGATACGGTCGACGCCATGCTGCCTCACCTCGATTATCTCACCGTCCACACCCCGCTGACCGACGAGACCCGCAACCTGATCGATCGAGCGCAGCTCGACCGGCTCAAGCCCGGCGTGCGGCTGATCAACGCCGCCCGCGGCGGCATCTACAATGAAGCCGCCCTCGTCGAAGGCCTCAAGTCCGGCAAGATCGCCGGCGTCGCCCTCGACGTCTTCGCCGAAGAGCCTTGCACCGCCAGCCCGCTGTTCGGTCTGCCGGGCGTCCTCTGCACCCCGCACCTGGGCGCCAGCACCGAGGAGGCGCAAACGCAGGTCGCCGTCGAGGCCGTGAACCTGCTGGTCGACTACCTCGCCACCGGCCAGATCAAAAACGCCGTTAACATCGCCCCGCTCGACGCCAAGACCCTCGAACAACTCCGCGGCTATCTCGACGTGGCCTATCGACTGGGCCGCTTCGCCGCCGGGCTCATTCCCAGCGGTCTGAAGTCCTGCCGGCTCACCTACCGCGGCGAAATCGCCACCCGCGACACCAAGGTGCTCACCTCCGCCTTCTCCGCCGGGCTGCTGCAGACCGCCCTGGAGGAAGAGGCCAACCTGGTCAACGCCAGCCTCCTGCTCGAAGAGCGGGGCATCGCCCTCTCCAGCGAGGAACGCACCGATATGGGCGCCTTCCGCTCGTCGATGGGCGTCGAAATCGCCGGCGCCGGCGGCGAAAAACACCGCGTCGCCGGCGCCGTCTTCGGCCATTCCATGCCGCGGCTCATCTCGCTCGACGGCTACCGCCTGGAGTCCTATCTCGACGGCTGGCTGCTGGTGTTCACCCACCAGGACGTGCCGGGCATCATCGGCGGCGTCGGCACGATCTTCGGCCAGCACCAGATCAACATCGCCCAAATGGCCGTCGGGCGGGCCAGCGACGCCCCCGGCGGCGAGGCCGTCGGCATCCTCAACCTCGACGCCGAGCCCGCCGCCGAAGCCCTGGAAGCCGTCCGCGCCCTGCCGGCCATCACTTCCGCCACGCCCATCCATCTGCCTAAGGCCGGCCAATTGCCAAGCTGGCTGCAAGGGTGATTGAGCCAAGGCTGCCGCAGCGCCGATCGAACTGCGTCTCCATAGCTTTGGCGCTTAAATCGCATCCAGCTCCGAGAGCGCATCGGCCGTGAGCTGCAGCTCCGTGGCGAACGTCGACTCGCCTGGATGCTCGCGCACCAGCGCCTGCAGCACCTGCTTCGACTCGGCAAGGTAGCTGCGGGCCTCGTCCACGCGGCCGGCGCGGGCCTCGAGTTGCCCCGCAAACCGCAGCGCCACGCCCAAATCGCACCGTTGCCGCGGCAACGCCGCCGCCCGCTCGCTCAGTCCGCGCAGCCCGTCGACCGCGGCCTCCACTTCGCGCAGCGCCGCCGGCGCGTCCCCGGTGGCGTCGAGCTGCTGCGCCAGGTTCATCCGCACCCCCGCCAGATCGGCGACGTACTGCGGCACGCTGGGGTTTTGCGTCGCCAGCTCGCCGAGGGAATCTCGGGCCCGTTGGTAGGATTCAATGGCCGCCTCGGCGTCGGCGTCGGCAGCCTTCAGGTCGCCCACCAGCCGTAGGCAAATCGCCAGACGGCGCCGATTGCCCAGGTCGGCCGGCGTATCGGACGCCAGCTTCTCGAACGCCTCGATGGCCGCCGCCAGGTGCGTTTCGGCCGCCGCCCCATTGCCTGCCGCCAAATGGGCCTGCGCCAGGTTGTAGTACCCCATCCCCAGATCGCGGCGCATGCCGGCGGCGTCGCCGCTGTCGGCCTCCGCATGGGCCAGCCGCAACGACTGCGCCCGCTCCAGGTGCGGCAGTCCGGCCGCGACATTCCCAGTCATCAGGTCGACCAAACCCAAGTTCATCAGCGTGCTGGCCAGCGCTCGGGCCGCTTCGGCGTCGTCGGGGGCCGCCGTCGCGATTTCTTCGCGCAGCGCCGCCGCCTGCTCATAGCGCTGGCGGGCCGGCTCCAACCGCTCCAGGTTTTGCAGCGCTCGCCCCCACGCATTGAGCGTCTGCGCGTACTCCCGCCGCAACCCCTCGCGACTCCCCGCGGCGCTGGTCCCCAGCAGTTGTTTCTGTATCTGGGCCGCGCGCTCCAGCGAGGAAATCGCCTTCTCAGGCGAGGCGATCGTCTCGGTGATCCGCCCCACGTAGAAATGCGCCAACGCCACCTCGCGCCGCAGGCTGGCGTCGTCCTGCCGCTCGTTGAGAAACCGCTCGTAGTACGCCAGCGCCTGTCGCAACAGCGCGTCGCGCAGCGGCTGCATTCCCGGCTGATTGAGCAGCGTCTCCTCGCTGACCTGCACGAAGTAATCCCGCACCGCCTGTTGCGCAAGCTGGAAGTTGTGCTCCGCCCGATCGCGCTGCGCCTTCAGCAGCCCCATTCCCACCAACAGCGCCGCCACCAGCACCGCGCCGGCTGCCATCAGGGTCATCACCGGCGTGCGATGCCGCCGAATCCACCGCCACGCCCGCGCGCTGATCGGTTCGCGATACGCCAGCACCCGCTCGTCCGCCAGGTAGCGCTCCACGTCCAGCGCCAGCTCGCGAGCAGTGGCGTACCGGTCCTCGGCCTTCTGCGCCATCGCCTTCAGGCAGACCGCCTCCAGCGCCCGCGGGGACTGGCGGCAGTGCTCGCGCGGCTTGGGGAATCGACCCTGCTGCACGCGGAGCACCACGTCGTTATCCGCCGCGTCGAACGCCGGCCGCCCGGCCAGCAGGTGATACAGCGTCGCCCCCAGCCCATAGATGTCGCTGGCCGGCGACAACAGGTCGATCCGTCCGGCGGCTTGCTCGGGGCTCATGTACTGCGTCGTGCCGACGATCCGCCCGGCCTGCGTCCGATCCGAGTGGGCGCGCTCCGACGGGCTGACCGCCGGCGTGTGGAAGTCGGCCGCCGATGGTCGCTCGTCCACCGTCTTGGCCAGCCCCCAATCGACGACCAGCGTCTCGCCGTAGTCGCCGAGCATGATGTTGCCCGGCTTGAGATCGCGATGAATGACGCCCCGATTGTGGGCGTAGTCCATCGCCTGGCACACCGTCACAAACCTCGCCAAAAGCTGCCGGAACGCGAGCCGCTTTTCCGCCCGGCCCCGCGGCCGTTGGTGAAAGTCTTCGATCGCCGTCCGCAGATCGACGCCATGAATCAGCCGCATCGCGTAGTAGGGACGCCCGTCGCTGTACGCCCCCAGGCTGTACACCGGCACCACGCCCGGATGCTCCAGCGCCCCGGTGATCTCGGCCTCGCGGATGAACCGCCGGCGGTTCTCCTGGTCGTCGGCATACGCCGGCAAGATCTCCTTCAGCGCGATCTCGCGGTTGAGCTCCTCGTCGCGGGCGATCAACAGCCGCCCTAAGCCGCCTTGCTGGTGCTGCCGCAAGACGGTGAAGCGCGATCCCTCGGTCGTCGCCGCCTGCAGCGGGCGCTGCGTCGCAAACCGGTCCGGCGGCGTCGCCAGGGAGTCGGCCGGCAGGGTCGGCGGCTTCTCCTCGACCGCCGCCAGGCCGTTCGCCGCGGCCTCAACCCCCTTCGCGGCGTCATGCCTCGCCGAACGCTTGTTCATGACCGCCGCTGCAACGGTTTCCGCCTCGACCGGCGTCAACAACCGCAGCCGGCACAGCCGCTCGCGCAGCGAACCCCCGCCGTCCGATTGCGCCGTCTCCCGAAGCTGCTCGGCCGTGATGTAGCCCAGCTCCACCGCCGTGGCGCCGAACTCCAGCTCGTCGTTAGTGCAGGGTATCGCCATCGCCCTCAAGGCGCGGCCGTCCTGCGGGTGCACTGACGTCTTGAAAAGCCCAACGTGCAGACCCGACGGCCGCGCGCTCAGTCTCGCCGCGCCCTCCTGGCCCGTCGCTTAGCCGGCCGGCCTTGGCCCTGCGCCCCGCGCCCCCGGTTAGAACGGGCGCTGCACCTGCAGATTGTACTCGAAATCGAAACCCCGATCGTGGTCATGGCGAATCGGCGCCACCACCCCGTTCGAGACGATGAACCGCCCCACGTTGGCCTGCACCCCCGTCGCCAGGTTCACGATATCGACCCGGTTGGCGGCGTTGCCGATCCGGGCTTCGTCAATCCGCTGAAACGAGTTGCCGACGATCAGGTAGCTCGGTACGGTGGCGAATTTGGCGTCCTCCAGCGTCGTCGTGTAGTGCACCTCGAACAGCCCGGTCAGCGTCTGCACCCACGCCGCCCGCGGATCGTCCTTGATGATGTACCCCGTCCCCAGGTTCAGCCGCATGAGCGTCTGCGGGTGCAGCTCCGCCATGCTGTCGCGGGCCAGGACCAGCAGCACGCCGTCGATCGGCGGTAACGGCGGAATTGTGGCCCGCGCCGCGCCGTCGGCTGAAATCTTCACCGTCGACGGATTCGCCGCCACCTCGATCTGGCAGAAACCCTGGTGGAACCACCGCGGCCGCGGCGCCCACAGCCAGGCCATGAACGGGGCCAGGTACACCGTCTCGTTGGCCGCCTGCATCTCCAGCAGCAGATCGGCCGCCAGCGTGGTCCCCGGCGGGAAATCGGGCTCGAAGTTGTCGAACGTCCCCACCACGTGCGATCGAAAATGAAAGTCCTGCGACGTCGGCCACGTCACCCCCAGGCCGCCCGACATCAGCCACGTGTCGCGCTGCGCCAGCAGCATCTTGAACACCGTCGAGGCGTTTCCTAGCTCCGTCCGCCGCGTCCCCGTCCAGCCGGTCGGCAGCTCGTTGTCCGTCAGATCAGGATCGAACGTCGACAGGTCGGAACTCAACCGCCCTTCGATCGGCAGCCGCGCCTCGATCGAGCACAAGCCGTCGAAAAACGTGTGCTCGCCCCCCAAGGTCACGGCGTCGAGGTTCACTTGCTCGTACCGGTCGATAAACCGCAGCGTCGTCGAGTTCTGAAAGTGCCGGTAGCTCGCGTACAACCGGTCGACCGGCAGCGGGGTGTTGTTTTCCGATACGTTGAGCCGCGCGCAGGCCAAGGTCGGGTGCGCGACGTCGGCGTTAGCGAACAGGCCTTGGATCGACGTGCAGGTGCCGGCGCTGGTGTCGCCGATCATGTACGGCACGCTCGCCAGGCCCGCCGCCGCCGCTCGCGGGGCCGCCGTCGTCCGCTGCGCCACCGGCGTGCGGCGAACAGCCGTCGACCGCGGCGGGGCCAGCATCTGCGCTAGCTCCACGTCCCCCTCATAGGGCGACTCGGCCAGCGGCGCCCAATCGCTGACGGACGCCGCCGGGGTGATGGCCGCGAAGTCGGCCCCCGGGGCCTCGTCCTGCGAACTCCCCTGCCAGGCGCCCTCCCGGGCGTCCCACTCAGCGGCCGCGTCGCTCGCCGCCATGGCTGAAAATAGTAGCTGCGCCCCCAGCGCCAGCATCGGTGCGCACCGACATACCCTTCGGTCCATCGCCCGTCCCCCCGCGTCTGCATCCGGCGATCGCCCGCCGCTGCTAGCGCCGCAGCGGCTTCACTCCCGCGGTCGGATTCCCCGGCGACCGGCGAGTCCCCCTGCCCCGAGGCCCCCAGTCGCCAAAGTCCCCTGACCGCCCTTAAGGCATCGACGGTTGTATCGGACTTATCGACCAGCAAACCGATTCGCATTAAGCAGAATAAACCGCTCCCCCCCACCAGGGGTCGGGATTCTTTTGCGACGAGCGACTCTCTTTGGCCAACCCGCCACCCAGTCGCAAAAGCATCCCGACCCGTTCCGCGTTCGACCCCCCTCCGCGTACCCAAGCCAACATCATCGGCCCCGCAGGGGCCACTGCATGTAGCCGGGCAAGCTTTCGGACCATTCGATCCGCTTTGCTGATCCGCCCGCCCGCCAAATTCGCCGCTTTGAACGCCTCCCCACTGCGGCCCGCCTAAGCCCCGCTGCGCACGCCGGCGGAAAAGCTGCGCAATAACGAGGACAAATCCATCCGTTTTACTTGACGCCCAGTTTATTCCATCTACACTCCAGCAAGTACAACCTATAGGCGCAAGCCTTCTTATCGATGTATCCCGAACTATTCGCGTCGTTTTCTGCAAATCAGGGTTGATTCTTATGACACGCACAAGTTTGGTTCTGGCACTGGGAGTAATTGCAGCGTCAGCCGGTGATACTTTTGCCGGCGTATTGCTTTCCGACGGATTCGACGGCTACACCACTCAAGCGCAGCTCGAAGCTGCGTGGCCGTCAATCGCTACCACGACTACGACAAGCAAGAAAAGCATCCAGCTCTCAAGTGCTCAGACGCTCAGCGCTCCTAATTCCGTCTTCGTACCGGTTTCGACGACCGCAACCAGCGCACTTACCGAATATCGAAATCGCCGTAGCTTCACGGAATCAGGCGTGATTTCGACCAGTAACAAGCTTACCTTCAGCTTCGATTTCTACGATGTCGGAACCACGGCGTCGCCAAGCCCTCAGCGAAATTATGCCAATCTCCAGGATACGACGGCCCCGGGCGGCACTAATCAATTGGTGTCCCTAGGCTTAAACAACAATCAAACTGGTGGCAACAGTGGCGGAAACTACTACATGGCGCGCATTCTAGGCTATACAACGACCGCGATTGATCCGGATGGCGGTGCCAATGAATCCGTAGTGGGCAGTGGTGCTTACTTCAAGCTGAACGACTTTGGCGTTGGCCTTCGTGCCGCATCGGCAGCATGGGTTAACTTGAAGGTCGTTATCTCGACCAATGACAACAACAGCACCGATTACGCCTTCTACGTGAACAACCAGCTTGCCGAGCGAGTTGAGAACGTCGGAACCGCCGCATCAATTCGCAGCTACGACAACGTCGCGATTGGATCGGGGCTGACGAACGGCGTAAATGCCTACTTCGACAACTTCAGCGTCGTCACCGCCGTCCCCGAGGCCTCGTCCTTCCTCGCTCTGGCGGCCGCCGGGCTCTCGTCGCTCGCCGTAGTCTGGACCCGCAAAAAGCGGACCCCGGCCGCCTAAGCCCCGCCGGCATCCACCCCCAGTTCTTACAACGCAACCCAGAGCGGCCCCGCCGCCCTGGGTTGCGTCGTTCCATCCCCGGGGTCGGGATTCTTTTGCGACTGGCGGCTTTCTTTTACCAAGACGCCCCCCAGTCGCAAAAGCATCCCGACCCCCTCCGCGTTCCACCGTAATCGGAATTCCTTTACGCCTAGCGGCCCCGTCTTTGCGAAGACGCCCGCCAGTCGCAAATGCATCGCGCACCCTGACCCCTTCCGCGTTGCACCGAGGTCGGGATTCTTTTGCGACTGGCGACCCCGCCTTGCCACGACGCCCCCAGTCGCAAAAGCACCCCGACCCCTTGCGCGCCTACAAAACAAGCCGCCGCCTCGCTCCCAGCACGCCGCCCAGCGCCACCAGGGCCATCAACCACGCCGCCGGCTCCGGCACGGCGCGACTTGCGCCCGCCCCAAAACTCGCTTGCCACGCCGCCAGGTCGGCCCCACTCAGCGGATCGAACGATTCGCCCCGCTGCCACGCCAGCAGGTCCCCGCCGTCGACGTCGTCATCGGCGTCAAAGTCCCCCGGCAGGCCCGCGCTGGCGTCCTGGAGCGTCAGCGCCGTCAGCGCAAAATCGACGTACAACGCGACCTTGTAAGACTCGAAGTCCTTCAGCAGCGACGTGTTGCCCAGGTAGCTCGGCGTTGTGGTGTCGTAACTGAAGATGCTCCAGTAGTACCCGCTCGCCTGGAAGTAGGCGGGGTCGTTCCAGGCATCCTCGCCGCCGAGCTGCGGCATGATCTCAATCGACCCGCCGGCCCCGGCCGTATTGGCCAGCAGCCGCGCGGTAAACGCCGTCAGGTCGAACGCCGCCCCGTCGACCCGCGAGATTACGACCTCGGCCTTACTGGGATTCGGGCCCGCCGTCACTGCCTGCGCTTCCACGCCGTCGGGCCAAGGTATCCGCACCGTCCGCCCAATCGGTTCCGTCCCAATCCCGCCGGTGAACAGCTTGTCCCGCGTATACCGGAACAGATATCCGCGGCAGCTTACCTCGTCCCAGGTGTCGCCCGATGCCGTCGGCGACGCCGTCTGCGTGGTGTCGAAGAACTGAACGGTCGCCGCCTCAGCACCGCCGTCGCGCCCTGCCCAACAGACCAGCGCCGCCAACGGCGCCAGCCGCAGAATAAGAGTTTTGCATCGCATGGCCGCCTCACAACATATACCGGCGGCGGTGCTCCCCCGGCCACGATGGCGGCCGCCGTCGCTCGCGCCCGCGTCGCACTGAAAGTCCGCACCACGATGAAATTAGCAAGGCCTATGCCGCCGACTTGAGCCCTCGGCGCCGGCGGCAATCGTCGCCTGAGTGTTGCCGCCGTCTAAACCGCGCGCCGCCCGATGCGCCGCTGTGCCTCGCCCGCACATGCGCCCCGCCCCCCCGCCGGGGTCGGGATTCTTTTGCGACCAGCCAGCCCCGCCTTGCCCCGACGCCCCCCAGTCGCAAAAGCATCCCGACCCCTTCCGGCGTCCACCAGGATCGGGATTCTATCGCGACCAGCGACCCCGCTAGCCAAGACGCCCCCCAGTCGCAAAAGCATCCCGACCCCTTCGGCCCCATACAGCGCGCCCTCACAAACCGCCCGCTGTAATCACACTGACATCCCGCGCGCTGCCAAACTGATCAATACCCCCGACCAGCATCTGTCCCCTAAACGCTTACGCTCTCTGCAGTTCAACACTCTCCAAGCAACCCCCTGTCGCCGCCGGACCCTCTGTTTGCCGCCGCTTGCCCCCACACCGCCGAGATATTGGGAATCGCTTTCCCGCTCGCCCGGCAACCTCATCCCCTTGGGTTCGATCCCCCGGAGGCAGTCATGAAACGCCGCCCTCTCGCCGCCGTCGCTGTCGCCCTCGCCGCCTCGCTGGCCCTGCGCCCTGCCGCTGTCGCCGGTACTCCGGCGTCAGCCCCCACTGGCCCCCGCCGCGTCGCTGCCCCCGTAAGCCGCATCCATCCTCGAATCATCAATCGCCCCAGCGTCGCGCCTCGAACCTCCTCTGCGCCTCTGCCGCAGCAAGCTACTTCGCACCTTCGCCGCAGTAGGCCCCCGGTCCTGAACAGCCGCACTCCAGCGGTCCCCGCGACGTACGGCGAATTACGCCGAAGCTACTCCTCCCACGAAACTGCCAATCGAAATGGCGTCATCTATCTCAGCGGCCGCACTCCACGCGGCAGCGCGTCCCGGTCGCCCGCCCTTGCCGTTCACCCGGCGCGCGTTCCCAGCAGTGGCCGCCCTCGGGCCTCGCAACCTGTCGGCACAACGCCCCCGGCAAGCGCCAGCAAGATCCAGCGCCTTCAATCCGCCGGCCAGCCCCAGTTAGCGCAGCGCAGCAGCCCCGGGACAAAAGCTGGAACCGCCCCCCTGCCGCAAACCGGCTCGACCGGCGCTGTCGCGCAAAAGCTCGGTCGTTCGATCGTCGCGCCCTATCATCCGCAACACCAACAACTGCGACCCGCCGACCTGCCGCGCCGCGTCGCAGCCAACCCTCGCGACCTCGGCGTCCGTGGCGACTGGTTGAAGGCCGATCCGCGGCGTGCCGTCGCCCAGGCCTCAGCACCCGCCGCGCAGCGACTCCGGCCGGCCGCACGCCTCCCCGTCCCGCCGCTCGACCAGCGCCACGATGGCCAGCGCGACAACGACCAGCAGAGCGGCGTCGACGTCGGCATGGTGACCGAGGGGATCGGCATGGCGACTGAGGGAACCTCGTGGGAAAGCACCGGCTCGGTCGCCGGTCACGCGATCGACGCCGCCGCCTGGGTCGCCGAGCACGAAGGGCCGTACCGCGGCGTCATCTTAAACGGCGACGAAAACTGGCCCGACGTAGTGAACGCCGCCGACCAGTACGCCACCGAAAGCGCCGAAGGCTACGTCATCGGCAACTTCATCGCCATCGGCGTCGACGTGATCTTCGGCACCCTCGCGGTCCCGGCCTGGATGCTGCAAAACATCGTCCAAATGCCCAGCGACCAAGGTGCGCCTGGGCAGACAGAAATCGACGCCGGTCGTTCCTGGGAGGCGTGGGCCAACGACCACCTCGTCGACGGCGGCCTCGGCGGCGAGCCCGACGGCGACCAGCCCGACCGCTGGACCGACTACTGGGAGATGGTCAATCAGTTCTCCGAAAACCAGCGCCGCGGCGGAAGGTCCGGCTATCGCCAGCCCCCGATCATGGGCGCCAACTCACCCGATCGAGGCTGGGGCGCTCAAACCGGCACGCCCGGCCGCGGCGACTACCGCGCCGACAACGATCCCGACGAGTCCTCCCGCGACTCGATATGGGGCCGGCCCTCCAACGACGGCGCCGACGACGGCCGTCCCGACAACGGCGATTACAGCGGCGGCACAACCGGCGGCGGCGAACGTACTACTCCCGCAGAGCCCTCCGACGGAGAACAGGACGAACAGGACGACGCCGACGAGCAAGACGACGCCCAGAACGACGACTCCGGAGGCGGCGACGCCGACACGGACGATCAGGACGCTGACGACGACGATTCGAGCGACAGCGGCGACGACGCCGGCGACGACGCGGGTGACGACGCCGGCGACGACGACGATTCCGCCTCCAGCGACGCTGATGTGGGACTCTCCACCAGCGTGGAGCGCCTGTCGCCTGATCCGGAAACCTCCGGCCGATCGGGCAACCCTGGCAGCGACACCGGCGCCTACGTCCCCGCACGCAAACCCGACGGGCGCACCGACATCCAGCGCCACCGCGACCGCCGTTCGGGCGTCGGCAAGTCCCCGTTGCCGACCGGCACGGCCCCCGACGACTCCGAGCAGCCGCAGTTCGGCCGGTCCGGCGCCACGGGTTCGTCGAACGGCTCCGACGACCTGGGCGACGATCTTCGCGGCGACATTACCCAAGGCGGCGGCGCCGAGGGACCCTCGCTGATGGAGCAACTCTGGTGGGCGCTGTTCGGCCCCAAGGCCCAGCCGCGGCCCTAAGCCGTCGGCAGCCTAGCGAAGCGAACCGATCCTGCATCCCCGCACCCGGCCCGGTTGGACGCCATGGGGGTTAATCGCGATCGCACGATCCTCCGTCAGAGTTCGCTAACGAAGTGAGCGTACGCCTCTGGGTACGCTCACTTCGACTCCCCCCGCGACACAACCCCGTCAATCGCCCACACGCCGCGCACGCCCTTGATCGTTGCCCCGGCAATCGCCGTCACCGTGCCGTCGTTCTTCACCAGGAGCGAATTCCAAAGCTGCCCCCGCTCGGCCAGCCCCTCCAGCGGATACGTCTTGGCGCTGAAGTTCCGCCCCGCGGGGTCCCCTACGCAGACCGCCATCCGGCAGTTTTTGAGCGTGCCGTCCTCGCTCTCCTGGTACGACAGCAGCGTCTCGCCCGACGGCAGCTTCGTCAAAAACGGCGCCCCGCCGTACCAGTTCGGCTCTAGCGGCGGCGACAGCGCGCCCCATCTGTTTGGGCTGTCCCCCTCCGCCGCGCCCCCGCGCCAGTTCTCCGCCAGCGACGTAAAGACGATCGCCGGCTTGAACACACTGCCCGCCAGGCCGTTGTCTTCGATCGCCACCACGATGCCGCGGCCGTCGGCCAGCAGCAAGGGCGCCGGCATCCCGTCCCGCCGCCCGCGGCGCATCGACGCTTGCCGCGCCTCGCTCCACGTGGCCCCTTCATCCCGCGACGATATGACCGAGATCTCCTGCTCGGCCGTCTGCCGGTACGGCAGCTCATTCGCAAAGTACACCTGCAGCTCCCCGCCAGGCAGCGCCAACGGCGCCGGCTCCCAGCATCCGTCCTGGTAGCTCGGCCCCCCCTCATAGATCGTCCGCGCCGCCGACCACGTCGCGCCCTCATCGTCGCTCGCCGACATCCGAATCCGTATCGGCCGCGTGAGCCGCCCCGGCGGCGCCAGCCGATCCTGGTACTCGATGGCCGCCAGCGGCCGCTCGTTCCAAAAACAAACGACCTTCCCGCTCGCCAGCTCCGCGGCCCACGCATTGGTGAGCCAGCACTCCGCCTCCTCGGCGATCAGCACCGGCGGGGCCCACGTGCGACCCTCATCGGCGCTTGCGCGGACCCAAATCTTCCGATCCCGATCAAACACGCACGCCAGCCGCCCGTCGGCGAGGCGAACCATCCGCCCATAGTCCCCCTGGCGCTCAATGAGCGTGAGCGTCTCTGCATCCCAGGCAATCGAGCACCCCCCCGGCGGGCCGCCCCAAGCCCCGCCCCCTAGAGAAGCAATCAGCATCAAGCCGAGCATCGCCCGCAACATGGCGCGCGTCTCCTCCGATTCACGCGGGCAGCGACCAGGCACAAGGGCCGCCGGAGGCCAAATGCCCCTGGTTGCGTACGGTCGCTATGCCTGCTGACGCTGTTATGCCGTTCACGCAGTCGTCAACAACCCGCCGCAATATGTTTGCCCATCATACAGCCTCATTGACGCCGCCCCTGCCGGTATTCATGGCGCCGCGGTCTGCGACAGCTCACAGACCCACAGGTTCTCGATTCCTCCGTCCAGCTCCCCCGTAGCGATCCGAACCGCCGCTGCCATATGGAGGGCTTCGGCAATCCGGTACTTCTCGTCGGCTAGCGAGTGCTTTGCCTCGGGCGTCAACGCCAGCACAAGCTCCTTCCCGCGGTTCAAGGCGGCGCTCGCTTCATCGAGTCGGCCGAGGAGCTGGTATGCGTAGGCCGTCAGATAATGGCACCGGATTAGGCGAAGGCGATAGGGAGCGGCCCGCGGAGACTCCCTTACCAATTGCTCCAGCAGTCCCTCCGCCTGCCGATACAACCTCACTGCTTCGTCGTAACTTCTCTGCCGCCGTTGCTGCGTTGCCAGCGCGGTATAGTAGTCAGCCAGTTCTGTCCGGTACGCGCTTATATCGGGAGACTTCGCGACGACGCGCCGTTGTAGCTCGATGGCTTCACGGTAAAGCTCGGCGGCCTGCTGGTTGTCCCGGGTCACTTCCTTCAAATTAGCGAGAAACCTCAGCGCATACGCCAGCTTACGCTCCGCCGTTGCCGACTGGTCAGTGTCCTGAAGCGATTGACGATAGAAGCTGATCGCGTTTTCACAGTCGCGGGCGGCGCTGAGGCGCTCCCCCTTGGCGTTTCTCGCCCGCGCCCAGCCCAGATACGCCTCGGCTAGCCCGAATCGGATTTGGGAGACGATCGCGGAATTGGCATTTCGCTTTTCGATATCGCGGAGGGCTTCCTGCTGAACGCGAACGGCCTCGTCGAACCGCCCTTGCCTGGCATTTTCGGCCGCCAGTTCCGCATGAAGCTGGATTAGCTTCTGGCCGTACTTGGGAATGTTCGGATAGCGGCTAACAAGCGCGTTACAAACGCCGATGGCGCCGCGGTAATTCGCGATCGACTCGTCGGCGTCGCCTGTTATTGCCGACAGCTTCGCCAGCAGTTGGAACGATTGACAAAGCGTATTGGCGGACGAAGGCATGTCCTGGTTCCGTGCGACCAGCCGGCACGTTATTTCCGCGGCGTCGCGGCAGAAGCCCGCGGATTCAGCCGGTTTCCCCGCCGCCAATCGCGCCTCGGCTGAAATCACGCACGCCTCCGCCAATAGGCGCCGGATCATCGGCCGCGTTTCGCGTTCTTCTGGCGGGATCTGTATCAGCACCTCGACGGCGCGGTCGGCCATTCGGTTCGCCTGTGCAATTTCATGGCGATCCAGGTGAAGCCAGATGAGGGTGTTCAGCACTTCGCTAAGCTCCCACCTGGCCCGGCGGAACGACGGGTACTCCGCAATCAGCCCCTCTTGAATCGCCGCCGCTTGGCGAAGCCGCTCGCCGGCCTCCTCCGCGTTCTGCTTTCGCAGTAGCTGTCCCACGCGTCCGTGCGCCTTTCCGATACTATAGCGGTACTCGCGATTTCCGGGATCTTCCTCGACCAGCGACTGCCATACCTCGGCCGCCATCTTGAACCACTCCAAGGCCTCGCCTAAGGAGCCCTGGGCGTGGGCCATGTGCCCCAGCCGCACATATACGTCCGCCACGTCAACCCGCAGTTGTGCATCGGACGACCTGATCTCGAGCAACTGGCGATAGTATGGCATCGCCGCATCGAGCACGGTTCTCTGCAGTGCGTAAAATTCCGGCGTATCATAGCCGTTCTCCTCGAAGAGAACGTCGTGCAGGCGCTTGATCGCCCCGTGTGCGATCGAAAACGTCTCTTCCGCTTTCTGCCGGTGCGCTTCGGCGCGCCGCCACTGCCACCCCACAACCGTCAGGCCCCCCATCGCCGACACGACCAGCGCGGCGGCCAGCGACGCCGCCAGCGGCCGCCGGCGGGTCCACTTCAACAGCCGTGCAAGCGGTCCGCAGGCGCGGGCCTGGACCGGGCGGCATTCGAGAAACGCGGTGAGATCATCAGCCAGATCGTCGGCCGACCGAAAGCGCCGACTCGGTTCCAGTTCCATGCACTTCAGGCAAATCGCACTCAGGTCGCGCGGCAAATCCGCCCGCAAACGCCGAGGCGGCGTCAGGCGCCCTTCGCTGATCAGGCGCAGCGTTTCGACGATGCTCTCGCCCCGGTACGGCGGCTGCCCCGTCAGCAGCTCGTACAGCATCGCCCCCAGCGCATACACGTCAGTCCCGACGCCGACGTCTGCATGGCGGCCCTCGGCCTGCTCCGGCGCCATGTACGCCGGCGTGCCGAGGAGGGCGCCGGTCGCGGTTCGCGTCGCCCCGCTAGAGACATGCTTGGCCAGCCCGAAATCGGCGAGCTTCGGTGTGAAGCCGAACTCGGGCGGAGCCGCGCTCTCGGACGCAAGCTCAATCGGTTCCAGCAGCACGTTACTCGGCTTGATGTCGCGATGGAGTATGCCGCGGGACTGAACGTAGGCGACCGTTCGAGCCAGATCGCGCACCAGGCGCGCCGCCGATTCACAGGCCACGGGCTCGCCCTGGCGGCGGAGCCATTCGGCCAGGCTCGGCCCCGCGCAAAACGGCGTGACCAGATAACAAACGGGCCCGACCGTGCCTGCCTCCAGACTAGGAAGCAGATTGGGATGCTCCAGCCGCGCCAGGGTTCGCGACTCCTCCACGAAGCGCGCTCGTAATTCCGCCGAGGCCAACGAATCCGGATGGGGAACCTTGATGGCCGCCGGCCGCTGAAGCAACGGATCGACCCCCCGAAACACCAGTCCGTGTCCGCCGCGCCCCAATTGTGCGTCGATCAAGAATCGACCGAAGCGCTTCGGTCGTTCGCTTCGCGACGCCTCGCAGTCCGATCCAGCCATCGGCTGGGCGTCGAAAATCCAGCCTGCCTCAGGCGTCGCGTCGAAGGCCTGGTTTGCCGAATCGTCGCCGATCTCTCGGGCCTCGGCCGGCCAAACCTCATGCAGCAAATCAAGGCATTCTGAAACGATTGCCGCGCGGCGATCCGATTCCGACCCCGCCGCCGGCTGCCGTGAGTCGTCCTCCGAGCCGCCCGGTTCATTCCCAGGCGACAAACCTCGCCACATCCCTAGCTCGCTGGTCAACTCGCACGGCAGCTTACTCATGGCATACTTCCAGCTCGTCTGCCAATCGATCGATCGCACGATGCCACAGCATCCGCACCGCGTTGGGCGATCGGCCGACCTTCGCGGCGATCTCAGAGAACGTCAATCGGTCGCGATAGCGAAGCAGCACCACTTTTCGCGAGGCCGCCGGCAGGCGACCGACGGCCTGTCGGACCCGCGCGATCTTCTCGGCCCGCACTGCGTGACCGCTCGGCGAGGTTTGCTCCGGGTCGAAGAGCTGCTCCAAGATGTTCAGCGAGGTCTGCCGGGGGCGGCATTCGCGGGCCACGTCCCGCTTTCCCGTCCCGCGGTACTGCGCGTAAACGTGGCACAGCCGGTGGAGAAGAATCTTGCGCAGCCAGGCTAATAGCTCGTCTCGCGACCCGCCGTGAAAACGGCCAATGTCCTTCTGCGCTTCCAGAAACGTCTCCTGCACCAGATCGGAAACGCCCAGCTTCGCCCGCAGGTCGCCGCCGACCTCTGCCGCGGCAATCAGCTCCAAATATTGCCGGCAACCCTCCAGCAGTTCTCCCAGATCCTCGGCGATCAGCAGGCGAGCTGCGAAGGGAGCGTCATCGTGGCGGTCGTTTTCGCCAGCGGCCGCGTTCGGCCTATCCGCTTTCTCCATGGTGGGGCCTCCCACCACTTACTTTCGAGGTTAACGAAGTAGTCCCCGTTTCAGCGCTGCAGCGTGATCAGTTGCTAGCCGCTCAGCGACGCCCGCCGCCTGGCAGAAATAGTCGCGGGACGCTCGCCCGCACCTCCGAGACTTCAAGCCGTTTTCCAGCATATCGCCCGGCGCAGCCGATCGCCAATCAGTTCCGCGCGGAGAGGGGAATTTTTGTTGTTTTCGCGAAAACCCTTGGGCCGCTGAGGCTTGCGATTGCCGCCGAATCGCTTTTTCCAATGCCGGATGTTCGCTTTTGAGTGTCGATTTGTCTTAGCAGTACGTCCCCGTGCAAGCTTCACGCGTCACACACGCTGCGCGGCTTATGTCCTTGTCTTACACCGACGTAGATAACCACCCTGTTGTTTTGGAGCGAGCCAATGAACGGCGCCCTGTTAAAGCTAAGCCGCGGAGAAACCAACCGCGGCGCAAAGGTCCTCGCGGCCGTACTTGTTTGCTTCTCAGCGAGTGACGCTTTCGCTGCCCTGATACCTATAGCCAACGCCAGCTTCGAGAGCCCGTCAGGCCCGTTCGGCTCGGGCGGCGGCCCGCAGCCTGACAACTGGACGCTTGTGCAAGGCGCCGGCGGCGTCTGGAACATCAACGACTTCCCCGAAGGTTTTTGGAACGTCCCGGCACCCGATGGCAAGCAGGTCTTGAGCGTGATCGGGCCCCCCTTTGCGGCGGTCAGCCTCTATCGTCAGACGCTCGACGCGACGTTTGCCGCTAACACGATCTACACCCTCAGGGGACAAACCGGGGCGCCGCTAGGCAATGGGCAGTACATCGTGTCGCTGTTGGCCGCAAACAACTACGTCACCAGTGCCAACGGCACGGCGCCCGACAATGTCTTTGGTCCATTCTCGCTGCTAATCGATACGAACTTGCATCCTGGCATTGTCGGCCAACAGATCGGCATCGAGCTCCGCGGCAACGTCCGCTACACCGCCTTCGACGCCCTCGAACTTCAGGCCGAGTACATCCCCGAACCCGGGACGCTACCTCTGGCCGCCTTAGGTCTAATTGTGCTTCGTACCAGGCGGCGCATAGGCCGCTGAACCATAGGGGCGATGTGGAGACCCTCCGCATGAAGCATCGATCGAGGCGTCGGCGCTTCCCTCAGCGGGCCTCCCCGCAAAGTTCCTCGGGCGGCCCCCATCGTTGGACGGGGCGGCGCCGGTTCAAGCCGGCGACGCAGCCGCCAACGCGGCTCCCGGGCGAGCGTCGGTTGACGCCCCTCTACGCTCATCTGAACGGCCCGCCACAAGTGGAAGATTTCGATCGGCGCTTGAAAACGCCCGCCGCTGAGCTCGCGTGTTCCAGCGCGGACCTCCGCCGTCGCAATTGCCAAAGGAGTCTTTTCGATGCGGAACAATCCCACGCCGCGCTCCCTGCGCTTCGAATCTCTCGAAGATCGAACCGTCCTCGACGCCCTGCCGCCTTGGCAGGTCGTTCCGATCGAATTCAAATCCCTGCCTCAACCTACCGGAGTGACGACCGACGGCTTCGGGCAGGTGTCGGTGATGCACGTCTCGACGGACAGCTTCTCTACGGTTATCTCGACCTTTACGTCCCTCGGCCAGCCGGTCGCGCCTTCGACGGCGGTATTGGGCGACGTCCCTGCCAGTCTATTCACGCTCCGCTCATCGTTTGCGGACTATCCCGCCGGCGAAATCCTGGCGCTCGATCAAGAAGGCAACCTGTATCGCTACCAGCCCGGGGACTTGGGCGCGACGTTTATCGGCAGCTTGCGCTTCTTCCTCTACGACGCGTCGGCGATCTACGATGTGCAGAGCGGCACGACCTCGTCCTTTGGCGGCGTAATCAATCCGCGGCTCGCGACCTATGGCGACTTCGCGGTCTACGGAGACACGCTGGTCGCCACCGGCTTTTACACCCTGCCGTTCGTCCTCTCGCTCAAGGTGACCCCCCAGGGCTACGACGCCAAGATATTGGCCTCCTCGCAAGCGTCGTACGGCGGGCCCGGCATAGCCCGCGGCGTCGCCGTCAACAACGAGGGCCGGGTCTTGACGACCCTTCCCTATAGTCCCAGCGGCCACCTCGAACTGGGAATCGACCTTCCCTTCGCGTTCGACCTCGACTTTCATTCCGGCGGGCGGGCCCCCTACGTCCCGATCGACGTCGCCTTTATGTCGAGTTGGGGAATGACCACCGACACGTTCGGCAATTATCTCGTCTCGACCGGCGTCGTCGGATCGAGCGCGACGCCCGCCGGCGGCGGCGTCGTGCAAATCGCCTCCGATTTCTCGCAGTATCAAGCTTATGACTTTCTTCCCGGCGGCTCCGGACTACTCTATGGACGCGACGTAGCCGTCAATGCCGACAATTCGCTCGCCTATTTGGCCGTCAACGCCGTTTTCGGCACGGGCTCCCTGAGCAACGTCGTGTTGACGCTCCCCTACCTCCCCCTTCAACAAGACGTCGGCCCGCCGATCACCTATTCGGATATCGCTCCCTTCCAGCCCGCCGGTTGGAGCGACCCGCTGGTGATCTCCACCGTCCCCGGCACCCACGCCGACGCCACCCGCTTCACCTCGGCCGACACGCTCTACCTCGACTGGGCCGTTACCACCCTGGGGCTAACGACGCCCGACAGCAGCTACTGGGGCGTCTGGCTGATTCGCGGCGACCTCGATTCGCTCAATCTCGTCGAAACCGTCGTCGGCCCGACTGAGCCCTTCGAGGTCGTATCCGGCCAAGATGAATCGTTCGGACCGTATGCTCCCGGGACCTACACCTTCAGTCTCTGGCCGAATTACCTGCCCGCGCCGTTCTCGAATCTCGTCGAGACCAATCCGTTCAACAACGAGTTCGAAAAGACCATCGTCATCACCGGCCCTGAGCAGTCCGTCGCCGGCCGCGTGTTCAACGACGCCAATGGCGACGGCGTGCGTAGCCTCGGCGAACTGCCAGTCGCCGGCCGGCGGATCTTCGCCGACCTGAACGCCGACGGCCTGTGGAACGCCTCAACTTCCGGCGCCATTTCCAGCGGGTACCTCGACGAAGGATTTAGCTATGTCGAGTCAGTCACGTCGCGCCTTGAAGTCACCGGCATCCGAGGCCAAATCGTCGACCTCGATGTTTCATTTACCATCAGCCACAACGAAGTCGACGACGTCAATCTCTATTTGGAAAGCCCCCAGGGGACCCGCATTCGGCTCTTTGCGGACCTCCCCAACGATCCCGATTATCGGAATTTCACGGGGACCACCCTCGACGACGAGGCGGCCATCTCTATCTTTCAAGGGAGCCCCTCCTACACCGGACGATATCGCCCCGAGACGCCCCTGTCCGCTTTCGACGGCGAGAACGCCTACGGAACCTGGCGGCTGATTGCGGACGACGACGGCTTGAACATTTATGGCGGATCGCTCAAGGATTGGAGCCTGTCGTTTACGACCGTCGAGCCGAACACAACCTCCGGCGAAGACGGCGGCTATATTCTCAAAACGGCGCCCGGTTCGTTCCAACTCCGTCAGACCACTCCGGAGTCGTGGACGACCACCTCGCCGGCTGAACCCGCGTTTGACGTCACCCTCGCCGTCAACCAGCGCATGGAGGATTTTGACTTCGGCACGCGCTATTCGCCCAAGCTTCCCGGCGATTTCAGCCGCGACGACCTCGTCGACGGCGCCGATTTCCTCCTCTGGCAGCGCACCTTGGGCTCAAGCGTCGCCATCGACGGCGACGGAGCCGACGGCGACGGCAGCGGCGCCGTCGCGTCCGCCGATCTGGCCGTCTGGAAGGATCACTTTTCAGACTTCTCGGTATTCGCCTTTCAAGCAGCCGTCGCCAATGCCACCGTCACGTCCACCGGTCCCCGCGCCGGCTCCAGCGGTCAGGCCTTCTTTAACATTGAAGGCGAAGCCCTGGGAGCGTTCGCCTCCTACGGAGTCCTGCGCTTCGACGCCGCCGCCTTGCGCGCCGAACTCGACGCCGCCTACGGCGCCGGCAACTGGCAGATCTGGTCGATCGAGTTGATGCTGGTGCAGTCCATTGCGGCCTTCAGTGCATCGGGACCCGTCTCAGTTTGGTTCACCGGCGACGATTCCACCAGCGTCGCTCCGCCCGCCAGTCCGCTCGCGTTTCCCCACGACGACGGCGAATTCGCCGACGCCCAGGGATTCGGCAACTTGACGTTCACCCCCGACGCGACGGGCGCAAGCAATGTTTACTATTTGTTCAGCCGGAACTCGTCCCCGTCGTCGGCCGCCGCCGCTCTGGAAGAAGACCTGCTCAATTCGGCGATCGTCACCCTACTAATGGCCCCTGAAGCCGCCGACGTCGCCGCGACTTACGCCGGCATAGGCAATTCCGCGTGGCGCGGACCCACCTTGATCGTGACAGGCGTTCCCTCTCCCAGCGCCCGCGCCGCTAGCGTCGCCCTTGATGCGCCCGCCCTGCAGATTCAGGCTCGTCTGGAACGGGGCGGCGGCGTTGACGCCAACGAAGCCGTCGCCTGGCTGGCCGCTCTCGCCCCGCTCGGTCCTGCGGCCTCCCCCACCCGGTCCCTCGCCCCGCGAGCGCCGCTGACCGACAAATCAGTAAGTCGCCTTCAGATCCGCGACCTCGCCCTGAGCTTGCTCCGGCCGCCGCGGCGCAGCGCCTGCGAGACGCGGCTCGAAGACGAGCCGGCGCCCCCGCGCCGCCAGTACGAGCCCCAGCTCGGCGACGACCACATCGACGCCGACAGGGCGTTCGACGACTTCGAGCCCTTGACCTCGCACGGCATGCCGTTAAGCCGCATGCAATAGGTAGTGCCCGGCAGGTAGTAAGTAGTAGGTAGATGAATCTATGAGATAAGCGAAGGGCGTTCCGACGGCTTGCGGGCCCAACGCCT
>JADLBW010000066.1 GCA_020847515.1 Pirellulales bacterium | reverse complement strand
GCGACGCACATCCTGGCGTTCGAGGGAGACGGCTACGTCCACTGGTGCGAGGGAAACTTCGAGACGTACGAGCAGCAGCGCCGCGAGCGACTAGGGGTTGAAGCCGACGCCCCGCATCGATTTAGATATAAGAAGTTGCAGCAGAATTAGAGGTCAGAGGGCAGAGGTCAGAGTTCGGTTTGCTCATGCACGGGCGGCCGTTCCGCAACTGACAACTGACAACTGACAACGGACAAGAGACAACGGACAACGAACTTATTCACGTACTAACCTATTAACCTACTAACCACCACCATGAGCATTACGCGAGTCGGGTCGACGAAGAAGTTTTCTGATAACTGGGACAATATCTTCGGCGGCGGCAAGAAGTCCAAGGCGGCCGAAAAGCCGGCGGGAAAGAAGGCGGCTAAGAAATCGGCCAAAAAGACCGCTGGCAAGGCGGCTAAGCAGGGGAAGAAGTGAGCACCGCTGATGAACGCTGACGGACGCTAATACAAAGACAGGCGAGATCCCCGTTTCGATTAGCATCCAGTTAGCGTGGATCAGCGGTTGAGTCATTCAGGAAGAAGTAACCGCGGATTTTGCGGATGGGCGCGGGTGAGAGGGTTTGGCGTATCCGCATTAATCGGCGTGATCTGCGGTTGCTTCGATTATGGGGCGGGGAAGAAATTGAACCGCTGATGGACGCTGACCGGCGCTGATAAAGAATGGCTCCAGTCCGCGTTTATCTGCGCGATCAGCGGTGTCTTCCTTTCTGCGTTTGCGGTGCTGGGCGGGGTCGCGTCCAGCGGCTTCGTACGAGTGTCGCCAGACACTCGGCTACAGGGCGCTATGCCCGGCTGAGGAAGGCGCCGGTGCGGGTGTCGACTTTGATCGTCTCGCCCTGCTTGAGGTACTCGGGCACCTGGATCGTCAGGCCGGTTTGCAGTTTCGCCGGCTTGCTGCGGGAGGTGGCGGAGTTGCCTTTCACGCCCGGGTCACACTCGACGATTTCCAGCACCACGGCCGCGGGGAGCTGCAGGCCGACGCACTGGTCGTTGTAGATGAGGGCGAACATCCCTTCGAGGCCCTGGGTGACGTAAGGCATCTCGTCGGCCACTTCGGCCAGCGGCAGCGAATACTGGTTGTAGTCGTGCTGGTCGAGCAGGTGGACGAAGTCGACGTCGCTGTACATGAGCGTCACGGGGCGCTTCTCGAAGTCGGCCTCCGGGAGGTTGTCGGTCCCCTTGCAGACCAGGTCGACCTTCTGTTTGGTCACGAGGTTGCGGGCGCGGAACTTGTAGAGCGTGGCGCCGCCGCGGGCCGAGGGGCTTTGGACGGTGACCGATTCGATCATCACCGGGGCGTCGTTGTGTTTGATGATGCCGCCGGGCTTGAGGTCTTTTGCGAGCATGGGGGGCTTGAGGCTGGAGGCTGGAGGCATGAAGGTTGGGCGGAGGGCGGAGGCCGAAGCGGGGTATACGCTCCCCTCGCGGGGTCGCAGCTAGGTCGGGGGCGGGAGTGGTCACATGCACGGCGCCGCCCGCGATTGAGGCGGGAAGGGGTCGGGAGTCTTTTGCGACTGGTTGCTCTCATAACGAAACAAGCTCGCCAGTCGCAAAAGAGTCCCGACCCCGGTGGGCGCTACACCAGTTCGCCCGCGGCCGGGTCGAAGGTGAGTCCCTTGGTGAGGGCCGCCAGGGCGTCGACGACCGTCAGCAGGCAGGTCGGGTCGAAGATCTCCATCGCGGCTTCTTCGTCGAATTCCTCGTCGCCGAACTCGTCGGCGTACGGGCTGCGCAGCTCATCGGCCCCGACGATCTTGGGCGGCTTCTTGGCGTCGCCGGCCGCGACGCGTTCGAAGTGGGCCACATCAAGCCGGGCGTCGGCGGCGACCAGGCGCTGAAGCTGTTTCGGCGACAGCCGCTTCTGCAGTTGTTTCGCCCATTCCAAATTCTGCTCGATGACCGCTTCGCCCGTTTCGTAGCTGATCTCGACGGCCGCATTATCCTCGGGCGATTCGACCAGCACCGATTGAAACAGCCCGTCGTGGTCGGCCGACAGGTTTTCGAGCTTTAAGCGCGGATCGGCGTGCGAGATGGCGCTTTCGACCTGGGTGAGGGTGGGACGGCGTTTGCTGGGAAAGACAATGAAATAGGTTTCGAGCCACAGCAGCTCGTCGCCGCCGCGCGGTGGGGCGGGTTTGTCGGCTTTGCTGGGTTTACCCGCCATATGGCCTCCAGAGGCTAGAAGTTGAACAGGAGGTAGCAGAGGCAACGGAGATTGGGATGAGCATCAGCTTGCATCCAGCGACCATTATTCATCGATCGCGTTCCGACCAAACCGGACGGCCAATCGGGACGCCGATGTATCAGGCGCGCAGGGCGCGCGTACGTTTCATCCCTGTCCCTCTGCTTCCTCGGTTTCCTCCGGTTATGTCTACCACTCGCGCTTGCTGAAAAAGCAGCGGCGCTACCATGGTTCCTCGTCGTCGCCGACCTCGTCGCCCGGGTCGCCTTGCCAGGCCTCGATTTGCGCCAGCATTTTATCGCGTTCTTCGGCCTTGGCCCAAACGGATTCGTCCTGCTCGAGGCGAATCTCGTAAAAGCCCTCGCGCTGACAATCCTCCTCGCCGCAAAAATGCGGCACTGCGGAGATCCACATCACGCGATAAAGCGGTACGTGCTTGTCGTCAACGACGCAAAAAATGGACATGTCGAACTTTGTCGCCTCCCGACTGCTGGTCCACGTAGGTGGAAGGGTATCGCATGTTCGCCGCAGACCGCGGCCGATCTTCGAGCCGGGCCGCCGCCGGCTGGCCGGTGCGCTCGAATGCCGGCGGCACGTTTATTACTATACTAGGTCTTCCCCAATTCTCGGGAGCGCCTGGTCGCCGCTTCGACCGCAGCCTGAAGGGCGCCAGCGGCGTCGCGCCGGCCCAGCGCCTCAAGCCCGGCCAGGGTGGTGCCTCCGGGGCTGGCGACCTGATCCCGCAACTCGGCCGGCGTGAGTCCTGTTTGCTGCACCATGGCGGCGGCGCCGGCGGCGGTTTGGGCCGCCAGTTTGAGGGCCAAGTCGGCTGCCAGGCCTTGGGCAATCGCTCCTTGGGCCAGGGCCTCGATGACCGTGTAGACAAAGGCCGGACCTGAGCCGCTCAGCCCGGTAACGGCGTCGAGCTGCGATTCTTCGACTTCAAAGGCCTGGCCGACGCTCGTTAGCAGCCGCCGCACGCTTTCAGCGTCGTCAGGCGTCGCCGTGGCGCCGCGGCTATAGCAGCTTGCGCCTAAGCCCACCAGGCAAGGCGTATTGGGCATGACTCGAATCAGCCGGGCGCCGCTAGGGAGTCCTTCAGCCAGGCGAGCCAGCGTAACGCCCGCGGCGATCGATACGAACAAGTGACGCGGCTGGGCATGCTGGCGTATATCGCCGAGGACGCGGGACATCATCTGCGGCTTAACGGCCAAGATGACGGTGTCGGCGTCGGCCAGCACGCCGCCGTTGGAATCGACCAGGCGGGCGCCGGGCGCTGCGGCGGCAAATTTGTGCCGCGCCTCCGCCACGGGATCGCTCGCTAGCACGCCGGGCGCCGGCACGAGCCCTGCTTTAATGCAACCGGTGGCCAGGGCGGTGGCCATGCGACCGGCCCCGATGAATCCGAGCGTCTTCATAAGCGTCGTTGAAAAAGCCTCAGCCGTGCGAACGTCGCTGGCCGACCGACCAGGGCGACGCCACGCCATCGTAGGCCAACGCCGGGGAACTCACAATCGCCTGCCCGCACCGCGAAGAACGTCTTCCGGAACGCCCCGCCAATCACGCCGCAAACCAGCCGGCGGCGGCCAGTCGCCAGCCCACAGCCGATAGCGTCACCCGGCCCCAGTTTCGACGAGCACATGCCGCGCAAAGTGTGCATCTAATCGGCCTTTACGCCTGGGCAGGATTCTGAAACACTCCGCCCTCGCGGCAAGCCACGGACGGCGTTGCCCTCGCGGAAGAAATCGCGTCGCCTTTCTGAGGACAACGACATGAGGGTCGAACGTCTTCTTACAGTCTCGCTTCTGCTGTTCGGCCTGGGGATGGCGGCGGTCGCCGCTGCCGACGAGCGGCCCCTCTCAGGAACGGGCGCCGATATCACGCCGACTGAAGAACCGGCCGGGCCGTGGAGTTGGCTGAAGAAGCCCAGCATCACGATGCCGAAGCTTACGTTCCCGAAGATGCCGGCCGATCCGCTCGCGCCGGTGAAGGCCAGCGCTCGCAAAGTATCTGACGGCACCAAGAAGGCGTGGGAGGGGACGAAGGAGCTGTTCACGTTCGGCGGCTCCAAGGAACCCGCGCCCGAGGCGCACGTTGCGGCGAAAGAGGGCCCGTCGCTCTTTGAGCGAATGTTCGGGCCGAAGGAGCCCGAGCCCGAGGGCCCGCGAACCGTCAACGAGTTCTTGAAGCAGCCGCGGCCCGAGTAGCGCCCGCGCGGCAAGCTGGCCCGGCGGGCGCGCCGGGCCGCGTCGCCGCGCCGGCCGTGACCGGAAGCAGCGGGCGTCCGCAGATCGGGCTCTTGCCAAATACCAGCCCTCACTACTCCTCTTCTCGCGAACCGTTCATGGCAGGTAAAGGTCGCCTATCTTCGGGCTTCAAAAGGACCGGCCGACGCGCTGCGTTTGCCTTGGCGGCAATGAGCCTATGGGCCGCGGGCTGCCAAAGCTTCAGCCCGGCCGGCCTGGGCGGCTCGCTGAGCGAGAAGAAGATCCGGCAGCAGGCCGAGGTCGATCCGTTTCCCACCCCTGCCGACGTAGGTCTCGGCGCCGCGACGGAGACGAAGTAACGCAGCCCGGTTGCTTGGCTACGTCGGGTTGGCCCATGTCGGCCGAGTGGGAGTGGAGGCGCCGAATGGCTGGGGCCGCGTAAGCGCCGCCGGGGATATCGCTGGCGAGGGGGTCGCCGATGGCGATTGGGCAGTTCTAGTTCTCTCGATGGCCTTTCTCGGCTGCAAGCCAGCAACCTACGGCCCACCATGCGTGAACCGCGCGAGGCCTGTGTCGCCGCTTTCACATCGCGGGCAAGCCGTGATCCACCCCGCCGAGGCGTCGCACCTACGCTTGCTTGCGAAGCCGCCAACGACCCGAGCGTCGTTAGTTCGGCGCCAGCAGGGCGCACCCACATCCGCCAGGGGCTGCTGCCTGCAGCGGTGCGCACGGGCTTTCTCGCCACGGCAAACGGCCCGGAAAAGTCGACCAGAACGCTGGAATACCTGTACGCCCTTGCTCTATGTACGTTCGTATATTAGTATTTAGGTGCGTTTGCTTGCACCGGCGAACTGGGGGTCGGCGTGTTTGGCGACCGGCGTGCGCATCGATCGCGAGGCGCGCCGCCAGTCGCCACAGGCTGCCGACCCGGCCAGCGCCCTACCCCGAGGCCCCTATGTCGCTCGATCAGCTTACTAACCGCCAGCGGGAGGTTTACGAATTCATCAAGGACAAGATCCGCAGCCGCGGCTACGGACCGACGGTCCGCGAGATCGGCGACTTCTTCGACATCAGTTCGCCCAACGGCGTGATGTGCCATCTGAAGGCGCTGGAAAAGAAGGGGATCATCTCGCGCGAGCCGAACATGTCGCGGGCGATCCAGCTTACCGACGCCGGACGCGATGAAGGCTTCCCGCTGGTCGGCCAGATCGCCGCCGGCAGTCTGGCCGAGGCCATCGAGCAGGCCGAGCGACTGAACCTCGACGAGCTGTTTCCGGCCAAGAAGAACTCGTTCGCCCTGCGGGTCCGCGGCGACTCGATGATCGAGGCCCAGATCGCCGACGGCGACATCGTGATCTGCCGTCGCACGAAGACGGCCCACAAGGGGGACATCGTCGTCGCGATGACCGACGAAGGGGAGGCGACGCTGAAGTACTGGTTCCCCGAGGCCAACCGCATCCGCCTGCAGCCGGCCAACTCGTCGATGAAGCCGATCTACGCCCGCGACGTGCAGGTGCTGGGCGTGGTGATCGGGGTGATCCGGAAGGTGGGGTGAGCTTCGTCGCGTGTGCTGTGAGCAGCCGCGGCCAGTCCTTGATGGTGCTTGAACGCGGACGCCGCCGCCCGCGAATCCGCCGCGAGGTCGCTACATGGAGGGCATTAGCGCGCGCCGGCTGACGTCAGCGGCGGCACGGTTGTCAGCCGGCACGCGCTAGCGTCCGGTTCGTTCGATTCCCTTGCGATCCTGCGCTTCTAGTACGTAACGGCTGACCTGCACCACGTCGTTCTCCGAGTTGATGCATACCCAGTCTCCGCCAATAGTCCAAACGGGACGATCGCGGAAGATCGGCCACCGGTCGCGCAGCGCGCGTGTTGCGTTCGCCTTCAGTTGATCGCAGACCGTTCTTCCTGAACAGCCTACGGCGGTTACCACTATGTGGACATGATTAGACCGCGCGCTAATGGCATGCGGATGCCAGCCGCGAATCTCGCAATGTCGGCAGCACTCGCTCTCGACCGCCGCGCGTTGCTGGGGTGACAAGAGAATCACCTCATGTTTCAATCATTCGCGTCGCCACGCGGCTAAGCGAGGTTGCGGCCGCTGAACGCCGCCGCGCCAGCGACGCCAGCCGGGTTCGTCGCCCTGCACATGCGAGCCGTAGATGGTCCAGGTAATGAAGAAGGCGATAGGTTCGTCGGCGGCCATGGGCGGATTGTAGTCGGGGTGGATGCTGGATGCCAAACCGGGGGCTAGCGCCCGCCGGCTGATGCGTGCGTCGGCACGGTTATCAGCCGGCACGCGCTAGCGTCCGGTTTAGTCCCTCCAAACCGGGGGCAAGTGCCCGCCGGCTGATGGGGCGATCGATCGACGGAGGACGAGCAGCAGGCCCATGAGCGTCAGCGACGCCGGTTCCGGGATGGATGCGCCCGCCGTTGGGTACGCAGTCGTTCCCACTTCACGCTGCCAGGTGAGAAAATCCCCGCCGTCGGAATCGCCGTCCGCGTCGGCGCTGGGCCCCCGCCCGTACTGGTCCTGCCACGCCGCCAGGTCAGCGCCGTCGACTACGCCGTTGAAGTCAAAATCAGCGGCGGCGAATGCGTCGGCCATCACCGGCCAGCCGTCGGGCGTCCATCCCAGTCGCCGGATGTCGAACTTCGCGCTGTTGAGCCGCGTGCCTTCGTAGTGGTAGCCGAAGTACTCGACGCCGTTCTCCTCGAAGATCCCCGCATGTCCCGGCCCGATGCGCTCGCCTTCGCTGGCCAGCACCAGCGTCCCGCCGCCGCTGTACATGTTTTTGCCCGCCTGGTCGTAGAAGGGCCCGGTGGGGCTGGTGCTGCGGCCGACGCGAATGTTGTACGTGCTGTCGGGACCGGCGCAGCAGGAGCCCCAGTTGACGAACAGATAATAGTCGTCGCCCCGCTGATGGAGGTACGAGGCCTCAATAGACGACGACGGGAGATTGCGGGCCAGCGGCGTCAGCCCCGAAGCGGGCGAAATCCGCAGCCCTGTCGTCGGATCGAGCTCGGTGATATAGATGCCGTTCCAATACGAGCCGAACGAGAGCCACATCCGCCCGTCGTCGCCGTGCAGCACGGACGGGTCGATCGTGTTAAACGGATCGCCGGGATTCGATTGGATCACCAGCCCGCGATCGACCCAGGCGTAGTTCGGATCGCTGCGATCGAGCGTGGCGTTCGTCGCCAGGCCAATCGCCGAATCCTGGCTCCCCCAGGTCGAGGCGGAGTAGTAGACGCGATACTCGCCGCCGGCATGGATGATCTCCGGCGCCCAGAAATCAAAGGTGGGCTGAAAGCCGTCGACCACCTGCGTGGTCCACGCCGGCGCCGAGTCGAAGACCCGGCCGTCATCCGTCCAGTGGACCAGGTCCTCCGAGCGGCGGATCAGGATGTTTCTGCCGGTGGCGACAATGTAGTAGCTGTCGCCCTGTTTCACGATCTGCGAGGGATCGCGGAGGGTGATCAATCCCGTCAGTGCGGCCGCCGCTTGCGACGCCGGCAGGATTGCCACGGTGAGCAAATACGCCTTCCACGGCCCCGGACTAATCAAGATGCACTCGCTGGTCGAATGGCTGACAGAGGCCCAAGCCTGTCTTGCGCCCGTAGTTAACCTTCGCCGGTAGAGGCCGGCGTGTCAACAAATCGAGCGCCAGGAGAACGCGGACGGGCCAAGGGTCGCCAGGGTGAAATATTGCCTGCCGGCCAAATGTCCAGCATCCCTCTCCTGGCTACGCCGACTTCTCCAGCGTCCCTTCCTGGTTCAGCTTGTTGTATAGCGTCTTGAGGCTGATGCCCAATTGATCGGCCGCCTTGGGCTTGTTGCCGCCGGTGCGCTCCAGGGCGTCGTGGATGGCCTCCATCTCCAGCTCGCGGAGCGTCATTACGCCGGGCTTTTGCCGGGCGGCGCCGACGAGCTGGCGGGCGTCGAAGCGCTGCGGCAGGTGCTCGCGGCGGATCGGGCCGCTGTCGCAGAGGATCGTGGCGTGCTCGATCACGTTGGCCAGCTCGCGGACATTGCCGGGCCAGACGTGGCTCCGCAGGGCGGCGACGGCGTCCTCGGCCAGGCCGTCCCCCACGCCCTTGCCGCGGCGATGGCGGGCGAGCAGGTGCTGGGCTAGCTCCGGGACGTCGTCCAGCCGCTCGCGCAGGGCCGGCAGCGTGATCTCGAACGTATTGATCCGATACATCAGGTCTTCGCGGAAGTCGCCCGCGGCCACCATCTCCGGCAGGTTGCGATGGGTGGCGCAGACGACCCGCACGTCGACGGTGATCGCCTTGTTTTCGCCGACGCGGCGGATCTCGCCGCTCTCCAGCACCCGCAGCAGCTTGGCCTGCATCGCCTTGGGCAGCTCGCCGATTTCATCGAGAAAGATCGTGCCGCCGTGGGCGACCTCGAACAGGCCGACGCGGTGATCGTCGGCGCCGGTGAACGCCCCTTTGCGATGCCCGAACAATTCGCTCTCAATCAGCGTTTCCGGCAGCGCGCCGCAGTTGACGGCGACGAAGGGCATCTCGGCGCGGGCGCTATGGTCGTGCACTGATCGAGCGACCAGCTCCTTGCCGGTGCCGGTTTCGCCCAGTACGAGCACCGTCGAACCGGTGGGTGCGACCCGCTCGATCAGCATCCGCACCTTTTGCATCGCCGGGGTGCTGCCGATGAGCCGCGGCGAACCCTCCAGCCGGCGCACGGTGTGCTCCAGGGCTCGGGCCTTCTGCTCCAGGCGTTTCTTTGCAGCGACCCGCTTCAACAGCGCCTCGATCTCGATCAGCCGGCAAGGCTTCGTGAGGTAGTCGAACGCGCCGTGCCGCAGCGCGGCGATCGCCGTCTCTAGCGAGCTCTTGCCGGTGAGCACCACCGCCTCGGTTTCGGGCGACTGCTCCTTGCACCTGGCGATCACGCCGATGCCGTCCATCCCCGGCATGTCGAGGTCGACGATGATCGAGTCGTAGGTATTCATTTCCAGGGCGGCGACGGCGGTGAGCCCGTCGGGGCAGACCGTGACCTTGTGCCCCAGGCGCGGCAGCTCGAGCTTCATCAGCTCCTGCAGCGAGGGCTCGTCGTCGGCGAACAACAGGGTCAGTCCCTGACCGTTAGGCGGCTTGGTAGCGATGGTGCGTCTCCTTGTTCACGTGTTCCGCAGGAAGCGAGACCACGAACCGCGAACCGCGACCGGGGCCGTCGCTGGCCGCTTCGATGCGTCCGTGGTGCTCTTCCACGATGCGATGGGTGATCGACAGCCCCAGCCCGGTGCCTTGGCCGGAGCGGCGACGGGTGAAGAAGGGCTCGAACAGGTGTTTGCGGACCTCGTCGGTCATGCCGCAGCCGTTGTCCTCGACGATGATGCGGGTGGCCCGGGCGTCGCGTTCGACGGCGACCCGCACCCGTCCGCCGGGGTCGAGGCTCTCCAGGCCGTTGGTCACCAGGTTTAGCACCACCTGCTTCATCTCCTGGGGATTCACCGAGGCGATCACCGGCGCGCCGGGCAGCAGCTCGATGTGCTTATCGTGGTATTGGCCCAGGTGCTGCACCATGTCGATCACGCCCTCGGCCAGTTCGCGCAGATCGGCGGCGTGTCGCTGGCTGTCGCCGCGGCGGGCGAAGTCGAGCAGCTTCTCGGTGATTTGCTTGCAGCGAAAGGCCTCGCGCTGGATCATCTGCAGGTAGTTGCGCACGACCTCCACGTCGTCGGCATGGTCGCCGCCGACGTCCTGGAGCAGATCTTCCAGGCGCCCTTCCAGCGACTCGCTGCACAGGGCGATCGAGGCCAGCGGATTGTTGATCTCGTGCGAGACCCCGGCAGCCAGAAAGCCGACGCTGGCGAGTTGCTCGCTGCGGACGACCTGGCTGGTCCGTTCCTGCACCTGCCGGTCGAGGTCGTCGCGAATCTCGCAGAACCGCTCGGTCATGGCGTTCATCGCGTCGGCCAGTTCTCCGATTTCGTCGCGCCCGGCCAGGTGAATGCGATGTTCAAAGTGCCCGGCGGCGACCATTCGCGAGCCGTCGACCAGGGCCTGCAGCGGGTCGGCGAACCAGCGGTAGAAGACGCGCTGGGCCATCGCCAACAGCACCAGCGCCAGCAGCAGGTTGACCCACGCCGTCGTGATCGCCGTGCGGTATTGCGAGCGGACGTCGCCTACCAGAACGTGCATGCGGTTGTACAGATGATTGGGCAATTGCGAGGCCAGGCCGTGCAGGGCCTCGACGCGACTGCGCAAGTCGCCCAGACGGACCTCGTTCAGCACCCAGTCCCAGCGGTCGGCGGGCGAATTGGCTTCGATGCCCGCCACGACCTCGAACATCTGGCGGAGCGTTTGCAGTTCTTCGCTATTGTCGGCCAGCCGCCACATCGATTCGTCGGCGCCGTAGTCCAACTGCACGCTGTAGCGCCGCAGGGCGTCGACCAGCTCGCCCAACTGGGTATGGAATTGCCCGCCGAGCCAGGCGGGCTCCTGATCGGGCGTCGAATCGAAGACTTTGGGCCAGTCGACCCGCTCCTGGGCCTGGCTCAAGGTCACCCGCAGGTTGCTTACCGTCCCCTGGATTTCGGTGGCTAGCGGCAGCTCGGTCGATCGCGCCGACAGTCCCTTCACCAGGCTGCGGTAGGCATAGAGCCCGTAATACGCGCTGCCGAACAGCGCAAAGACGGTGATCAGCAATAGGCCCAAGCCGAGCCGGAGTTTCGTGCGAATGGGCCAATGCGAGAGCACGTGAGCGACCTCCTTGTCGCAGCAGTCGGCTCGGCGCGCCAGTAGCGCATGCGGCGGCTTCATCCTGAGGCCGCCCGCGGGACCGGCAGTGTACACCGGCGGCAGAAAAAGCGGCAAGAACAGTGTGGAAAGGGGCGATTGGCACTGGTGACTGCTGACCGCCGCCAGCCGCTGGCCGCCAGCCGCCAGCCCCTCACCACAGCTAGCATTCAATCGCGCCCCAGATTGATGCCCGAATCGCTTCCCGGCTCGGGTCGGCTGGCGCGCACGGCGGCCATGAGTCGGCGGACCGCGCTGGAGTAGGCGACGACGGCGCCGGCGTAATTGCCGCCGGCGATCGCCTTGTGGGCCTGATGGCGATCGGCGTGAACGCCCTGCCAATCGAACGGCCAGCTCCGCTGCGCCTCGAGGTCTTCCAGTTGCCGAACGATGTCGCTCAGCATCTCGATGTTCTGCGAGCTGGGCGCAACCTGGTAAGTTCGATAGGGCGCCTTGCCATGGCTGCCGCGGACCGCCTGGCACGGACCGCCGCGGCCAATTTGGCGCAGCGACCAGGCGACGCCCGCGCCCACGGCCGCGGCGGCGCAGGCGATTGCGGCCGCGTGATAGCCGACCGTGGCCAGGACGAACCCGCCTGCAATCGACAGCACGATGGCGCCGCCGAACGCCCAATCCTCGCGCCCGCTGGCGGTTCGGACTTCGACGCTGCGAAGGGCGACGTCGATCCTTGGCGGCTTGGCGTCCTTTCGCCCAAGCTGCTCGGGGTCGGCCACTTCGGCGACGATGGCGGTGATGTTGTCCGGCCCTCCTAAGAGATTGGCCAGGTCGACCAGAGTATCGGCGGCGTCTTCAGGCGGCAGCGACGAGAGCACCATGCCAATGAGCTGCGGACTGAGCGGCCCGGTGAGTCCGTCGCTGCACAGCAGAAAGCGATCGCCAGCGCGGATCGGCAGCGGGCCTTCCAGATCGACCTTCACCGTCGGATGTGGGCCCAGCGACCGGGTGATGACGTTTTTCGGAACGTAGGCCGGCACTTCGTCTTCGGACGCCTGCCCGGCTGCGGCCATTTCCCAGACGAGGCTATGGTCGAACGTGAGCTGCTCGAACGTCTGCCCGCGCAGTCGATAGACGCGGCTATCGCCGACATGCGCGGCCATGGCGCCGTCGGGCAGCAGCAGCAGGCAACTGCAGGTAGTGCCCATGCCATGGAAGTCGACCGTGTTCTGCCCCTTGGAATAGATGCGGGCGTTCGCGTCGTGCACGGCGGCGACGATCGACTCGCACGGCGGCTGGTCGCGCAGCTTTTGATAGGCGTGCGGGATGTTGTCGGTCGCAATCTGGCTGGCGAGCTCGCCCGCCGCGTGGGCGCCCATGCCGTCGGCGACGACGAACAGGTGGCCCCGCGCGCGCCACTGCGGCTCGTCCTCGGCCAGGGCAATGGCGAGCGAGTCCTGATTGCTGGCGCGGCGCATCCCAACGTCACTGACCGCTGCGCACCGCAACCCCCCCGCCGAGCGGATTATTCTGGTCGTGGGTTTCGACACCGCCGCGAGCCTCAAACGGGGGAGAACAGCTAGGCCATCTTAATCAGAGCCCTGCGCCGCTAGCAACAGCGTTGCCGGGCGAGCCAATCTGGCGCCTCTCACGGCGCACCCTGCTGCGCGCTGATTCCATAAATCAGGGCGATCGCGATACGCCGCCGACGACCAGGGCCGCAGGCCGCGGCCGCTCGGGCGACCGCACCGGCGCTGAAAAGGAGCGTCGATTGACTGCTGCGCCGCTAATTAACCCGTTGTGAATGTGGCTAGCGGCTGGCGGCTATCGGCTGGGGGCCAGAATCAGGCCATTTCCCTCTGGTCGCTAGCCGATAGCCGATAGCCGACAGCCAGGCAGGGTTCATTAGTCGTGCAGTTCTCAATAATCGCCATTGGCACGCCGCCGCGGGGGCCGCTACACTTCGCGCCGCCTCTCTACCCGTCCCAGGCGCGCAGCCGTTTATGGTCGCGAACGCACCTCCTAGCCCCAGCCGGTTTCGACGGACGGTCGTCCTGGCAGCCATGCTGTCGATCGCAGTACTGCCCGGCTGCGTCCGCCGGCGACTGATGATCCGCAGCAACCCGCCGGGGGCAATGGTCTACGTCGACAATCAACCTATCGGCACGACGCCCTGCGCGACGAGCTTCGTCTATTACGGCACGCGGGAGATTCGGCTGGTGAAGCCGGGCTACGAGACGCTCACCGTCAATCAGCCCATTCCCACGCCGTGGTACCAGTGGCCGGGGATCGACTTCATCAGCGAAAACGTGGTCCCCCGCGAGATTCAGGACTTCCGCACCGTATCCTTCAACTTGACGCCGCAGGTGATCGTGCCCACCGATCAACTGATTGCCCGCGGAGAACAACTGCGTGCGGCCACGCAGCAAGGCGCCGTCGCCCCGGCCGGGGGGGCGCTGCCGTGGTCGACGACGGTGGTCGCGCCGCCGACGATGGCGACGCCGGCGCCGGCTAATACCGTCGGGCCGCTCTTTCCGGGAGTCACGCTGACGCCGGAAGCCGTTCCGCCAGGCGTCATCGTGCCCCCCTCCAGCGGAGCAGGGGTGTTGCCGCCGGGCGGCCGAGCGCTGACGCCGCTACCGACGCCGTGAGGGTAGAGGTCGGAGGTCAGGGGCCGGAGGTCAGTCGCAATTTGCTCCTTAGAGCCTCCTGCCTTCAAACCGCTGCCGACTACTTAATCGGCGTCTCGCGATCGAAGATGCCGCGCGCGACGCGGGCTGGGTCGCGGGCGATTTTGTCGGTGATGATCCGCACGTTATCCAGGATCTGTTCCAGGCGCATGCGG
>JADLBW010000065.1 GCA_020847515.1 Pirellulales bacterium | reverse complement strand
TGGCTGATCATCGCCGCTTATCTGCTTGCCATGCTCGGCATCGGCTTTTACTACGGGCGGCGCACGACGAGCGAGGAGGAGTACCTGCTGGGCGGCCGCCATATGGGCGCCGTTTCGGTCGGTCTGTCTCTGTTCGCCGCCATTCTCAGCACGATTAGCTGTCTGGCTGCCCCCGGAGAAATGATCCAACACGGCCCGATGGTGTTTTCCGACGTGCTGACGTATCCGCTGGTGTACCTGATCGTCGGCTGGCTGCTGATCCCGGTGTTCGTCAAACTGCGCGTCACGAGCGCTTATGAAGTGCTGGAAACGCGTTTCGGCGTGGGCGTACGGCTGCTAGGCTCGGTGCTGTTTCTGCTGCTGCGGCTGGTGTGGATGAGCGTCATCATTTACGCCACCACGAGTAAGGTGTTGATACCCCTATCGGGGCTGCCGGCATGGACGACGCCGATCGCCTGCCTGGTAATCGGGGCCGTCACGGTGATGTACACGTCGATCGGCGGCCTGCGAGCCGTGGTCGTGACCGACGTTATCCAGGAAAGCATTCTGCTGGGAGGCATCTTGCTGACCGTCATCCTGATCACGGTCGACCTGGGCGGCGTCGCCGCCTGGTGGCCGGACCAGTGGATGACGCATTGGGACAAGTTCAGCCTTGGCGTTACGTCCGAGACGCGCATGACCGTGCCGATTGCGATGTTGACCGGCCTGCTGTGGTGGATCTGTACGGCCGGCTCCGACCAAATCGCTATTCAGCGCTATCTTGCAACCCGCGACGTCGCCACGGCGCGCAGTGCGCTGGGAATCTCGCTGGCAGCCAGCTTTTTGTCTGCTGTGTTGTTAGGAACCACGGGACTGGCGCTGCTTGCTTATTTCCAAGCACATCCAGAACTGATGCTGCCTGGCGCCAGCGTCAATCGTGACGCCGACAAGCTCTTTGGGCAGTTTATCGTCGTAGGATTGCCGCACGGTGTGACCGGGCTCGTGATTGCGGGCCTGCTTGCCACGGCGATGTCGAGCCTTTCCTCAGGCGTCAATTCGGCCTGCTCGGTGATATCCGTAGATCTTATCGATCGGCTGGCGCCGAACCTGACGGCCGCGACCGACCCAGTTCGGCGCACCAAGATCATTTCGTGGGGCGTCGGCAGCGTCGTGGTCGTTCTGAGCACGGTCATCGGCCAGATCGAGGGGAATCTGCTGGAAGTGAGCTTCAAAGCAGCCAATCTGCTGGTGGCGCCCTTGTTCCTGCTGGTATTCATGGCGCTGTTCATGCCTTGGTCGACGGCCTTCGGGGCGCTCTGCGCTGTGGCAGGCAGCACGGCGACGGCGGTGGGAGTGGCGTACTACGAGTGGCTTGGCATGAGCTTTATTTGGATTCTGCCGGCTTCTCTCGGGGCCGGACTGGCGGCCGGCATCCTCGGCAGCCTGTGCACCTGGCCGCCCGGCACGAAACTGAGCGCGTGATGCGGTCACGACATGCGCGGCGCCTCAGTTCGCTCCAGCTCCGTAGGCGATGCACTACCTTTGAGACCGAGGCTTATGAGAGGGCATTCCCTGAGTTCAAGCCAGACGCCGCTGCAATCGCTGACCCTGGCGATCGCGACCTGCATGCCCGCGATGCACGCTGCTGCAGCTTCGGCTCCGCCGGCCGTTTCAGTGTGGGAAAGCTACGAGCGTCTGGACTTCACTATCGATGGCCGCGACTGCATTCTGGTGCGTCCCAAAACGGCGGCGCCCGGCGCGCCTTGGATCTGGCGGATGGAATTCGTCGGCCACCAGCCACAAGCGGATCTGGCCCTTTTGGCTCGCGGGTACCATTTAGCATACGTCGATGTGCAAAACCGTTACGGTGCTCCAGTTGCTTTGGAGCATATGGACAAGTTCTATGCCCATGTGACGACCGTTTATGGCCTCTCCAGGCGCGTCGTGCTGGAGGGATTCAGTCGAGGGGGCTTGTTTTCCTTGAATTGGGCGGCGCGCCACCCTGCCTGGGTCGCCTGTATTTACAATGATGCGCCGGTGTGCGACTTCAAGAGCTGGCCTGCAGGCCGAGGACGAAGCCAGCCATCGCCAACTGATTGGGCCGCGCTGCTTGACGCCTACGGCCTGACTGAGGAGGAGGCGCTTGCGTATCGCGGCAACCCCGTTGATAATCTGGCGCCTTTGGCCCAGGCGAAAGTCCCGCTGCTGCATATTTGCGGGGAAGCGGACGAAGTCGTCCCCATCGAGGAAAACACGGCGTTGCTGGCCGAACGGTATCGCCAGTTGGGCGGCGAAATCAGAGTGATTAGCAAGCAAGGAATCGGCCATCATCCGCATAGTCTCGAAGATCCGACGCCCATCGTCGAATTCATCCTGAAGCATAACACGACCGCCCCGTAGCCGTCGGCGCCGCCGGCCTTGTCAATGAACGATGCGAGGTTGACCCTCCAACGCCGTCGGAACCAGGGGCGCGACCGAGCGATCGAAACGAGCTGTCATGAGAGCGCTGCTGTTCGTTCTGACCACCGCAGGCATGCTGCTCTCTTCGGCAGCCGGCGTCGGCGAGACGCTCGCTGAAGCCGCACCGTCGGATGACGACGCGGTCGCCGAACCGCAAAACAACGCCGCGCCGACAGCCGGCTGCGGCACTCCGTTGTGGCCCTACGATCCCAATCTCGCTCGGCAACTCGCCGACGACGCTCGCCGCAACGGCGATGCGCTGCGCGGTCGAGAGGTCTTCCGCTCCCCCAAAGCATCGTGCCTGTCCTGCCACAAAATCGGCGATTCCGGCGGTTCCGTAGGTCCGCCGCTCACGCAGATCGGCGACACGCGCACGGCCGAGCAGTTGGCCGAGTCGATCTTGTGGCCGGGCCGTCTGGTAGCGCCCGAGTATGACGCGTTTCTACTGCTCACTGGCGAGGGCGCCGCTCACCAAGGTTACAAGCGCAACGACGGCGGACAAGCCGTCCGGTTATTCGACGTTACAGTGCAGCAGGAATTGGAGATCCCGCACAATGAAATCGAACTTGTGCAGCGGATCGGCAGTCTTATGCCAGAGAATCTGGCCGCCATCCTCACGCCCACGCAGCGGCGCGACGTGGTGCGATTTCTGATGGACGTCGCCTCCCATCCGGAGCTCGTAACAATGGATGGCCGGCGCGAAGACGTTTCATTTGAGTATTCGCGACTGCCGCTCGAGCCCAATCGCTGGCCATCCTGGCAGCACCATGTGAATCGTGACCGCTGTTACGATTTTTACGAGAAGGAGGCGGCGCACTTCAGCCTCGCGGCAAACCGGGCTCGCTTGCTGCCGGCGTTTCCGGGGCTGGACGGCGGGAGTTTTGGTCATTGGGGCAATCAGAGCGACCGCGACTGGAAGGACGATCGTTGGAACCATGTTGACCTCGGCAGCCTCATGGCGGGGGTCTTTTTCGGCCCCAACGGCGTCGTGCCCAAGGGTGTCTGCGTGCGCCTGGGCGAAGCCGGAGATCTAGCTGCCTGTTTCAACCCCGAAACGCTGCGCTACGAAGCGATGTGGCGCGGCGAGTTCTTGAAGTTTTCCGACGTACGCCACGGCTTTCTGGACGGGCTCAGGCCGGCAGGCGCGACGCTGCCCCCACCCGCGCAAGCGCCGCCGTCGCAGCCGTGGACTTATCGGGGCTTCTACCGATTCGGCAAACGGGTCATCTTCGCCTACCAGTCAGGCAACACTGAGTTTTGGGATGCGCCATGGGTCGAGGACGGGCAATTCGTACGCGTGGTCGCGCCTGCCGGCCAACACCCGCTACGCACACTGTATTTGACGGAGCCTCCGCAGTGGCCCGAAAGGTTTCGGGCGACGGGTCGATTAGGTAGCGACACGCCGTATGCGATCGACGACGTCCCCCTGCCGACGCAGAACCCGTGGCAGGCGCCCATTTTTTGCGGCGACCATGCCTTTCGCTCAGACGGGACCGCGCTAGTATGCACCATGCACGGCGACGTCTGGTCGGTCGCAGGACTCGACGAAAAGCTTGATCAAGTTACCTGGCGTCGATTCGCCTCGGGACTGCATCAGCCGCTGGGCATTGTCGTGGAGCGGGATGAAGTTTTTGTACTGGGCCGCGACCAGATCACTCGCTTGCATGACCTCAACGGCGATGGGGAAGCCGACTTTTACGAATGCTTTTCCAACGCCATGCACACCTCCCCATCTGGCCACGACTTTATCTGCGGCCTGGCCCGCGACGGGCAAGGTCGCTTCTATACGGCTTCCAGTAGCCAAGGCGTGATTCGCGTTAGCGCGGACGGCAGCGAAGTGGACGTCTTGGCGACGGGTCTGCGAAACCCCGACGGCATCCATCTGGCGCCCGACGGCGCCATTACCGTCCCCGCTTCTGAAGGCGAATGGACCGCTGCCTCGATGATTTGCCGCATTCCGGCAGGGAAAGACGGTTCATCACAAACGCCGCCGCACTTTGGCTACGGCGGCCCAAGAGATCGCCAGCCGCCGTCCCTCCCCTTGGTTTATCTGCCTCGCGGCCTGGATAACTCAAGCGGCGCGCAAGTCACAGTCCCCGACGACCGCTGGGGTCCGCTCAGAGGAAAGATGATTCATTTGTCATACGGCGCCGCGCGCCACTTTTTGCTCTTGGAGGACAACGGGAGCGGGCAGGCGCAGGGCGCCGTCGTGCCGCTGCCGGGCGAATTCCGCTCCGGCGTACACCGCGCTCACTTCAATCCGCGCGACGGTCAGCTTTATGTCAGCGGCATGGCCGGCTGGGGAACCTACTCCACCGACGACGGCTGCTTCCAGCGGGTCCGGTACGCTGGCGGACCTGTGCAATTGCCATGCGAATTTCACATCCATCAAAACGGCGTTGTAGTCCGTTTCACCGAGCCGGTGGATCGGCAAATCACAAGCGAGCACCGGCGCCACTTCGCCCAAGCGTGGAACTACCGATACGGCCAGGGATATGGATCGCCGGAGTACTCGGTTGCAGAGCCGGGACAGATCGGGCACGACCGCTGGGAGGTGACGGCCGCACAGGTCGTCGGCGATCACACGGTGTTCTTTGAAATTCCCGACCTGCAGTCAGCGAGCGTACTCCATATGGCGCTGAGAATTGATCACGGCCCCCCGCAGCAGTTGTTCATTACGGTGCACTCACTCGACGGGCCGTTCATGCAATGGCCCAATTATCGACCGGTAATCAAGTCCATCGCCCAGCATCCGATGACGCGGGACTTGGCGAGCCTAAATACGGCGCCACCCAATCCGTGGAGCGCGGCGATTGCGGGCGCACAAGCGATCGAAGTGCAGACTGGGAACAATTTGACGTTCATCCCGCGCACGCTGAACGCCAGACCGGGCGCGGCCATTCGGCTGATCTTTAAGAACTCCGACGTCGTTCCTCATAACTGGGCGCTGCTGAAACAAGGCCGTCTGGCCGCCGTGGGCGAAATGGCTAACCGACTCGTCGCCGCGCCCGACGGCGGCGACCGGCAATACATCCCCGACACCAGCGACGTGCTGGCGTACACCAACGTCGTCAACGCCGGCGAGACCTTCACGATTTTCTTTCACGCGCCGCAGCAACCAGGCCGGTATCCGTTTCTGTGCACCTTCCCGGGCCACTGGATGGTGATGAACGGCGAACTCATCGTCGAGTAATCGTCTCTCGAGTCGTTACGAACATCACCCAGACGCCCGACGGCCTGGATGCGAGCGACGAGCTCAGCCTGCCCGCGATTAAGCAGCCCATCCCCGACGCGAGGCGGATCATCTGCGATCCGTTCCGGGACGCAATGCAGAAAAACTCAAAAGGCAAGGAACCGATCCGATAACTGTGCGTGAACGCACCAAAGTGCGGCAATGGCATCGAAAGGACTGGACAGGATCGGCTGGGAAATCGAACGCTTGCTGCTTGAATACCTGCGCCGCCAACGTAAGCCCCGCGGGCAATGCTTCCTGCTTCGCCGCGTGCCGATCTCGTTTCACATGCCGATGGCAAAAGTGCTGGGCGACCCCAACGGCCGGTGGTCGGCCTCCGCTTCAAAGGTGCGGACCACCGCGAGAGAGAGAGCCCATCGCCGCAAGTCATTGCGGCGCGGTCGGAAAACGCGAAACGGCGAAAGCTCTCACTTTCGGCCGTCGTCCATTAACCAGTCGGTCGGCGGAGATTCCGCTAACCGAAAAAGCTTCCCCGGTAGGACTCGAACCTAGTTCTCTCGTGTTGGGAACACGCTGGTTTAGGATTGCATTCGAGTATAAGTCGTTGTGCAGCTCACAGTTATTCGGTGGAAGTGGTTGATGTCGTATTGTAACTGTGTTGGGCTCGCCTTGCCAATGTTGCCCCCGACGTGCCCCCGAATTGGGATGCGCGGCACCGCAATAAGAAAGCCATTAGCCCAAAAGACGACAGCAGCAATGCACCAGGTGGTTCAGGGACAGGAGCGGTTGGCGCCGCGCTGATGGCACTA